>JAICKR010000087.1 GCA_025927835.1 Jatrophihabitans sp. | reverse complement strand
GTCCCCGCACACCACGCCGCCCCACATCTGCGGGGTGCGCTCCCGGGGGCGGCGCGCGTGGCGGCGCCGGGCCACCCCCCTGTAAACCTCGCGTTGGGCCACCCCGGCCGCCGCCCCCGGGGGCCCGCCCACGCCGCTGGGCACCTGGCACGTGCAGGACAAGCAGACCAACCGCTACCTCGTCGGCCCCGGCTACCGCGACTTCGTCAGGTACTGGATGCCGTTCGACGGGGATTTCGGCTTCCATGACTCGAGCTGGCAGACCTTCCCGTACGGCTCGCCGGGATACAAGGCCAACGGGTCGCACGGCTGCATCCACCTGCCGCTGCCCGAGATGAGGTGGTTCTTCAACTGGTCAGACACTAACACGACGGTGACGATCCAGGCCTGACGGCAAGAGGGGGGATGCGATGAGCTTCAATGTCGCGGCCGACGCCTACGGACGGTTCATGGGCCGCTTCTCCGAGCCGCTCGCGCTCGAGTTCCTCGCCCTCGTCGAGCCGCGAGCCGGGCAGCGGGCGCTCGACGTGGGAGCCGGTCCGGGCGCGCTGACCGCGCAGCTGGTGGCTCGGCTCGGCGCGGGCGCGGTCGCCGCGGTCGAACCGTCCGAACCGTTCGTCGCGGCGTTGCGCGAACGGTTGCCGGACGCGGACGTGCGGCACGGCAAGTCCGAGCAGCTGCCCTTCGACGACGACAGCTTCGACCTCGCGCTCGCCCAGCTCGTCGTGCACTTCATGTCCGACCCGGTTGCCGGCTGCGCCGAGATGGCGCGCGTGACCAGGCCCGGCGGGCTCGTCGCCGCGTCGGTGTGGGATTACGAGAACGATCGCAGCCCGATCTCGTTCTTCTGGCGCGCGGCGCTCGAGGTCGATCCGGACGCACCGGGCGAGACACACCTGCCGGGCACCCGCGAGGGGCAGCTCGCCGACTACTTCGAGCGGGCCGGGCTGCGCGACGTCGAGGCGGGTGCGCTGACCGTGCGCGTCGAGCTGGCGTCGTTCGACGACTGGTGGGAGCCGTACACGCTCGGCGTCGGCCCGGCCGGCCAGTACGTCTCCGGGCTGGACGATGCGCGGCGCGAGGCGGTGTGCGCGCGCTGCCGGGAACTGCTGCCCGACGGCCCGTTCCCGATCGAGTCGGCGGCCTGGGTTGCTGTCGGCCGCGTCTGAACTGGGTCACTGCAGACCCTTGGCCACGACTTCCTGCAGCACAGCCGCGTCGCCCTCGATGGCCGGCGCGGTCACGGTCGGCCGGTTCCACAGCCATGCGTCGAGATCGCGCGCGCTCGCCTGCACGGAGTAGGACGGCTCGCCGGACTCGACGAGCGCCAGGAACGACTCGCCGTCGTAGGTCTTACCGGAGTCCGGGCTGTGCCCGCTCCAGGTGTCGAACCGGATCAGCCACTCGTCGCCGGTGTCGGTCGTCGCCAACCGGCCGACCGCAGGGCCGGGCGTGATCGTCGCCCACCCCGGACGCCAGCCGTAGAAGTAGTACACGACCTCGGACACGCCGTCGGCCGCGAGTGCCGGGTCGAAGCCGGTCACGGCGTCGGCGGTGAGTTCCGCGTCGAGGCGGTGGATGAGTGCCTCGTGCGCCATCCGCCGCGTCAGCCAGGAGGCGGTCACGTCGTCGGCCACCCACGACCACATCGGCTTGTCGTTCGGCGTGGCCGCCAGCAGGTCGAGCAGCGCTGACGTCGCCTGGTCGTACAGGCCGACCAGACCGGCGTGGTCCCCGGGCCGCTCCGGCGGCGGGATGTCATCGCCCTCGCGGTCTTCGGCCACCACCTTCGTCCAGTTGTCGAAGACCTCGGCGAGGTGATAGAGCAGGTCGTCGGCGGTCCATTCCGGGCAGGACGGGACGCGGGTGTCGGGGGCCGTGTCGCGCAGCACCTCGCCGAACCGGGCTGCCTCGCTACGCACGTGCCCGAGGAAGTCGATCGTCATGGCTGCGACGCTAGCCCGCGGGTCCGACGACGGTCTGACCCGTCTGCCGGTGTCTGCCAACATGGCGAGGTGACACCGACGGTGACGGTCCACCTGCTGCGCCACGGCGAGGTCTTCAACCCCGGCCGCGTGCTGTACGGCCGGCTGCCGGGGTTCAAGCTCAGCGAGCTGGGCGAGCGGCAGGCCCGCGCCGCGGCCGACTACCTGCGCCGCTACGACATCGGCTACCTCGTCTCGTCCCCGCTCGAGCGCGCACGGCAGACGGCCGAACCGCTGGCCGCCGACACCGGGCTCGAGGTCGCGGTCGACGAGCGCCTCATCGAGGCCGACAACCACCTGCAGGGCCGCCGGGTCGCCGGTGGCAAGGGGCTGTTCACCGACCCGTCCAACTGGAAGTACTTCCGCAACCCCTTCCGCCCGTCCTGGGGCGACCCCTACGCCGAGATCGCCGAGCGGGTGCTCGCCGCGGCGCGCGCCGCCCGCGACGCCGGCGACGGCCGGGACGCGGTGTGCGTGAGCCACCAACTGCCGATCGTGTGTGCCCGGCGGCGCGCACTCGGCGAGCGGCTCTTCCACGACCCGCGCCGCCGGCAGTGTGCGCTCGCGTCCGTCACCTCGCTGACGTTCGACGGCGACAAGATCGTGCGGCTCGGCTATCACGAGCCCGCGTCCGCGCTGCCGAGCGGGCACGGCGCGGGGGCGTAGCCCGAACAGCGAGGGGCGAGTCAGGTCACACAGGGGCGTCGTTCACACTGGACGGCGATGAAATACCGCCTGCTGCTCGTGCTCGCCGCTGCCCTCGCGCTGTCGGCGTGCACCGGTTCGGACGCCGTCGACCCGAACCCGGACAGCACGTTCAAGTTCCACTCCGGCACCCAGCTCGGCAAGCTCTACCCCGAGGCCGACCGCAGGAAGGCCGGGGCGTTCGGCGGCACGTTGCTCGACGGTGGCACGACCAGTCTGGCGGCCACCCGCGGCAAGGTCGTGGTGATCAACTTCTGGGCCGCGTGGTGCACACCGTGCCGGACCGAGACGCCGCAGTTCGATCTCGTGTACCGCAAGGTGAAGAGCCGCGGCGTGGCGTTCCTCGGCATCGACACCAAGGACCTGAAGAGCAACGCGAAAGCGTTCGTACGCGACTACGACATCACTTACCCGATCATCTACGACGAGCCGGGTGAGGCACTTTTGCGTCTCGGTGATCTGCCGGCGACCGGCCTGCCCTTCACCGTCCTCCTCGACAAGCAGGGCAAGGTCGCGGCCGTCTACATCATCCGGGTCTCCGCGAAGGACCTCACCGGCGCGATCGACAAGTTGCTCGCGGAGCGGTGAGCGAGTCGTGAGTTTCGCGCACACGGTCACGGACGGGCCGCTGTTGGTGGCCGCGGGCGTCGCCGTCCTCGTCGGCGTGGTCGGCTTCCTCTCGCCGTGCGTGCTGCCGCTCGTGCCCGGCTACCTGTCCTACGTCGCCGGGCTGTCCGGTGACGCACCGAAGCCGAGCCAGCGCCGCATGGTGTCGGGGGCGCTGCTGTTCGTGCTCGGCTTCACCGCGATCTTCGTGCTGCAGGGCGTGCTGTTCGGCGAGCTCGGCGATTCGATCCGCACGCATGTCAGGACGATCGAGCGGGTGCTCGGCGTCGTCACGATCGTCATGGGCGTCGTGTTCCTCGGCGCGATCCCGATGCTGCAGCGCGAGTTGCGCTTCCACCGGCTGCCGCGCGCCGGGCTGGTGGGCGCGCCGTTGCTGGGCATCGTGTTCGGGCTCGCGTGGACCCCGTGCCTCACCCCGACACTCAGCGCGGTGAACGCGCTCGCCTACACACAGGGCTCGGCCGGCCGCGGCGCGTTCCTGCAGGTCTTCTACTGCCTCGGTCTCGGCATCCCGTTCGTGCTCGTCGCGGTCGGCTTCGGCTGGGTGTCGTCCGTGCTCGGCTTCGTGCGCACGCACCGGCGCATCATCAGCCAGATCGGCGGAGTGTTGCTCATCGGCATCGGCGTGCTGCTCGTGACCGGCGCGTGGGACCACTGGATGAACCTGCTGCGCGCCAAGGTCGGCACCACGTCCGGATTCGACGTATGAGGTACCTGCGCATCGCCTGGCGGCGGCTCACCGCGATGCGCACCGCGCTCGTGCTGCTGTTCCTGCTCGCGGTCGCCGCGGTACCCGGATCGCTGTTGCCGCAGCGCCCGCTGAACCCGGCCAAGACCGCGTCCTACATCGCCGAGCACGGCGCGTGGGGACGCTTTCTCGACCGCATCGGCATGTTCGACGTGTTCGGCGCGCCGTGGTTCGCCGCGATCTACCTGCTGTTGTTCGTCTCGCTCGTCGGCTGCCTCATCCCGCGCATCCGGGTACACGCCCGCGCGCTCGCCCGCAAGCCGCTGCCCGCGCCGCGCAACCTCGAGCGGCTGCCCGAGTCGGGCCGGTTCGAGACCTCCGCGACGCCGGGCGAGTACGCAGCCACCGCGCGCGAGACCCTCGGCCGGCGGTGGCGGATCGTCCAGCGCGCCGAGCCGTCCGGTGCGGTGACGCTGTCGGCGGAGAAGGGCTACTCGCGCGAGACCGGAAACCTGATCTTCCACGTCGCGCTGCTCGCCGCGCTCGTGCTGATCGCCGTGGGCCGCCTGTACACCTACCAGGGCCAGCGCATCGTCCTGCAGGGTGCGGACAACGGCTTCTGCAACACGATCTCGCAGTACGACACCTGGTCGCCGGGACGGTTCGCGGCCGAGGGCAAGGTGCGGCCCGCGCCGTTCTGCATCGACGAGCTGACGAAGTTCACCGCGAGCTACTCGGCCGAGGGCGAGCCCAGGACGTTCCGCGCCGATGTCGTCTACCGCACCTCCGTGAGCGCCAAGCCGCGCACGGCCTCGATCACCGTCAACCACCCGCTGCGCCTCGAGGGCGACCGGGTCTACCTGATCACGCACGGCTTCGCACCGCGCCTGACGATCCGGATGCCCGACGGCTCGGTGCGCCACGACGTCGAACCGTTCATCCCGACCGACCCGACAACGTTCCTCTCGGAGGGCGCGTTCTCGCAGCCGGGCAAGGACGGCGCCAGGCAGGACATCGGCATCTCCGGCCTGTTCGCCCCCACACCCGTCGACGAGGGCAACGGGAAGATCGGCTCGGCGTCGCCGCAGGTGCAGGACCCGGCGCTGTCGATCTTCGTCTACGAAGGTGACCTCTCCGGGTCGGGCGAGCCGCACTCGGTGTACTCGATAGACACCTCGAAGATGACCCGGATCGGCACTGCCGACCTGCACATCGGGCAGACCAAGCGCCTGCGCGACGGCGTCTCGGTGACCTTCGACGGCTGGGTGCCCTGGGCGAGCCTGCAGATCTCGCACGACCCCGCGCAGTCCTATCTGCTGATCGCCGCGGTGGCGATGGTGGTCGGCCTGCTCGGCTCGCTGGGCATCCGGCGGCGCCGGCTGTGGGTTCGCATCGCCCCGGCGGGCGCCGCAGAACCCGAATCGCCTACCGTGGTGACGGTCGGCGGTCTCGCGCGCAGCGACTCCGGGCATTTCCCGACGGAGTTCGCCGGGTTGCTGGAGCGGTTGCGCGGCAGGGCGACGCCGGTCGAGCCGGTCGTGTCGGCCGACACGATCGGGGCGGGAAAGGACTGACGCGTGTCAGGCATCAACGGCTCGATGGCCCACCTCTCGGACGGGCTGTTCACCACCGCGATCGCGGTCTACGCGGGCGCGATGGTCGGCTTCACCGCCGAGTACGCGTTCGGCCGTGTCGGGCGCAAGCTCGCCGTCGCGCCGGCCCCCGCCCGCGAGCTCGTCGGGGCCGGCGGCCCCTCGGTCGTCGAGGACGCGCTGCCCGCTGACCCGCCCGATCTCCCGGCCGACCCCGCGGTCGCGCGGGCGTCCAGGGCCGAGCGGATCGGCTGGTGGTCGGTCGTCCTGTGCGTCGCCGGCGCCCTGATCCACACGTCCTCGATCGCGGTGCGCGCGCTCGCGGTCGACGCGGTGCCGTGGTCGAACATGTACGAGTTCGCGTCGGTCGCCGGGCTCGTCGGCGTGCTGGCGTTCCTCGCCGTGCTCTGGCGGTTGCCGGCGCTGCGCTACCTCGGCGGGTTCGTGCTGCTGCCCGTCATCCTGATGATGTTCCTGGCCGGGACGGTGCTCTACTCCAAGGCGCAGCCGCTGGTGCCGGCGCTGCAGTCGTACTGGCTGGCGATCCACGTCACGCTCGTCTCGATCGCCGAGGGTGCGCTGATGACGAGCGCGGTGCTCACCGTGCTCTACCTGGTGAAGGCGCGGCACGACCGCAAGCCGTTCGGCTCCGAGCGACTCGCAAACCTCGCGGTGAAGCTGCCCGCCGCCGAATCGCTCGACAAGGCCGCGTACCGGGTCGTCGCGTTCTCGTTCCCGCTCTACACCGTGGCGATCATCTGCGGCGCGATCTGGGCCGAGGCGGCCTGGGGCCGCTACTGGGGCTGGGACCCCAAGGAGACCTGGGCGTTCATCGTCTGGGTTGTCTACGCCTGCTACCTGCACGCCCGCGCGACCGCCGGCTGGAAGGGCCGCGCCGCCGCCTGGATCAACCTCACCGGCTTCGGCGCGATCACCTTCAACTTCCTCATCGTCAACATCGTGGTGTCGGGCCTGCACTCCTACGCCGGGCTGAGCTAGCTACCTTCTGCTCGCACTCAACCTTCGGCTCGTTCGTACGTCCTGGATGTATGACGGTGGTGCGGGAGGTCGCAGTGGACGTCGACGTCGCTGCCCTGTACGCCGAGCACCGCCTCGGGCTCGTCCGGATGGCGGTGCTGCTGGTCGACGGCACGCCCGCCGCCGAGGACGTCGTCCATGACGCGTTCCTCGCGCTGCACCGCAAGCTCGGCACGATCCGCGACCCGCAGGCCGCGCTGGCCTACCTGCGCCGCTCGGTGCTCAACGGCGCGCGGGACGCGCTGCGCCGCCGGCGCACGGTGCGCGCGCACCTGCGTGTCGCGGAGCCGGACGTCGGTGCGGCGGCCGACGAGCCGGCGCTGCTCGCCGACGAGCACGCGTCGCTGCTCGCGGCAGTGCGCACGCTGCCGGCCCGCGATCAGGAGGTGCTGCTGCTGCGGTACTGGTCCGAGCTGTCCGAGGCGGACATCGCCGCGACGCTCGGCATCTCGCGCGGCACCGTGAAGTCCACGGCCAGCCGCGCTCTCGACAAGCTGCAGAAGGCGTTGGAGGCAACGCGATGAACCACACCGAGCTCGAGGACCGGCTGCGCTCGGCCTACCGCGCGCGCACCGATCAGGTCACCGCCGCCGACCTGACGCACGAGCCGCCTGCGTTCGACGAACCGGTCGCCGTGAGCCGCGCGGGCCGGCGGCCGTGGCTGGCGCCGTTGCTGGCGGCCGCGGCCGTCGTGTTGCTCGCCGCCGTTGCGCTCGTCGTCGCGCACGTCGCGAACCGCACCTCGCAGCCGGCGGATGAACCGTTGCGCCTCACCACCCCGAACGTCCGGTCATGGAGCGGCGTGAGTCCCGGTTGGACGATTGCGATGTGGGTCCCGAAGGCGGCCGCGAGGCAGCAGACGGTGTTCCTCGTGTCGCCCACGGGTCAGCGGCAGGCGATCGCGACCCTGCCCTCGGGTTACGACCTGGACGCGGTGTCCGACGACAACAGCCACGTCGCCTTCATCCGTGGCCCCGGGTCAGGTCCGTTCGACGTCGTGGTGCTGGACCTCCGAACCCGTGTCCAGCACAGGTTCTCGACGCCGAGGGGCCACCTCTACATCGGCTTCGACACGCCCGACGGCTCGCTGAGCCGCGTCATGGTCGGCACCCGTACCCAGCTCGTCGACGAGGCCGGACGGGTGCGCTCGGTCCACGGGCCGTCGGCCGTCGACGAAGCGCTCGACAGCGCCGACGGATCGGCGATGCCGGTGAGCATCAACGGGCAGACCGCGATCGTCGTGACGAGCCGGCGCATCGTCGTGCAGACACCTGAAGGCAAGGTGCTGGCGTCGCTGCGGCTGCCGGGCCGGAACTGCAGGACGGCCGAGCCGTGGAACGAGCAGTCGCTGCTCGTGCAGTGCCAGGCGGGCATCTTCGCGGTGCCCCTCGACGGTGGCGCGCCGGTACGGCTCGCCAGGCCGGCGCCGGGCGTCGGCGTCGGCCGCACGCTCACCGGCTCGCCGTATCAGCTGTATGACGTGGTGCGGGTGGCCGGTCGGACGTACGGGATCGAGGTGCCGAGCTGCGGCGGCAACGACCGGATCTCGCTCGTGGACGGCGAGGGGATCGCCCGCCCGGTGCAGGAGAACGGTGCACCGGTCGCCGGCGCGATCACCGGGCACACCGATGACGCCTTCTACTTCGTGAAGGTGAACGGCTGCCGGACCCCGGCCGGCACGCTGTACCGCTACACGCCCGGCGACCACAAGATCGTGGCGTTGCTCGGCGGTACCGGGCACGGCGGCGGGGTCGTGCTCGGCGCCTTCACGATCGAGGCTGCCGGACCCGGCGGCCACCGCCTCGCGTTCTGAGTTCATGACGCGGCGTTCGTCAGGTCGTAGACGGTCGTCGCGCCGACGGTGGTGGCCGTGTAGTGCGCCGCGACCCACTGGGCGATCGCGCTGCCGGATCCCTGGCCGCCGGGGCCGCCGCCCGGACCGCCGCCGGGGCCGCCGCCCGGACCGCCGCCGGGACCGCCACCCGCGCCGCCCTGGCCACCCCCGACGAAGTAGTGCACCAGGCCCGCCTGCACGTAGGCCTGGAACTGCGCGAGCGTCGGTGCGGCGTCGCCGCCGTTGAAGCCGCCGATCGACATGACCGCGGTGCCGGACGCGAGCTCGAGCGGTCCGGCCGACTGCGAGCCCGTGGTGGCCGCGGCCCACTTGGTGCCGGCGTGCTTCAGCAACGTGACGAGCGCGGAGCTCAGCGTCGTCGCGCCGCCACCTGCGCCACCGCCCGCGCCACCGCCCGACGGCGGGCCGGACGGCAGCGTGCCCGAGTTCGAGCCGGAGCCGGCGCCGGGGAAGCCGCCGCTCGGTGGGACACCGGGCTGTCCGCCGCCGGGACCGCCCATGGCGCCGAACCCGCCCGCGCCGGAGACGGCGGGCCCGGCCGTCGGGATCGAGCCGGTGTGCGCGGTGGACGCGGTGTCCAGCGCGTAGGCGGCGGTGCCGCCGACGGTGGTGAGCAGTCCGGCGGTCAGCGCGACCGCGGTCAGTTGGCGTCGCACGCCGGGCACCAGCAGCGCGATCGCGGTGCCGAGCGCGGCGAGCACGATGACGTACTTCAACCATGGCACGAACGACAGCGTGCGGTGCAGGAGCGCGTACGACCAGCCACCGGTGACGAGGGCGCCGACGGCGAGCATCGTCCGGGCACGGGAGCGCCACAGCACGACCGCGCCGACGGCGACGAGTGCGGCGATCGCCGGGGCGAGCTCGACCGTGTAGTAGGTGTGGATGACGCCGCCGGCGAAGCTGAGCACCGCTGCGGTGATCAGCAGCCAGCCACCGAACAGCAGCACCGCGGCGCGGGTGCGGTCGGTGCGCGCCGCGCGCCACGACACCGCGGCCAGCACGGCCGTCGCGAGCAACGCGGTCGGCAGCAGCCAGGCGATCTGCCCGCCGTTGAGCGAGTTGAACATCCGGCCGATGCCCGTCGGGCCGTCGAAGCCGCTGCCCGGCCCGCTCGTGTCGCTGGACAGCCGGGACAGCCCGTTGTAGCCGAACGCGAGGCCGAGCGGCGAGTTGTCGCCCGAGCCGCCGATGTAGGGACGGTCTGCGGCCGGCGTCAGCTGCACCGCGAGCACCCACCAGCCGGCGCCGGCGACGAGCGCGCCGGCCGCGGCCAGCAGGTGGAACAGCCGGCGGCGAAGCGAGGTGGGCGCCGCGACGAGGTAGGCGAGCGCAAGCGCGGGCAGCAAGGTGAACGGCTGCAGCCCCTTCGCGAGGAACGACAGCCCCATCACGGCGCCCGCACCGAGCAGCCAGCGGGTTGACGCGGCCTCGACCGCACGCGCCGTGCAGTAGGCGGCCGCGACCATGAGCAGCACCATCAGCGCGTCCGGATTGTTGAACCGGAACATCAGC
The DNA here is from genome assembly GCA_025927835.1 of Jatrophihabitans sp. Lineage (GTDB taxonomy): Bacteria > Actinomycetota > Actinomycetes > Mycobacteriales > Jatrophihabitantaceae > Jatrophihabitans. The sequence goes on along the minus strand of JAICKR010000087.1, from coordinate 3,682 downwards.
ACCGCGACGGGCGTGAGTGCGAGCAGCGCGCCGGCGAGGATTCCGGACCAATGGCCGAACCAGCGCTTCACCGTTGCGTGCAGCAGCCACACCGCGGCCACGCCCTCGAGCGCCTGCGGCACGAGCATCGACCACGAGTTGAAGCCGAAGATCCGCCCGGACAGCTCCATCGGCCACAGCGACAGCGGTGGCTTGTCGACGGTGATGAAGTTGGACGAGTCGAACGAGCCGAAGAAGAACGCCTTCCAGCTCTGCGTCCCGGCCTGCACCGCCGCCGCGTAGAACACATTGGCATAGCCGGACGCGCCGAGCCCGACGAGGTAGAGCAACGCGGTGCCGAGCAGCAGCGCACCGGTGGACCATCGCTGATGATCTCGGCGAGAACCTCGGATTTCCGCTGCCGGCGCCGAGATCATCTCAGGTGGGGGCATCGTGATCATCGGGTTGCCTCCTCGGCAGAGTCGGTGCGCAGCTCGTGCAGCGGCAGCTCTCCGCGCAGCAGCGCGCTGCCGAGCCGGGCGATGCCGCGCAGGTCGGCCAGCGCGGTCGCCCGGATGTCGACCCGGCTGTCCGGGTCGTCCACCCAGTCGACCGGCACCTCGGCGATGCGCATGCCGGCACGTTCGGCGAGCACCAGCAGTTCGGTGTCGAAGAACCACGACGTGTCCTGGACGTGCGGCAGCAGCAGCCGCGCGACGTCCGTCCGCATCGCCTTGAAGCCGCACTGCGCATCGGAGAACCGGGCCCGCAGCGTCGTGCGCAACAGCAGGTTGTAGCTGCGCGAGATGAGCTCGCGTTTGGGCCCGCGCACCACGCGCGACGTGCGGGCGAGCCGCGAGCCGATCGCGACGTCGCTGTGTCCGGAGATCAGCGGCGCGACCAGCGGCAGCAATGCGTTGAGGTCGGTCGACAGGTCGACGTCCATGTAGGCGACGACGCGCGCCTGCGACGACGTCCACACGTGCTGAAGTGCGCGGCCGCGGCCCTTGGCGTCGAGATGGACGGCGCGCACCCCGTCGAGCCGGGCCGCGAGTTGGTGGGCGACGTCCCACGTCGTGTCGGTGCTGGCGTTGTCGGCGATCGTGATCAGCGCTTCGAACGGGAACTGGTCGCGCAGGAAGGCGTGCAGCCGGCGCACGCTCGGTTCGAGGTCGCGTTCCTCGTTGAAGACCGGCACGACGATCTCGACGTCGAGCACCTGGACGGCGGTCATCGTTGTTCCAGATGCAGTGCGAGTGCGGGGCAGGCGGCGACGACGCGGCGGACGTCGGCCTCGTCGGAGGCGTCGACCGCACCGGCGCGAACGATCGGGAAGCCCCACTCGTCGCGCACGATCGCGTCCGGGAGAAGCGCGGCGCACAGACCGTGCCCGTCGCAGCGCGTCCAGTCGACCGACAGGGTCGCGGTCATCGCGCACCGCCGACGGGCAGTTGGCCGAGCACCGGCCGGCCGCAGCCGCCGTAGGCGAGGTGCTGGTCGGCCTCGTCCTGCAACAGGTGCAGCCCGGACGTGACGAACCGAGCGGCGCCGCTCGGGTGACTGCACGCCCCGCGCCCGTCCACCGTGCGTGCGTGGCCGAATGCGGCGGCGACGGCCGGGCGGCCCGCGGCGAGCGCGGCGACGTCCGCCGCGAGCGCGGACAGCCCGAACCGGCACGGCCCGCACTGACCCGCGGACTCCGCGGCGAGCCAGCCGGTGACGGTGGCGAGCTCGCCCAGCGCGCAGGTCGCGCCGTCGAGGACGAGCACCACGCCCGCGCCGAACGTGCCGCCCGCCGCGGCCACGCCCTCGCGGCCGAGCCGGAGCTGCGGGAGCGGGGCGAGCCACGAACCGTGGTAGCCGCCGACGACCACGGCCTGCGGCAACACGGGCGCGCCGGCCGCGGCGAGCACGATGCCCAGCGGCGTGCCGAGCGGGATCTCGACGACGCCCGGGCGCGCCACCGCGCCGCCGATCGTCAGCAACGCGGTGCCCGGCTCGGCGTGCGTGCCGGTATCGGCGAAGCGGCGCGGGCCGAGGCGCAGCAGCAGGGCGAGCTGCGCGAACGTCTCGACGTTCGACACCAGCGTGCCGGTCGCGGTCGGCGGGGTACGCCGGCCCGGTGGCAGCGCCGGGCCGCCGTCGAGGGCGCGCACGACGGCGCGTGCCTCGCCGGAGACGAAGCCGCCCGCGGTGAGGTGCACGCGCACCTGTCGTCCGTCCGGACGTTCGGCCGCGGCGGCCCGCACCGACTCGGCGCTGCGCTCGTCGTGCACCGCGACGGCCACCTCGCGCGCGCCGGTCGCGTGCGCCACCGCGAGCGCACCGTCGAGCACGAGGTGCGGGGTGCGGCGCAGCAGCGTGCGGTCCTTGCGGCTCGTCGGCTCGCTCTCGGTGCCGTTGACGACCACGCGCCGCGCACCGCCGGTGAGGGCGCGCAGCTTTGCGGCCAGCGGGAAGCCGGCGCCACCGCGTCCGGTCAGCCGCGCGGCGTCGAGGTGGCCGAGCAGCAGCCGCAGGTCGGAGCCGGGCAGCGGCCCGTGCGTCGCGAGGTGCGCCGCAGCGTCGAGCCGCTCGGCCCGGTCGAGGCCGGCGAGCAGCCGCGGGGGGCCGATCGTCCACGCGGACGTGTCCACAGGTGCGTCGAGAAGCGTGGTCATCGCAGGACTCCCTGGGTGCGGACGGGGACGACGCGCAGGGAGCGGCTGCCCGCGGCGGCGCCGACCGCGGCGAGGCAGAGCAGGTACGTCAGCCGGACCCAGCCCTGCGAGCTGTCGCTGCCGGCGGTGAAGCCGTGCAGGATCGCGAGCCCCCAACCGGCGTAGGCGAGCCCGTGCAGCCCGCGCCACGCGCGGGCGCCGGCGGGCGTGGCCGCCATCCGGCCGCGCGCGAGGCCGAGCACGGCGACGCCGAGGAACGTGTAGGCGGCCAGCGAGCCGAACGCGACGGCGGTCGGGCGGTAGCCGGACGTGAAGGGGATCAACGCGCCGCGCCACCCGACCTGCGCGTACGAGTCGGCGAGGATCGTGCCGACGTGCAGGACGAGGACCGACACCCCGAGACCGGCGAACGCACGGTGCAGGTACTGCACGACGTAGCGGGCGCCGGGCCGGAACCGGTGGCTGGCCAGCGCGCCGAGCGCGGTCGACGCGCTGAGCAGCACCAGTGCCGACAGCCCGGCGCCGCGTGCGGTGAACCAGACGTTCATGCCGCCACCGCCGTGCCGTCTTCATCCTGCGCGACGGAAAGGGGTGCCGGCCAGCCGCCGGTCGTCGTGATCGTGCCGTCCTGGGCGACGAGTCGCGCGGGGAGGCCACGCGCGGCCAGCCACTCCTGCGCGTCCGCGCCGAGCACGATGGCCGCGGTGCTCGCCACGTTCGCGGCGAGGGCGCACGGCGCGGCGACCGACGCGGTGCGCCACGGGCCGGCGGCGGGACGTCCCGTCGCGGGGTCGAGGAGGTGATGCTGCAGCGCGCCGCCGCGGCGCCACGTGCGCACCGTCGTCGTCGACGTGGTGAGCCCGCCGTGCCGGACCAGCACGAGCTGCCCGTCCCCGCTCTCGCGTTCGGCGACCTGCACGCACCACCCGTCCGGGCGGCGGCCCGCTACGGCGAGGTCGCCGCCGAGCTCGACCAGCACCGCGGTGTCGTACCGCGCCGCGAGGGCGTGCGCGGCGTGGTCGGCCGTCCACGCCTTCGCGGTC
>JAICKR010000071.1 GCA_025927835.1 Jatrophihabitans sp. | reverse complement strand
GTCGAATGTGGCCATTCGTTAGCCGCTAGCTGCCCCGTCTGCGGCGCTCCGGCCGAATCGGGCAAGTTCTGCGGTGAGTGCGGTTCACCACTGCAGCCCGGCGCCACGACACCGACACCGAGCGCTGCCGCGGCCGCCACGGCGGAACCCGTCAGCGAGCGCCGGATCGTCTCGATGCTCTTCGCCGATCTCGTCGGGTTCACGCCGCTGTCCGAGAGCCGCGACGCCGAGCAGGTGCGCGAGCTGCTGTCGGAGTACTTCGAGGCCGCCCGCACCGTCATCGCGCGGTACGGCGGCGTCGTGGAGAAGTTCATCGGGGACGCGGTCATGGCGGTGTGGGGAACGCCGGTCGCGACGGAGGGTGATGCCGAACGCGCGGTACGCGCCGCGCTCGACGTGGTCGCCGCGGTTGCCGCGCTCGGCGAGCGGGTCGGCGCGCCCGGCCTGGCTGCGCGAGCGGGCGTCGTCACTGGCGAGGTGGCGGCCACGATCGGAGCCACCGGCGAAGGGATGGTTGCCGGCGACGCGGTGAACACCGCGGCCCGGGTGCAGTCCGCGGCGCGGCCCGGTGTCGTCCTGGTCGACGACGCGACGCAGCGGCTGGGTGAGGCGTCGGTCGGCTTCGAGGACGCGGGCGAACACGTGCTCAAGGGCAAGGCCGAGCCCGCGCGGCTGTGGCGGGCGACGCGAGTGCTGTCCGGAGTCGGCGGCAGCCAGCGGGTGGACGGTCTCGAGGCGCCGTTCCTCGGCCGTGACGCCGAGCTTCGTACGGTCAAGGAGTTGCTGCATGCCAGTGCGGAGCGGCGCACCCCGCGGCTGGTGCTCGTGTCCGGTCCGGCCGGCGTCGGTAAGTCGCGGATGGGCTGGGAGTTCCGCAAGTACGTGGACGGCCTGGCGGAGGCGATCTTCTGGCACCAGGGGCGGTGCCTCTCCTACGGCGAAGGCGTCGCGTTCTGGGCGCTCGCCGAGATCGTGCGGCAGCGCTTCGGCATCGCCGAGGAGGACGCCGCCGAGGTTGCGGCCGACAAGCTTTCGCAGCGTCTGCCCGAGTTCGTCCCGGACGAGCCGGAGCAGGCCTACGTCGGCCCGCGCCTGGCCCGGCTGCTCGGCGTGAGCTATCCCGGGAGCGCCGACACGACGCTGCCCCGCGAAGAGCTGTTCGCCGGCTGGCGGCTGTTCTTCGAACGGCTGGCCGACGTCAGTCCGACCGTCCTGCTCATCGAGGACGCGCAGCATGCCGACCCCGCGCTGCTCGAATTCCTCGACCACCTCGTCGACTGGGCGCGCACCTCGCCGATCTACGTGCTCGTGTTCGCCCGGCCCGAGCTGGACGAGCAACGCGCCGGCTGGGCCTCCGGCCGCAACCGCACCGCGCTTACCCTGGACCCGCTCGACGCCCGCTCGATGGACGCGCTCGTCGACGCGCTGGTGCCGGGCATGCCCGCTTCGGCGGTCGCGGCGATCGCGGCGCAGGCGCAGGGCAATCCGCTGTTCGCGGTCGAGACCGTGCGCTCGCTGATCGACCGCGACGTGGTCGTCCCGATCGAGGGTGTGTACCGGCTCGTCGGCGACGTCGGGGAGCTGTCCGTGCCGGACAGCCTGCACGCGTTGCTCGCCGCGCGGCTGGACGCACTCGACCCGTCGCTGCGGGCGCTGGTCGCCGACGCCGCCGTGCTCGGCAGCAGCTTCCCGCAAGAGGCCCTGGTGGCCGTGTCGGGCCGCGAGCCCGCCGCGATCGAGGCCGGACTCGCCGAGCTGTTGCGTCGGGAGGTCTTCGAGATCTCGGCCGACCCGCTGTCTCCGCAGCGCGGCGACTACCACTTCAGCCAGAGCCTGCTGCGCCAGGTGGCCTACGACACGTTGTCGCGGCGCGACCGCAAGGCGCGTCACCTTGCCGTCGCCGCTCACCTGCGCGCCACGTTCGCCAACGACGGGGAGGAACTCGCCGAGGTCGTCGCGCGGCACTATCTCGACGCGCTCGCCGCGGTGCCCGACGATCAGGACGCCGCGAGCATCCGGGCCGAGGCGGTTGCCGCGTTGCTGCGCGCGGCCGAGCGCGCGAAACGCTCCGGTGCCCCGATGCGGGCCGGCGCAACCTACGCCGAAGCCGCCGAGCTCGCCGAACAGTCCGAGGCGGCTGCCTTCGATGCCGCTCGCTGGTGGGAGCAAGCGGCCGAGGCACTGGGCCTGGCGGCGGACTTCGATCCCGCCATCGCCCATGCCGAGCGGGCCCGGGTGCTGTACGCCGCGAGCGGCATGGAACGCGCGGTTGCCCGTACAGACGTCGTGATTGCCCGGCTGTTGCGTCGCGCCGGTCGGCATTCCGACGCGCGCCAGCGCCTCGACGCAGCGCTGGTCGTGCTCAACCCTGACCCGGGTCAAGACACCGCGGCTCCCGATCTCGACACCGTCCAAGCGATCGGCGAGCTCGCGTCGTTGGCGACGTTCAGCGGTGGCGAGGACGCCTATCGGCTGGCGTCGGAAGCGCTGACCTTGAGCCAAGCGCTCGACGAGGGTCCGGCGCTGCTGGCGGGCCGGTTCGTCACGCGCGCGATCGCCGCGGACGTGCGAAATCGGCGCGCGGAGGCGGTGGCCGATCTCGACTACGCCGCCCGGCTCGCCGAGCAGGTCGGCGACACCAGAACCTGGACGATCGCGAAGCTGAATCTCGCCAACGTTCTGCGCGTCACCGATCCGGCTGCCTCGGCGGTGGCGGCGCGGGCCGCGGTCGAGCGGGCGCGGCAGTTGGGATCCCAGTACGACTTGGCGAGTGCCGTGTCCAACCTGGCCGTAGCGCTGATACTGACTGGCGACTGGGACGAAGCCGAGCGCGAGCTCCGCCACTCCGCCGAGTCCGACGGATTCGAGCCGGGCTCGGCCGAACTGGCCTACACCGCGATGTACCGGATCTCGCTGCCCGCGCTGCGCGGCGACCGCGAAGCGATGCCCGAAGCCACGCCCGAGATGGACGGGGCCCGGGCGAGTGAGGATCTCCAGGAGCAGTCGATCGGGCACCTCGTCGATGCCCTGCAGGCGGCGGGGCGTGGCGCGTTGCGCGAAGCGCTGACGCACGCACAAGCGATCATGGGATATGCGGATGCGCTGGGCATCGCCAGCGAGGCCATCGGCTGGGCGTGGCCGCTCGCCGTACGAGCCGCATTCGCGACCGATGACCCAGCGACGGTCTCCGCATTGCTGGCGCAGCTCGATGCCTATCCGGTCGGATACCTGCCGCCGCTGCTGCGCGCCGAACGCAGCCTGGCCAGGGCGAAGCAACTGGCCGGGGCCGGCGCGGCCGACGCCGACGCCGCGCTCGCGGCAGCCGTCGCGGAGCTACGCGCCGTCGGCAGCCCGTATCACCTTGCCTACGCGCTGCTCGACCGCGCAGACCACCTGACGTCGTCGGGTCGGGCCGACGAGGCCGAACCGCTACGCGACGAGGTCCGCTCGATCGGCGAACGCCTGCGCGCACCGGCGCTGATCGAGCGGGCGAGCGCGACCCGAGCGACACGCGTCGGCTGACCGCTGCGACTTGTCCGCCCGACCGGGCGCTCCGACGACCGGTCGGGCGGACACTTTGTATCGTGAGCGCATCAGGCGAGGGAACGGGGTGCGGTGATCGAATGCGCGGCCTGCGGCGCGGAGAACGCGCCCGGTAAGAAGTTCTGTATTTCCTGCGGCGCCGCGATCGCCCGCACCTGCCCGACGTGCGCGTCGCCGGTCGAGCCGCACGCGGCCTTCTGCGGCGAGTGCGGCACGTCCCTGTCCGGCGCGAGCGCCCCCGTACCGGCGCAGCCCGCAGCCGCACCGATCGCCGAGCGGCGGGTGTGCTCGGTGCTGTTCGCCGACCTGGTCGGCTTCACCCCACTGTCCGAATCGCGCGATCCGGAGCAGGTCCGCGAACTGCTCTCCGAATACTTCGACGCGGCGCGCACGGTGATCACGCGTTACGGCGGGGTCGTCGAGAAGTTCATCGGCGACGCGGTGATGGCCGTCTGGGGCACGCCGATCGCGACCGAGGGTGACGCCGAACGCGCGGTGCGTGCGGCGTTCGACGTCGTCGCCGCCGTCGCCGCCCTGGGTGAGCGGGTCGGCGCACCCGGGCTGGCGGCCCGCGCCGGCGTCGTCACCGGCGAGGTCGCCGCCACGATCGGCGCTACCGGCGAGGGCATGGTCGCGGGCGATGCGGTGAACACGGCGGCGCGGGTCCAGGCCGCGGCCGAAGCCGGCACCGTCCTCGTCGACGACGCGACCCAGCGACTGGCCGAAGCCTCGGTCGGGTTCGAGAGCGCGGGCGAGCACGCCCTCAAGGGCAAGGCGGAACCCGCCCGGTTGTGGCGCGCGACGCGGGTGCTTTCCGGCGTGGGTGGGTCACAACGCGTGGACGGTCTCGAGGCGCCGTTCGTCGGACGCGACGCGGAACTGCGCACGGTCAAGGAGCTACTGCACGCCAGCGCGGAGCGGCGCGCGCCGCGGCTCGTCCTCGCGTCCGGTCCGGCCGGGGTCGGCAAGTCGCGCCTCGGCTGGGAGTTCCGCAAGTACGTGGACGGGCTCGCCGAAGCGATGTTCTGGCATCAAGGCCGCTGCCTGACCTACGGCGACGGCGTGGCGTTCTGGGCGCTGGCCGAGATCGTGCGGCAACGCTTCGGTATCGCCGAGGAAGACGCCGGCGAAGTCGCCGCCGGCAAGCTCGCTGAGCGACTGCCGGACTTCGTGCCCGACGCGGGTGAGCAGCACTACGTCGGGCCGCGCCTGGCTCGTCTGCTCGGTGTCGGCTATCCCGGCGCCGACGCCGCGTTGTCCCGCGAGGAGTTGTTCGCCGGGTGGCGGCTGTTCTTCGAGCGGCTCGCCGACGTCAGCCCGACCATCTTGCTCATCGAGGACGCGCAGCACGCCGACCAGGCCCTCCTTGACTTCCTCGACCACCTCGTCGACTGGGCGCGCACGTCTCCGATCTTCGTCCTCGTGCTGGCCCGTCCCGAACTGGAGGACGCCCGCCCCGGGTGGGGGACCGGACGCAATCGCACGGCGCTGACCCTCGACCCGCTCGACGCGCGATCGATGGACACCCTGGTCGACGCGCTGGTGCCCGGTATGCCGGCGCCGGCCATAGCGGCGATCGCCGCTCAGGCCCAGGGCAATCCGCTGTTCGCGGTGGAGACGGTCCGGTCGCTGATCGACCGCGACGTGATCGTCCCGATCGAGGGCGTGTACCGGCTGATCGGCAACGTCGGCGAGCTGTCCGTCCCGACCAGCTTGCACGCGCTGCTGGCCGCGCGGCTCGACGTGCTCGATCCGCAGCTTCGTGCGCTCGTCGCGGACGCCGCGGTGCTGGGCAGCAGCTTCCCGGCCGAGGCGCTCGTCGGGGTCTCGCAACGAGATCCGGTCGCCGTCGAGGCGGGGCTCGCCGAGCTGTTGCGGCGCGAGGTCTTCGACATCTTCGCCGACCCCCTGTCGCCGCAGCGCGGCGCGTACCGCTTCAGCCAGAGCTTGTTGCGGCAGGTCGCCTACGACACCCTTTCCCGTCGCGACCGCAAGGCACGACACCTCGCGGTGGCCGCGCACCTGCGCCGCACCTTCGCCAACGACGGTGAGGAAGTCTCCGAGGTCGTCGCCCAGCACTACCTGGATGCTTTGACCGCGGTTCCCGACGATTCGGATGTCTCGCAGATCCGGGCGACCGCCATCGCTGCGCTGATCCGAGCGGCCGAGCAGGCGGCCCGGTCGGGCGCGGCCAGTCGTGCTGCGGACACCTACGCGGAGGCAGCCGAACTCACCGAGCAGGCCGGCGGTCAGGACGGTCTGCCGGGCGCAGGTGAGCTGTGGGAGTGCGCGGCGACCGCGGCGCACGATGCGACCGCCTTCGACGAGGCGGCGGCGCATGCCGACCGCGCGCGCGCTGTGTATCTGGCTGCCGGCGACGCGCGGGCGGCAGGTCGCGCGCAGGTTTCCGCGGCGCGGGCGTGCCGCCGGACGGGCCGCCAAACGGAGGCCCGGCAGCGGGTGAGCGAGGCGCTGCAGGGCCTGGCTGCGGAGCCTGACGCGGACACGGTGCTCGCGATGATGGAACTCGCGACCGTAGAGGTGTTCAGCGGCAACCCGGAAGCGCACCGGCTGGCGTCGGAGGCGCTCGTGCTCGGGCAGGCGATCGGCGTCGGGCCCGAGCATCTCGCGGAGCTGTTCGTCACCCGCGGGATGGCGGCCGGCATGCTCGACCGGACGGCGGAGTCGGTGGCCGACTTCGAGTACGCGGCCAGGTTGGCCGAGCGCGCCGGCGAGTCGGTCCAGGTGAGTCGCGCGTGGCTGAACCTGTCCTCGGTCCTGCTCGCCACCGATCCGGCCGGTGCGGTGGCCTTCGGGCGGAAGGCGATCGAGCGCTCCCAACAGCTCGGTGATCGCTTCTTCCTGCCCACTGCCTTCGGCAACACCGCCGCCGCACTGATCCTGCTCGGGGAATGGGACGAAGCCGAACGAGTACTGCTGCAGGCGCGGGAGGATCTCGGATTCGAGGACGACAACCCGGCCAGCGGCTCCACCGCCATGTACGCGAGCGCGTTGCCGGCGCTGCGCGGTGATGTCGCGGCGATCCCGGACGAACCGCCGAGCCTCACCGCGCTGCGCCGCAGCGAAGACCCGCAGGACCTGGCCGTCGCGGATCTCATCGACGCGTTGATCGCTGCCGCCCGCGGCGAGGCCGGCGAAGCATTTCGGCACGCACACGACGTCCTCGGTCGCGCGGTTGCGTTGGGCATCGCGCACGAGACCGTGCTGTTCGCGTGGCCGCTCGCGATGAGACTCGCCCTGCAACTCGACGAGAACGCGATCGTGGACGAACTGGTGACGCTGCTCGACGGCACACCGGTCGGCCACCTGCCGCCGTTGCTGCGTGCCGAGCGTGCCCTTGTCCGCGCTCGGCGGCTGGCGGAGGCCGGTGACCCCAGCGCCGAAGGTGCCCTCACGGCCGTGCTCGCCGAGTTCCGTGTCGTCGCAAGCCCGTACCACCTCGCCCATGCACTCCTCGACCATGCCGACTTCCTCTTCGCTCGAGGGCGGTCGAGCGAGGCCGAGCCGCTGCGCGACGAGGCGCGCGAGATCGGCGAGCGGCTGCGTGCGCGTCAGCTGATCGAGCGGGCCGATGCATTCGTCGCCGAGCGGGTCGACTAGCGGGTCGCGCCGCCTGGCTTGAGCCGGCCCGGTGGCAGTTTCGGTGCAGGCAGCCGGTAGCCGTCGTAGCCGGCCACGTCACCGAAGGTGGTGCCGCTCGTCCACGCCTCGCGCGCAGCGGCGATCTCGTCATTGCTGCGCGCGACGAAGTTCCACCACATGACGATCTCCTCCTCGAACGGCACGCCGCCGAGCAGCATGAATGCGGCGCCGGGTGTCGAGGAGAACTCGAGCAGGGCCCGGCCGGTGCCCAGGTAGAGCATCGAGCCGACCGAGAGCTCGTCACCGTCGATCGTGACCGCGCCGTCCATGACCAGCGCCGCGTATTCGAAGTCGGGCTCGATCGCGATCGCATCGGAGGAGCCCGGGCCCATGCGGATCGAGACACCGACCAGGTCGGAGTAGGTGCGTCCAGGTGCGGTCTCGTCCGCGAGCGTGCCGTGGAAGATGGTCAGCTCGACGTCCTGCCCGAGCAGCTGCGGGAGCGCGGTGTGGTGCTCCCAGGCGGGCGTGGCATGCCGCGCGGCCTCGGGTAGCGCGACCCACAGCTGCACGCCGTGCAGCAGCGCGGGTCGCGGCACCGGCGACTGCTCGGCGTGCGTGATAGCTGCGCCGGCGGTCATCAGGCCGAGCTCGCCGGGCCGGATCACCTCGTCGCTGCCGATGCTGTCGCGGTGGTGCACCTCGCCGGCGAGCAGCCAGCTCACGGTCTGCAGCCCGATGTGCGGATGCGGTGGCACCTGCATGCCGTCGGCCGTCGCGATGTCGTCCGGCCCGTAGTGGTCGACGAAGCACCACGGCCCGACGAGCCTGCGGCCCAGGTTGGGCAGCAGCCGGCGGACGACGGTGGACTCGCCGAGTGCGACCGCCTTGCCCGCGAACACCTGGTGCACGGGACGCGGCGCGACATCGGCCAACCCGCCGCACCGGCTGAGCGCCGGCGTGCGGTCCAGATTGCTCACGCGACGAACGTACGCCGACGGCTGGACCGATATACTTCTTTGTACATCGGCCGATGTATCACAAGGTATAAGACGGGTTCGCTCCGCTTACCCCGGCCGAGTGGGATATCGCGCTCGCAGCCATCGCGCCGTCAGAGGGTCGACGATCCGCCAACCGTCGGCTGTGCGTTCGACCAGTGCGCGTTCGATCAGTGCCGCGCCAGCCGACTGCGCGGACGCCTTCAACAGGTTGAGATCGCGTAGCGCCCGGCTCGACAGCGGCGTGCCATATTCGGCGATCGCTCGCAGCGTCTTCTTCTCGGCAGTCGGCAGCACATCGAGCATCGCGACGATCTCCGCGCTTACTGCTGCGAGCGCGTCGGCGGCGACGATGTCGACGACATCGTCACTCGGCCGCTGCCCCGGCGTGACCCGCTGCCAAAGAAGGTGGGCGAGCAGCATCGACCGCTGGGGGTGCCCCTCGGCGCGGTCCATCAGCGTCGCGATGGTTGGCACGCATCCACGACGTCCGGCCTCCTCGAAGGCATCGCTGACCCATGGCGTCAGCACGCCCACGTTGAGACGGCCGAGTTCGAACCGCTGCGCTTGGCCGTAAAACGGCCGACTTTGATCGCCGAAGATGCGAGCCATCATCGACGGCTGTGACCCGCAGAAGAGGTAGGACGCCGTGTCGCGCTGTGCCTGGACATAGGTGCGCACTAGGCCCTCGGCGCCGTTGACCGCGCCGATCGACTGGAACTCGTCGAAGACGACGAGTACCCGACTGCCCTTGCCCGCGAGTTGGTCCGGCAGCGCGAGCAGCGCGTGCAATGCGGGCAGCGGCGGCGTCTGCGGCCGGTCGGCGAGTCGCATTTGGAAACCCGTGCCCATGACGTTCAGGCCGAGTTCCGTGCCGGCGAGCGCCTTGGCCAATCGACCGCGCAGCCGGCCCGGGACGTGGCGGGCCCACGCCCGCTCGAGCCGGATCACCAGGTCACTGGTCGAAGCGAGTTCGTAGAGATCGACGAGGATGACTGGCATCCGGTCTATGCGCTCCGCGTCTGCCTGCACTCGGTTGAGCAGGCTGGTCTTCCCGAAGCGGCGCGGCGCGACAAGCACGGTCGACCGCCCGGCACGCGCCCACGACCGCAGCGCCGCCGCCTCCTCGTCCCGCCCCACCAGCATGTCGGGCGCGACAGGCGCATCAAACACGAATGGTGACGGCTCTGCCCAATTTGTCACGTTCGCTCCCTCGGTATGGCACAACCATACCGAATGGGTATGACAAAAACATACCTATGGCCACTACTTGAGTTCGGCGGAGTTCTTGTTCAGCAGCCGGCGGGCAACGATGAGCTGCTGGATCTGCTGCGTCCCCTCGAAGATGTCGAGGATCTTCGAGTCGCGCGCCCACTTCTCCAGCAGCGAGTTCTCGCTGTAGCCGAACGCGCCGGCGAGCTCGACGCAACGCAGCGTGATGTCGACGCACGCACGGCCGGCCTTCGCCTTGGCCATCGAGGCCTGCAGCGAGTTCGGCTTGTTGTTGTCGGCCATCCAGGTCGCTTCCATCATCAGCAGGTAGGCGGCCTCCCAGTCGGCCTCCATCTGCAGATACGTCGCGGCCGCCGCGTGCTGGACGTACGCGGGCTTGTCGTAGTCGACCTCGACACCGGCCTGCTTGAGGAGGTCCTCGGTCTCGTCGAGCGCGGCCCGCGCGCACCCGACAGCCATGCCGGCCACGAGCGGACGGGTGTTGTCGAAGGTCTGCATGACGCCGGCGAAGCCCTGCTCCACCTCGATCTCCGGCGAGCCGAGCAGGTTCTCCTTCGGCACCCGGCAGTCGGTGAACCGGATGGTCGCGGTGTCGGACGCGCGGATACCGAGCTTGTGCTCGAGCCGCTCCACGACCATGCCGGGCGTGCCCTTCTCGACGACGAACGACTTGATCGCCGCGCGGCCCAGCGACTTGTCGAGCGAGGCCCAGACGACGACCGCGTCGCTGCGGCCGCCCGCGGTCACGAAGATCTTCTCGCCGTTGAGGACGTAGTGGTCACCGTCGAGCACCGCAGTCGTGGTGACCGCTGCCGAGTCGGAACCGAAGCCGGGCTCGGTGATCGCCATCGACGCCCACAACTTGTCGAAGCGCGCGAGCTGCTCGTCGTTCGCGACCGACGCGATCGCCGCGTTGCCCAGACCCTGGCGCGGCATCGACAGCACCATCGCGACGTCGCCCCAGCATGCCTCCATCACCGACAGCACACCCGACATGTTGCTGCCGTTCTGGTTGCCGCCGTTGCCCTCCTTGCGGCGCACGCCGCGCGCGCCCGTGTTCGTCTCACCGGAGGCGTTCATGCCGTCGATGAGCGAGGCGAGCATGTCGAGTTCCTTCGGGTACTCGTGCTCGGCGCGGTCGTACTTGCGCGAGATCGGCCGGAAGATCTCGGTCGACACCTGATGCGCCTGACTGATCAACATGCCGAACTTCTTCGGCGTCTCCAGATTGATAGCCACTAGACCAACACCACGCCTTCCATCACGCCGGCGGCGCGTAGATCCCGGTACCACCGCTCGACCGGGTGTTCCTTCACGTAGCCGTGCCCGCCGAGCAGTTGCACGCCGTTGCTGCCGATCTGCATGCCGTACTCGGCGGTGAGCCGGCGTGCCAGCCCGGCCTCGCGAGCGAACGTCCGGCCCTGCTCGGCGCGGGCCGCACCGCGCAGCATCGTCAGCCGTGCGCCTTCGAGCTCGATGCCGATGTTGGCGACCATGAACGCGACGGCCTGCCGGTGGCTGATCGGCTCACCGAACGCCTTGCGTTCGTTGACGTAGGGGATCACGTAGTCGAGCACCGCCTTGCCGGTGCCGCAGGCGAGGGCGGCCCAGCCGATGCGCGCGAGGCGGATGCAGTCGGCGTACGACGACGCATCACCGAGCAGCGCGGTGGCCGGCACGGAGACGTCCTCCAGCACGAGCCGGCCGGTCGCCGCCGCGCGCAGGCCCATCGCCGGCTCGCCCTCGATGACGACACCCTGCGTGCCCGACTCGACGAGGAACAGCGCGGGCTTGCCGTCGAATGCCGCCGCGACGACGAACAGTTCGGCGGTCGCGGCACGCGGCACGAGCGACTTGACGCCGGAGAGCGTGTAGCCGCCGCCGGTCTTGCGCGCGGTCGTCTCGAGCGTGAACGGGTCGAACAGCGCGCGCGGCTCGAGCACCGCGAGTGCGGCGGCCGGTACGTCGTCGCCGACGAATGCCGGCAGGTACGTGGCTTGCTGTGTCTCGTCGCCCCAGAGCACGAGTGCGTTGCTCACCGCGGCGGGCGCGAGGCACGCGACGGCCAACCCCATGTCGCCGTGCGCGAGCGCCTCGGCCACGAGCGCGCCGGTGGTCGCGGATCGTTCGGTGCCCATGCCGCCGAGCGCCTCGGGGACGCCGACGAGCGTGACTCCGAGCTCGGCGTTGGCGCGCTTGAGCACGTCGGCGGGTGCCTCGCACTCGGTGTCGGCCTGCGCCGCGATCGGACGCAACTGCTCGGCGGCGAACTCGCGCGTCGCGTCGACGATCATCTTCTGCTCGTCGGTGGGTGTGAGGTCGAACAGATCACGGCCGGACGCGGCCGCCGGGCGCTCGGCCTTGCCGCGTTTCTGGGTCGCGGTGAAGGTGCGGTTCGCCACGCCCACGCCGCGGAAGCCCGCCTTCGTGCCCTGGAAGACCGCACGCTCGATGGGCTTGCGCAGCTTGAGCCGGTCGAGCACGGCGATGCCCGCGAGACGGTTCAGCGCCGCGAGCCCGACGCCCATGGCATCGCGCTTCTGCCGGTTGCGGCCAGACATCGGCGTACTCCTCAAAAGTCAGTGGTACACGTAGTTCCAGGTAAATCTACCCGCCGGTCGCGCGGAGGCAATGGGAAGTGACGCAGGCCCCTCCTCGGGGAACCGACACGATCTATGGTTCGTTTCAAGGACGATCGTGGCGCAAGCCGCGACC
This sequence comes from Jatrophihabitans sp., assembly GCA_025927835.1. GTDB lineage: Bacteria > Actinomycetota > Actinomycetes > Mycobacteriales > Jatrophihabitantaceae > Jatrophihabitans. Next base: position 3,747 of record JAICKR010000071.1, on the reverse strand, counting down.
TGCGTAAGAGGAGGTTAGGCCGACGTGCCCAATCCGGTGATCAACCAGTTCGGTCGTGCTGCTGGTGGCGGCAAAAACGCACCCTCGGCGAACCAGCTGCAGGTGATGTTCGACAAGCCCGCCTACACCGGCCCGCGGCCGACCACGCGCTACATGACGCTCGACGATGTCGTGCAGCGCCTGGCGGCGATGCTCGGCACGATCTTCCTCGCAGGCGCGGTCACCTGGGTGACCGTGCCCAACGAGCACTACGCCGCGCCATTGATCATCGGCCTGCTCGGCGGCCTCGGTCTCGGCCTCTATATGGCGATGACGATGAAGGTGAACGCCGCACTCGCGCTCACCTACTCGGCCTTCGAAGGGGTGGCCCTCGGCGCGATCAGTCACCTGTTCGAGACGCGGTGGCACGGCATCGTCATCCAGGCGATCACCGGAACGGTGATGGTCGCGGCCGGCATGCTGTTCGTCTACAAGATCGGCGCGATCCGGGTCACGCCGCGCTTCACGCGCATCGTGGTCGGCGCGACGATCGGTCTCTTCGGCCTGATGGTCGTCAACCTGATCGCGTACCTGTTCACCCCGCACGGTTTGGGGCTGCGGTCCGGCGGCGCGCTTGCGGTCGTGTTCAGCATCGTCTGCATCGTCATCGCCGCGATGAACCTGGCGCTCGACTTCGACATGGTCGAGCGCGGCATCCGCCAGGGCGCGCCGCAGAAGTTTGCCTGGTATGCGGCCTTCGGCATCACCGTCACGCTGGTGTGGCTCTACATCGAGATCCTGCGCCTGCTCGGCTACGCCAGGGACTGAGCGCTCTCGGTTGAACACGAAGGCCGGACGGTCGCCAAATCCCGTCCGGCCTTTCGTATTCCGGCGGTTTCGGCGATTCCCCCACGGACATCTCCGCGACCGCTTGTGTGCTGCCCGGTTCAACGAACGGCCGGCGCCGCGGTTACGACAAGGTCAGGACAGGCGCTCGACGATCATCGCCATGCCCTGCCCGCCGCCCACGCACATGGTCTCGAGACCGAACTGCTTGTCGTGGAACTGCAGCGAGTTGACGAGAGTCGACGTGATGCGCGCGCCGGTCATGCCGAACGGGTGCCCGACCGCGATCGCGCCGCCGTTCACGTTGAGCCGGTCGAGATCGATGCCGAGGTCGCGGTAGGACGGGATCACCTGCGCCGCGAACGCTTCGTTGATCTCCACCAGGTCGATGTCGCCGATCGACATACCGGCGTTGGCCAGTGCGCGGCGGGTCGCCTCGACCGGGCCATAGCCCATGATCTCCGGCGAGAGGCCGCTGACGCCGGTGGCGACGATGCGGGCGAGCGGGGTGAGGCCGAGCTCGGCGGCCTTCGTGTCGCTGAGGATCACGACCGCGGCAGCACCGTCGTTGAGCGGGCAGCAGTTGCCCGCGGTGACCCGTCCGTCCGGCCGGAAGACCGGCTTGAGTTGCGAGACGGCGTCGTAGGTGACACCCGCCCGCGGACCGTCGTCCTGCGCCACCACGGTGCCGTCGGGCAGCGTGATCGGGGTGATGTCCTTCGCCCAGAAGCCGTTCGCGAGCGCGGCCTCGGCGAGGTTCTGCGAGCGGACGCCGAAGTGGTCCATGTCCTCGCGGCTCACATCCTTGTGCAGCGCGAGGTTCTCCGCGGTCTGCCCCATCGCGATGTAGACGTCGGGCAGCAACCCGTCCGCGCGCGGGTCGTGCCACTCGGTGGCGCCCGACTCGGCGGTCTTCGCGGTGCGCTGCTCGGCCTCGGCGAACTTCTCGTTGTGCGTGTTGGGCCAGCCGTCCGCGCTGCCGTTGACGAAGCGCGAAACCGTCTCGACACCCGCCGAGATGAACGCGTTGCCCTCGCCCGCCTTGATGGCGTGGAAGGCCATCCGTGAGGTCTGCAGCGACGACGAGCAGTAGCGGTTCACCGTGGTGCCGGGCAGGAAGTCGTAGCCGAGCTCGACGGCGACCACGCGGCCGATGTTGGCGCCGGACTCACCGGCCGGCTGCCCGCACCCCATCATCAGGTCGTCGATGTCGTGCGGGTCGAGCTGCGGCACCTTGTCGAGCGCGGCGCGCACCATCTGTGCGGCGAGCTCGTCCGGCCGGATGCTGACGAGCGAGCCCTTGCCGGCCCGGCCGATGGGCGAGCGGGCAGTGGCGACGATGACGGCTTCCGACATGGACGGACTCCTTCGCGGTCACGGAACTATCCCGATGCTGCCATCGGGACGTGCGACACGTCGCGAAACAGGACGTGGATCACCCCGAGAGCGGCACGCTGACCGGCACGGCCGCCTCGGGCGAGGACTTCTGCGGCGTGCGCGGGCGGCGCCGGCGCAGCTGCGCGAACGGGCCGCGGCGACCGGCGCTGCGCCCGAAGCGCTCCGCGCCGGCGACCTCGGTGCCGGGGTGCGCGACGGCCTGTGCCGCCGCCCTGCGGGCCGGCTTGACCCGCCGCGTGGTGAACGTGCTCGCCGAGCGGGCGCGGGTGCGTACGCCGAGGGCGTCGAGGCAGGACGGCAGCACCGCGTTCGCCGCCTCGGCGTAGCCGGCCGCCGAGGGATGGAACAGGTCCTCGGCGAACAGCTCGCGATGCTGCATGAACAGCGGGCCGAGCAGGTCGCCGAGCGAGACCGTGCGGCCGCCGGCGCGGACCACGGCGACCGTCTGCGCCTTCGCCATGTCGCGGGACAGGTGTCGTGCGTAGGCGCGCAACGGCTGCGCGAGCGGACGGATCGTGCCGAGGTCGGGACAGGTGCCGACGACGACCTCGGCGCCGACACTGCGCAACCGCTGCACGGTTTCCTCGAGGAACGGCACCGCGACAGAGGGCTTGGTGCGTTCGGTGACGTCGTTCGCGCCGATCATGATGACCGCAAGGTCGGGACGTGCGTTGCCGAGCGCCTCGACCTGTACGAGCAGGTCCGGTGACTCGGCGCCGACCACGGCCACGTTCTTGATGTGCACGGGCCGGCGCGCGGCCTCGGAGATGCCGATCGCCAGCCGCGCGCCCGGGGTGTCGCGGTCGCGGTAGGCGCCGTAGCCGGCCGCGGTCGAGTCGCCGAGCATCGCGACGCGGATCGGCGGACGGGCGCGGCTCACGCCTGCGGCCGCCCAGATCGTGTCGTCGTGCGCCGGCGGCAGCGTGTTGGCCTTCGGGATGCGCCGCTCGGCGAGCTTGACCTCGCCGTAGATGAGGCCGACCAGCGCCGCCGCGCCGGAGAGCGCAAGACCGCCCACGCCGCCACCGGCGTACGCCGCGAGGCGCCGGCGCGAGTGTTCGGTCATGAAGTGGAGATTAGCGACCCGCCACTCAACCGGGGTGGGCGTGGCTAGGGTCTTGGCCATGCGCTACAGCGAATCCCTCGTCGAGCTGATCGGCAACACCCCGCTGGTCAAGCTCAGCCGGGTTACCGAAGGACTGGCACCGACCGTGCTGGCCAAGGTCGAGTACTTCAATCCCGGCGGCTCGGTGAAGGACCGCATCGCGGTCCGGATGATCGACGCCGCGGAGAAGTCCGGCGAGCTGCCGCCCGGCGGCACGATCGTCGAGCCGACGTCCGGCAACACCGGGATCGGCCTCGCGATCGTTGCGCAGCAACGCGGCTATCACTGCGTGTTCGTCTGCCCCGACAAGGTGGGCCAGGAGAAGATCAACGTGCTGAAGGCCTACGGCGCGCACGTCGAGGTCTGCCCGACGGCCGTGGATCCTTCCGACCCGCGCTCCTACTACTCGGTCTCCGACC
>JAICKR010000079.1 GCA_025927835.1 Jatrophihabitans sp. | reverse complement strand
TGTTTCGCGACCGGTGGCTACGCCTGGCGTCGCGATGCCGACGGCGAGTTCACCGCGTTCACCGAGGCCTACGCGGTCAAGTCCTGACCGGGCGGCCCGGGCGCGCGCTCGTTGCCGGACGGTGCCGTCGCAGGCGCTAGGACAGTGAGTCGATCCATTTCGCCAGGTAACGCGCCTCGCGGCTCAGGATCGTCGCGTCATGGAACGTCTGGGCGAGCAACGCTGAGCCCTGGATGCCCGACATCAACGCCATCGCGAGATCCTTCGCGTCGCGCCGACCCAGCTCACGGAACTGCGCCGCCGCCCACTCGGTGATGCGGCCCAGGATCTCGGCGCCGGCCCGGCCCATCGCGCCATCGCACCTGTTGAGCTCGGCGCACAGACTGCCTACCGGGCAGCCGTAATCGGCCACCGTGTCGGCGACCTCCAGCCAGCCGCGGGTCAGCCCCTTGAGCCGGGATGCCGGCGAGCGCAGCCGGCCGAGCTCGGCGAGCATCGCATCGGCCTGCCCGTTGTAGTCGTCGACGACCGCGCGGACGAGGTCTTCCTTCGTCTTGAAGTAGTAGTACACGTTGCCCGGCGGGATGTCCGCGCGTTGCGCCACTTCGGCGAGCGTCGTGGGGTGCACGCCCTGCTCGTGCATGAGCGTGCGCGCGGCAGCGATCAGGCGGCCACGTTTGTCACTGCGTCGGGCCAAGTCAGTCATCTCACTTGCAGGTTAGCACCTGGTCATGCAGGATGGCGTCTACCTGAGTTAGTCAGCTAACTAACTCGAATCTTCTCTTTCAGATGGGACGTCAGCAAATGGTCGATGTCGGAGTTGCAGAGCCTGTGCTCGGCACGCGCCGGGGCAAGGCCGTGCTCGCCCTGCTGTTGGCGATCGCCTTTCTCGATTTCGTCGATGCCTCGATCGTCAACGTGGCGCTGCCGTCCATCCGGAGGGACCTGGGGTTCAGCATCCAGAACCTGCAGTGGGTGCTGAGCGCATACCTCGTGACCTACGGCGGCTTCATGCTGCTCGGTGGTCGCCTCGCCGATCTGGTCGGTCGGCGTCGTGTCGTCGTGATCGGGACCTTGCTGTTCGTCGCCAGCTCGATCTCCGGCGGAGCGGCCCAGAACCCGGCCACCCTCGTCGGTTCGCGCCTCGCGCAGGGCGTCGGCGCCGCGCTGATGCTCCCGGCTGCGCTGTCGATCCTGACGACCACCTTCAGTCATCCGAACGACCGGGCAAAGGCGCTCGGCGCATGGGGTGCGATCGCCGGGCTCGGATCGGCGGCGGGAACGCTGCTGGGCGGTGTCCTGTCCGACCTGCTCACGTGGAGGTGGGTGTTCTACGTCAACCCACCGATCGGCGTGGTCGTGCTGGTCGCGATCACCCGGCTACTACCCGCCGACGAGCCACGGCAGCGTGGGCGACTGGATGCCATCGGGGCTCTGCTGCTCACCGCGGGCATGCTGCTGCTCGTCTACACGATCGTCGAGTCGCCGGGCAGGGGCTGGGGTGCCGGACGAACCCTCGGTGGTCTGCTCGGAGCAGGTGGGCTGCTGCTCCTCTTCGCAGTGTTCGAGGCGCGCCAGGCGCACCCGCTGTTCCCGTTCTCGATCTTCAAGATCAAGGGACTCGGCGAAGCGAACCTCACGCAGGTGATGGCGTTGGCCGGCTTCTACGCCATGTTCTTCTTCATCACCCTGTACATGCAGAACGTGCTCGGCTTCTCCCCGCTCAAGGCCGGCGTTGCCTACATTCCGAGCACGCTCGGCGTGGCAGTCGCAGCCGGCATCGCGTCGAAGCTGATGCTCAGGACCGGTACGCGCCCGCTGATCGTGTTCGGCGCGCTGCTCGGTTCCGGCGGCATCCTCTGGTTGTCCTTCATCCCGGTCCACGGCACCTGGCTGGGCGACATCTTCGTCCCGCTGGAGATCATGTCCTTCGGTGTCGGCCTCCTGTTCGTCGGCGTCACCACCGCCGCCCAGGCGGGGGTTCCGGAGCATCAAGCCGGGCTCGCGGCCGCGATGATCAACGCGTCCACCTGGCTCGGTGGTGCGCTGGGCGTCGCGATCTTCTCCGCGATCGCCGCCTCCCGGACGAGCTCGCGCCTCGACGCCGGCGTTTCGCAGGCCTCCGCGCTCACCAGCGGATTCCGGGCCGCACTGCTCGCGGCCGCGATCTTCGCGGCGGTCGCGGCGGTGATCGCGTTGCGCTCTCACAACGCGACGGCCGAAGAGATGGTCGGCACCGACGGTGGAGATGACGCGCTGCCGCAGATCGTCGAGGTGTGAGCGATCCCCGCGTCAGGGCCGGTCGCCGATCGTCACGACCTGCGACCACGCACCGGACAGCGACATCCGGTCCTTGACCGCGGTCACGGGCCATTGGGATCCGTCGGGCAGGAGGAGCGAGTCGCCGGTGCGGTACGGCGTTGCCGCCTCGAAGCGCACGAGCACCGGACCGAGTTGGGTGGTCGGGTCCACGAGGGATTCGTCGCGGCTGCTCCGGCCGTCGTGCACGGTGACGGTCACGGCCTCGTTGCCGCGTGCGCCCGGCGTGAACCTGGACATCGGCGGTCAGTTCTTGAACAACGCGCTGTACGCGTTGAGCGCCGGTTGGCCACCGAGGTGGGCATAGAGCACGTTGCAGTCACGTCCCAACTCGCCGGTCCGGACGAGGTCGATCAACCCCGCCATCGACTTGCCCTCGTACACCGGATCGAGGATGACGCCCTCGAGGCTGCCGGTGAGCCGGATGGCGTCGAGCGTCGACTGCACGGGGATGCCGTAGTAGTCGCCGGCCCAACCGGCGAGCACGGTGATCTCGTCGTCGCGCAGGTCGCGGCCGAGCTCGATCAGCTCTGCGGTGTTGCGCGCGATCTTCTCGACCTGGGCCCGCGTCTCGTCGAGCTTCGCGGACGCGTCGATGCCGAGCACTCGACGCGGCCGATCCTGGCCGGCGAAGCCGGCGATCATCCCGGCGTGCGTCGAACCCGTGACCGTGCACACGATGATCGTGTCGAAGAAGACTCCGAGTTCCTGCTCCTGCTGCGCGACCTCGTCGGCCCAGTTCGCGAAGCCCAGACCACCGAGACGATGGTCGGATGCGCCGGCCGGGATCGCGTACGGGACGCCGCCCGCCGCGCGAATCTCCTCGAGCGCGTTCTCCCAGCTCTCCTTGAAACCGATGCCGAAGCCCGCGTCGACGAGCTCGACGTCGGCGCCCATGATCCGCGAGAGCAGGATGTTGCCCACGCGGTCGTTCACCGCGTCCGGCCAGTCGACCCAGCTCTCCTGCACGAGGCGCGCCTTGAGCCCGAGCTTCGCCGCGACGGCAGCAACTTGGCGCGTGTGGTTCGATTGCACCCCGCCGATCGACACGAGGTGCGTCGCACCCTGCGCGAGCGCGTCCGGCACGAGGTACTCCAGCTTTCGGGTCTTGTTCCCGCCGAACGCCAGACCGGAATTGCAGTCCTCGCGCTTCGCCCAGATCCGCGCGCCGCCCAGGTGGTCGGACAGCCGCTCGAGCGGATGCACCGGGCTCGGCCCGAACAGCAGCGGGTATCTCGGAAAGTCGCTGATCGCCACGATGCGCTTCGCCTCCGCCAACCCCTGATCCTTCCGACACCGTACTTCGGGCTGCCGGAACTCGGTGTACCGCGCGGCTAGGTTGGCCTTGTGCTGACCGTCGAGGACCCCATCGGCGTTCGGTATCTGCACCTCATGACGGTCTTGCTGCAGCGCCGGCGACTGGCCGATCCGGCCGGTGAGGTGTGGGAGGCGGCCGATCTGCAGTGGTGGTGGCCGCGAGACCGGCACGACGATCCTGCCGACGCACGGGTGTGGCTGGACGACGACGAGCCTGTCGCGGCGGCGGTGCTCACTCGCTGGAAGCCCGATCGGTTCAGCTGCGACGTGTTTGCCGCCGCCGATTTCGAAGCGGCGTGGACGTTCGCCGCGGCGCGCTGCGCGCAGGTGGACGTCGCGCACATCGAGATGCAGCTGCCCGAGGGCGACACCGCTGCCCAGGACGCGGCCCGCCGCTCCGGCTTCGCGCCGTCCGAGGAGAGCTATGCCGTCTGCTGGCTCGACCCGGCGGCCGTGCGGGCGCCGCGCCGCCCGCTCGCCGATGGCTACCGGATCGTCTCGCGCGCTGACGAGCACGCGCGTCCGCACTGGATGACCCGGCGCAGCGGCGCGCAGGTCGAGGACGGGCTGCGCCACTGCTCGATCTACGACCCGCAGCTCGATCTCGCGATGCTCGCGCCGGACGGCTCGGTCGCCGGGTATGCGCTGTTCTGGCCAGACCTCGTCACCGGCGTCGGCCTGGTCGAGCCGGTGCGGATCGAGGACGCACACGCGGGCCAAGGCCTCGCGGCGCAGCTGCTCGACGCGGGGTTGCGCGGGCTCGCCGCCCGCGGCTGCACCCGGCTCAAGGTCAGCGTGGAACCCGCGAACACGAAGGCCGTGCGCGCCTACACCGGTGCCGGGTTCGCCGTGTCCGGGATCGATCGCACCTGGCTGTACGAACGCGGCACCACGACGACGGACGGCGCTAGGGCTGGATGAGTCCCGACTCGAACGCGTCGAGCAGGAATCGAGAAGCGCGGGCGCGTGCGGGGCGCCTAGCGTCGTATGCGGCAGCCGGTGAGCACCGGTGGACGACGAGAGCGAAGGAACCGACGATGCCGGCTAAGAGGTCACAGACCGAATCCGACGGGTTCAGCGCCGACGAGCGCGCCGCGATGAAGGCACGCGCGGAAGAGCTGCGCGCGGAAGGCAAGCACGGTGCGAAGAAGGCGGACGGCCTGCAGGCGCTGCTCGAGAGTATCGCGAAGATGACGCCCCAAGATCGGGCGCTGGCCGAGCGGGTGCACGTGACGGTCACCGAGGCGGCCCCCGGGCTGTGGCCGAAGACCTGGTACGGCATGCCCGCCTACGCGAACGACGACGGCAAGGTCGTCCTCGCGTTCAAGAACGCGGGCAAGTTCAACCTGCGCTACTCGACCCTCGAGTTCCAGGACGCGTCCAACCTCGACGACGGCGACATGTGGCCGGTTTCGTTCGCGCTGCAGACCTGGACCCCCACGGTCGAGAAGAGCATCAGCGAGCTGGTCAAGGCCGCCACTGCCTGAACAAAAATCCTCTCTGCACCTCACGTTCTGGGCAGCCCGCGCGTCTACCCAGGATGGAGAGGAGACAGGAATGACCACCCGACACACCATCGTCGACACGACCCTGGGCGAGATCACGATCGTCGCGACCGGCGAGACGATCACCGGTCTGTACTTCGCCCGCCACGTCCGCCGGCCGAGCGCCGAGGTGCTCGGTCTCGGCGTCGCCACGACCGAGGACGAACTCCTCGGCGAAGCGGCCTGGCAACTGATCGAATACCTGCAGGGGATGCGACGCAGCTTCGAGCTGCCTCTCGCAGCGACCGGCGACGAATTCCAGCAGTCCGTGTGGGCGAAGGTAAACGAGGTCCCGTTCGGCCGAACCACCACCTATGGCACGATCGCCGCGCAACTCGGTGACCCGCGTCGCGCGTACCAAGTCGGGCAGGCGGTCGGAGCGAACCCGCTGTGCATCTTCGTCCCGTGCCATCGCGTGGTCGGCTCGGCCGGCGCGCTCACCGGATACGCCGGCGGGCTCGAACGCAAGCGGGCGCTGCTCGAACTGGAAGCGCCTGCCGCGGTGGCCGCCGGACGGCTGTTCTGACCGCCGCCGCGGCCAGGCTTCAATGGGTGGACATGAAAACGCCGTTCGAGAACGTCGTGGCCGAGCACGCCGGCACCGTGCTGCGCGTGTGCCGCGTGCTGCTCGGGCCGCATGACGCCGAGGACGCATGGTCGGAGACGTTCGTCTCCGCCCTGCGTGCCTTCCCCGACCTGCCGGACACCGCAAACGTCCAGGCGTGGCTCGTGACCATCGCGCACCGCAAGGCCATCGACGTACTGCGTGCCAGGAGCCGGCAGCCGCTACCGGTCGAACGACTGCCGGAGACCCCGTCCGACCTCGGCGTCCCGGATGTCGACCACGACCTGTGGCAGGCGGTGCGCGACCTCCCGGACAAGCAGCGACAGGCGGTTGCCTATCACCACGTGGCCGGACTGCCCTATGCCGAGATCGCGAAACTCATCGGCGGCAGCGCCGATGCGGCGCGGCGCGCGGCCGCGGACGGCATCAAGAACCTGCGAAAGACCTACCTGAGTGGAGCAACCTCATGAACGACGCGTTGGACGTCCTCGGATCGCCCGCCGATGCCGAGACCCTGAGCCGGCTGCACCGCAACCTGGAGCGGCACGCGGAGCAGGACGGCCTGCTCGACGTCGCCTACACCGTCGTCGACTCACCGGTCGGCCGGCTCCTGCTCGCCGCGACGGCGCGCGGGCTGGTGCGCGTCGCCTACGCCACCGAAGGCCACGACGGCGTGCTCGAGACCATCGCGCAGCGGCTGAGCCCCCGCATCCTGCGCGCGCCGAAGCGACTCGACACCACCGCCCGCGAACTCGACGAGTACTTCGCCGGGCGGCGCCGGACGTTCGACCTGCCGCTCGACCTGTCCCTCTCGCACGGCTTCCGCCAACTCGTGCAACGGCACCTGCCGGAGATCGGCTACGGACAGACCCGCAGCTACCGTGAGGTCGCCGAACTGGTCGGCAACCCCAACGCCGTCCGCGCGGTCGGCACCGCGTGCGCGACCAATCCGCTGCCGGTCGTCGTCCCGTGCCACCGGGTGTTGCGCGCCGACGGCACGCTCGGCGGCTACGTCGGCGGTGCGGAGGCGAAGGCCGCGCTGCTGCACCTGGAGGCGGCATGACCGGCGAGCCGCGCGATCGTTGGCGCGCCCGCGTCGACGGCGGAGACTGGGATGCGATCACCGCCGAGCTCGACGACTACGGCGGCGCGTTGCTGCCGCAACTCCTGACGGCTGCCGAAACGGTGCAACTGCGCGAGCTCTACGACGACCGTGCGCGGTTCCGCAGCACCGTCGACATGCGCAGGCACCGCTTCGGCGAGGGCGAGTACCGCTATTTCCGCGCGCCCTACCCCGAGCCGATCGAGGAGCTCAAGCAGGCGCTGTACCCGCGGCTCCTGCCGATCGCCCGGGACTGGTGGGACAAGCTCGGCCGGGGCGCGCGCCGTGGCCGGACACGCTCGACGAGTGGCTGCAGATGTGCCACGACGCGGGACAGCGCAAGTCGACGGCGATCCTGCTGCGCTACGGGCAACGCGACTGGAACGCGCTGCACCGTGACCTCTACGGCGAGCTGGTGTTCCCGCTGCAGGTGGTGATCAACCTGAACGAGCCCGGTGTCGATCACACGGGCGGTGAGTTCCTGCTGCTCGAACAGCGACCGCGCGCGCAGTCACGCGGCACCGCGACGCTGCTCCCGCACGGGCACGGCTACCTGTTCACCACCCGTGACCGTCCGGTGCAGTCCGCGCGCGGCTGGTCGGCGGCACCCGTCCGGCACGGCGTGTCCGCGATCCGCTCCGGGCAGCGGCACACCCTCGGCCTCGTGTTCCACGACGCCGCGTAAAGCCGTGGGCGAGCCGCCCGGTTGAGAGATCGCACACAGATATCCTTGACGTGATCAACTTCGTGTGCATAGTTGTGCCCAACATCGCGTCTTGGGAGGGACGATGAGTATTTCTGAGCTGCGTCGAGCCATGTCCGCAGGCATCGCGTTCGTCGTGTTGTTCGTAGTCGGCGTGTTCGTGAGCTTCGGGAACAGCCCCGACATCAAGTCGCACGACAGCGACTCGGTCGCTGCGGCCAAGTACATCGCGAAGCTGTCCGACCACGGTGCGCGGCGCGGCATCCTCATCGGTGCCTATCTGCTGGTCCTCGCCGCACTGTTGTTCGTCTGGTTCACCCGGGCGCTGTCGGAGGTGGTGGCCGCACCGGGCGCGGCCCGGCTGATCGGCGGTCTGGGAGTGCTCGGCGCGGCCGCGATCACCGCCGGCGCGATGACGTCGGCAGTCATGGCCGGAGCGCTCGAGTTCGGTGACGAACCGATGCCGAAGGACGGCGACACGATCCGGGTCGTCATGGATCTCATGTACCCGTTCTGCTTCGTCGTGTTCGCACTGGTCAGCTCCGCGCTGGTCGCGGTCGTAGCCCTTCGCGGGGTCGGCCTGGCTTCGTGGCTGCGCTACACCGCGTGGCTCGCCGTCCTGGGCGGCATCTTCGCGGTGATCTTCACGCCGATGGCGCTCGTGCTGCTCTGGTATCTCGCCGTCGCGATCGTGGTGCTCGTCAAGCCTGCTCGATCCAGCGGGCTGCCGGCGCCATCACCCGCCGCGCACGCGGCCTAACGGGCTGCGGAAACGCGAACCGGCCGGAGCAAAACGCACCGGCCGGTTCGCGATCGTTCAGAACGTGACCTTGTTCTGCCCGGTCGATGCGGTGTAGCCGGTCGTGGCGGCGAACCGCGCCGTGTACGTCCCGCCCGAGCGGGTCGGGTGCGCGCCGTCGCACGTCGCCACGCCGTTCTCGTCGGTGATCGCCGAGCACGACGACGAGCCGAAGAACGTGCTCAATGTGAACGTCACCGTCATTCCCTCGATCGGTACGCCGTCAACCGTGCGGGTCAGCGTGGCGCGGTAGGTCGCCGGCCCGCCCGGGGTCGTGATGGTGACCGGGTCGGCGACCAGGTGGGTCGCGGCGGTGATCAGTTCGTCGGTGCCCAGGGTGGCGTTGCTGGGTGCCGAGCGGTCGTCGCCGGAGTAGGCGGCGGTGATGTGGTGCGTGCCCGGCTCGAGCGACGTCGTGGCGCACTTGGCCTGGTACGCACCGCCGAACACCTTGACCAGCACGTTGGCCGCACAGCCATCGATGACCACGCCGTCGGCGTCGAAGTCCACCGTGCCGAACCCGTCCGAGCCGCTGACGGTCGCGGTGAAGGTGACTGTCTTCGGGAAGGTCTGCCGGGCCGGCGACGCGGCGAGCTTGGTCGTCGTCGGGATGCCGTTGATCGTCTCGCCCCCGGCCAGCGTGCCGCTGCTCGGCGCGTATGCCCCGTCGCCGGAGTAGTTCGCGACGATCTCGTGGTCGCCCCGGGCGAGCGCGTTCGTGGAGCAGGTAGCGGTGTACGGGCCGACGCCGCTGAGGGCCATTGCATCGCAGCCGAAGATCGTCGAGCCGTTGTCGGTGAACTCGACCGTGCCGCCCCCGTCGTTGGGCGCGACGGTGGCCGTGAACGTCACGTTGTTGCCTGCGGTGGCCGGGTTCAGCGAGGCGGTGACGGTCGTCGTGGTGCTCGCCTGCGGCACGATCGCATAACCGGACACGCCCGAGCCGCCGACGAAGATCCCGACGGGGTGCGCTCCGCTGGGCAGGCGCACCGTGACCGGGCTCGACTCCGACGTTGTGCTGCCGTCGCCGAGCGAGCCGAACGTGGCGTCGCCCCAGGCGAGCACCGTGCCGGTCGAGGTGAGCGCGTAGGTGGACGCCGCGCCCGCCGCGATCGCGGTGGCATGGGTTCCGCTCGGCAGCGCGACGGCGGTCGGCGTGTGCTGCTCGGTCGTGTCACCGGTGCCCAACTCGCCGCGGTCGTTCTCGCCCCACGCGAGCACGCTCCCGTCGGAGGCCAGCGCGAAGCTGTCGTAGGCACCTGCACTCGCCGCGATCGCCGAGACGCTCACGCCGAGCGAGATCGGCGTCGGGACGGGCAGCGGGGTGGTGTCGCCGGTACCGAGCTCGCCGTGGCTGTTGTCGCCCCACGCGAGCACCGTGCCGGCACTGGTCACGGCCAGGCTGTGCACGAAGCCGGCCGCGACGCCGGTGACCTGGGCACCCGCGGGCAGGTGGACCGCCACCGGGGTCGTGCGCTGCGTGATGCTGTTGTCGCCCAGCTGACCGAACGCGTTCGAGCCGGCCGCGTAGACCGTGCCGCCCGAGGTCAGCGCAAGCAGGTGCGCGCCGCCGAGCGAGACCGTCGTGACGACCGTGCCGGAGGGCAGGTGCACGAGCGTCGGGACGTGCGCATCCGTCGTCGAGCCGATGCCGAGCTGCCCGGCGTTGTTGGCGCCCCAGGCGTAGACGTCACCGTCGGACGTGACGACCGCGCTCGCTGCCACACCTGCGGCGACGCTCACGGGCACGACCCCGTCCGGCAGTGAAACCTGCACCGGGGTGTCCGACTCGGTCGTGCTGTCGTTGCCGAGGTCGCCGTGCGAGTTGTCGCCCCACGCGTACACCGAACCGTCCGAGAGCAGCGCGAGCCCGTGCCGGTAGCCGCCGGCGATCTGCAGGACCTGGTTGCCCTTGGGCAGGTCCATCCGGATCGGCGTGGCGGTGCTCGTCGTGGTGCCGTCGCCGAGCTGGCCGGACGTGTTGCCGCCCCATGCGAACCCGTCGCCGGCGCGGACGACGGCCTCGGTCACGGTCTGACCACCGGGCAGCGTCCCGGTGCTGCCGAGGTAGGGCGCGGACGCGTTGTAGGTCGCGGTGATGGCCGTCGTGCCGACCGGCAGGCCGGCCGTCGAGCACACCGCGAACGCGTTGCCGTCATCGCGCGCGGTCAGCGGCAGGTCCTGGCAGCCGTCCAGCGGGTCGGCGCCGGCGGCGAAGGACACCGTGCCGACACCGGTGTTGGGTGCGACGGTGGCGGTGAAGGTGACGAGTTGCCCGACCTGCACGGACGGCGCCGACGAGGTCACGGTCGTGGTGGTCGCGATGCTCGCCGGGACGATGATGAAGCTGGTGCGCGAGGTCGACGTCGTCGCGACTGCGAGCGCCGGCGTGTCGTCGGGCACGTCGGTCGGCACCGGGGTGTCCGAGGAGAGCTGGCCGTCGATGCCCAGCTCGCCGACCGAGTTGTCGCCGGCCGCGAGCACGCCGCCAGTGTTGGTGAGCAGCAGCGTGTGGCCCACGCCCGCGGCCACCTGCGTGACCTGTACACCGGAGCCGAGGCTCACCGGCAGTGGCGTCTTCGAGTTCGCGAGCTCGTCGGGCGCGGAGCCCACACCGAGCTGGCCGTACGTGTTGTCACCCCAGGCGAGCGCCGAGCCGTTGCTCAGTGCCGCGACGCTGTGCAGGTAGCCGGCCGCGATCGCCGTGGCGGTGTTCGAGGGAAGCGCGACCTGGGTCGGCACGGCAGTGTTGCCGGTCGAGCCGTTGCCGAGCTGACCCATGTTGTTCAGGCCCCACGCGTAGACCCGGCCGGTGCTCGCCAGCGCGAGGCTGTGTGCGTACCCGGCCGCGACGGCCGTGGCGGTGACGCCGGCCGGCAGGTGTGCCAGCACCGGAGCGGGCCGGCTCGTGCCGGTGGCGTCGCCGAGCTGGCCGGCGTTGTTGAGCCCCCAGCTGTACACCGCGCCGGTCGAGGTCACGGCGAGCGCGAACCCGAACCCTGCCGACACCCCGGTGGCGTGCACGGTGCCCGACAGCGAGACGAGCACCGGCGAGGGTGAGCCACCGCCGGCGCCGTTGCCGAGCTGGCCGGAAGCGTCCGAGCCCCAGGCGTAGACCTTGCCCGCGCTCGTGACCGCGAAGCTGGCGAGGTAGCCGGCCGCGACGGACGTGATGGTGACGCCGCTGGGAATGCTGACCGGCGTCGGCGACAGGCTCGGGCTCGTCGACCCGTTGCCGAGCTGACCGCTGCCGTTGGCGCCCCACGCGTACACCACGCCGTCGGATCCCAGCGCGACCGTGTGCGAGTAACCCGTCGAGACCTGAACGGCCGTGACGCCGGACGGGAGGTGCGCACCGGTCGGGGACGAGACAGCGGTCTGGGTGGCCCCGTCGCCGATCTCGCCGTCGGCATTGCTGCCGAAGCCGAGCGCTGCCCCGCTGGCGGGGACCGGCGCCGCGTGAGCCGTGTCGACCCCGACCGCGACGGCGACGCCGGCGGTCAAGGTCAGGCTCGTGATCGCAGCCAGAATGCGGCGTTCAATCATCATTCATCTCCCCGTAGCGGGCGTACCGGCCAAAGCGGAAGTAGAGGGTGGCGAGCGGACGCTACAAGATCAACGTCGTCCTGTCGCGCCGAAAGCCCACCTCAATGCCAGGCGACACTCCGGGACGGTGCAGCCGGCCGGCCCGCGATCTCGCCGGGGCGCCGATGTGCTGCGGGGCGACCCTGATCGCGTGGTTCGCGGCGGCGGTCGCGCTCTGGATGACGGCGCTCGGCTGGACGGTCTGGACGGGATCGGGCGACGTCGGCTGAGAAAAGCGTGCTGATTGACGGGTATTTTCCCCAGACATCTTGTCCCAGGTAACTTTCGGAGCTACGTTCGCCCCACATCGCCTCGCGTGGGGGTTCGCATGCAGCTCACCTCGGTCAAGCCACTGATCACATCCGTCACGACGACAGCGCTCGTGATCGCCGCACTCGCGGTGCCGAGCACCTTCGCCCGCGCCGCCACCGGCCCCGTCTTCCAGAACGGCTTCGGCATCTCGGTGCTGAACCAGAGCGTCAGCGGACGCGAGATCGACCTGACGGTGAACACGACCGCGGTCTCCGGCCAGCACCAGATCATCGTGCTGCTGCCGGAGGGATACGCGGCGAACCCGACCGCGCGCTATCCCGCGCTGTACCTGATGCACGGTGCGCTCGCCGGCCCGTCCGCGTGGACGGTCGCGCCGGGCGCCGCCAACCAGATCACCGACCCGTACTCCCTGATCACGGTCATCCCGGACGGCGGCGTCAAGGGCTGGGAGCTCAACTGGTCCAGCTGCTCGCAGCTCTGCCCGCAGAACTGGGAGACCTTCCACCTCGACCAGCTCGTCCCGTGGATCGACCAGAACCTGCGCACCATCGCTAACCGGTCCGGTCGGGCGATCGCCGGGCTGTCGATGGGCGGCTTCGGGTCGATGCACTACGCCGAGGACCGTCCGGACCTGTTCTCCTACGCGGCCGCCTTCTCCGGCGCGGTCGACACCGGGAATTTCACCACGGAGTCCGCGATCTACGGCGAGGAGACCGGCGTCGTGCCCGGCTCGGGCACGCCGGTGCCGCCGGGTTCGATCATGGGGCCGGAGTACGCGCCGTTCAACCAGCGCGCGCTCGCCGTCGCCGACGTGAACCCGGCCAACATCGCGCACCTGACGAACACGACCGTCGCGCTGTACGTCGGTATCGGCAACGGTTCGAGCGGGGACGGCATCGTGGAGAGCGCGGTCAAGCCGCAGAACGATCTGATGGCGTCCAACATGGCGGCGGCCGGGATCCACTACTGGTACAGCCAAGACCACGTGAACTCGGCCGATCTGGGCTGGGGCTGCGACAACAACCACGACCAGATGTGCTGGAACGCCTACCTCGCCGACGATCTGCCGCGGATGACAGCGGTCATCGGCGGTGCCGCGCCCCCGCCGCCCCCGCCGCCGCCCGGCAACGCGGTGGCCGATCCCGGCTTCGAGAGCGGCCTGGGTCCGTGGGTGTGCAACGGGCAATGCGGCGCCGACCTGGGTCTCGGCAACGCCCACTCCGGCGCGAACAACGGCTGGGTGCGCAACACGAGCGGGTGGAACGACATCCACCAGACGGTGTCGGTCGCGGCGAACACGAACTACACGCTCACCGGCTGGGTGCGCACGTCCGCCAACAACAACGCCGGCTACTTCGGCGTACGCACGACGAGCGGCGCGGTGATCGGGGAGCAGGAGTACAACGCGCTCGGCGGCTACACCCAGCTGACCGTGCACCTCAACACCGGCAGCAACACCAGCGTCCAGGTCTACGGCGGGCTGTGGCCGCCGAGCAACCAGGACACCTGGGCGCAGTTCGACGACTTCTCGCTGACTGCGGGGTGACTCAGCTCTTCTCGAAGAAGATCTGGATGCTGCCCAGGCCGCGCGGGATCGTCATGGTCAGCACCAGCGTCGAGCCCGCGGCTGCGTAGTCCGCGCGGGTCAACCCGCCCGCCGGGCTCGTGCCCGAGACCGGCTGGCCGAAGTCCCCGTCGACCGGCGGCACCGACGTGCCGGCGACCGAGAACGCGAAGTGATAGTGGAACGCGTGCGGGTCGCCGTACACGATGTGCAGCACGCCCGACCCGCTGCTCCAAGTCGCAGCCCCGCTGCCGCGGTAGACGAACGTGCTCGTCGTGTCGACCCCAGCGGACGCCTTGGACATCGTCACGGGCGTCATCCGGGAGAAGTCGGCCTGCGCGCTGCCGTTCGCGTTGAACGTGAGCGACATTCCCGCGCCGCCGGCGGTGCGGTCCGCAACGACCGGCGGCATCCGCCAGCGCACGCTGCGCCACGTGCCGACGAGCGCGCGGTCACCGCTCGGCGGCGGGCTGCCCGTGTGGTGCGTGCACGGCCCCAGCGTCAGCGGCGTGAACCTGACTTGGGCGGTGGCATCGGCCGACGCAGCCAGTACCGCCTGACCGTCCGCGCCGGGAGTGCTGTGCCCGAGCGGGTCCGTGCCGTCCGGGCAGGCGCACCCGCCGGACTTCAGGCAGATCGAGACCGGTGCGCCGCCGTCCAGTTGGGCTGTCGATCCGTCGGCCATGTGCAGTGCGCCAACCGCGGAGGGCTGCAACAACTCGACGAGCACGGCGTCCCCGGCCAGTTGCACATCGTCGATTCCGGCCGTGCGTTCTCCTGGCACGAGCGGCACGGTGGTCTCGCTCGACGCGTTGAGCGACTGGGTCTCGTGTGCAGCGCGGTCCGAGGTGAGGCCGGGACCGACGCTCTCCCACTCCGCGCCGAACGAGGGGTCGCGCACGAGCCGGGTGGCCCACTGGCGGCGGATCGTGGCGGTGGCCGACGAACCCAGCAGGATCGAGTAGGCATCGATCGGGTGCAGCACCATGGCATCGAGCTTGCTCGCGACATCGTGGGTGACGGCCTGAACGTCGGCGAACAGCCCGATGCTCGAGTAACTGCGGTCGTACAGCTTTACGTACGGCTCGGCGAGCCAGTCGTACCACCAGTTCCCCCGCGCCGGTGCGAGGCTCCCGCCGGAGAGCGTCTCGCCGACCCAGGCCGCCTCGCCCTCCATGATCCAGTCGGCGATCGAGTCGGTGGCGAGGAAGTTGCTCGGGTACAGCGCGA
>JAICKR010000150.1 GCA_025927835.1 Jatrophihabitans sp. | reverse complement strand
GCGGGGCCCCCTCCCGCTGTGGGGGCGCGCGCCCCCCCGGCGCCCCCCGCCGCGGCGGGCCCCCCCCGCCGCCCCTGGGCGGGGGGGCCGCGCCCCCCCCGCGTTGGGGGGCGCCCGCGCCCGCCGGCGTCGACGCGACGTTGCGCGGCGAGGGCGAGCGCCACCGGCGGCGGATGAAGCGCGCGCTCTTCGCGGCCGCCCGGGCGTGCGACGACCCGCACCGGGTGCCGGTGACCGACGACGACGCGGCTCGCTTCGGCGCGGCGCTCGCGGTGACTGCGATCCGCGACGCGTTATGGATCGCCATCGACGACGGCCGCGTCGACGGCCGACCGTTGTGGCGCGAACTCGCCTGCCGACTGCCGCAGCCCTACGACGCAGGCCCGCTGTTCCTCTTCGGCTGGGCATCGTGGCGCGCCGGTGCAGGTGCGCTGGCCAGCATCGCCGCGCGGCGCGCACTGGACAGTGTGCCCAAGTACACGGCCGCGTTGCTCCTCTCCGCCGCACTCACCCAGGCCATCAACCCGCGCCGGATGCCCAAATTGCGGGCGGTGAAACCAGCGTGACCAGCTCAGAGTGCGACGGCGTGCGGGCGCACCGGCTGCGGCAGCTCCGACAACCCGGTGAGGGCCGCGTCCACCGCCGCCGCGCAGGCCCGGCCCTCGGCGATGGCCCACACGACGAGCGACGCCCCGCGCGTGGCATCGCCGCAGGCATAGACGCCGTCCGCAGCGGTCTGCCAGCGGTCGTCGATGTTCACGGTGCCACGCCCGGCGACCGGCTCCGCACCGAGCGCGGCGAGCAGTTCGGGCACGTCGGTGCCGACGAAGCCAGCTGCGAGCAGAACCAGGTCGGCAGGCAACTCGGTCTGCGAACCGACGACCGGTCGGAATTCCCGCTGCCCGTCGACGCGCATGATCTCGACCTCCTCGACCAGTACGGCGCGCAGCGTGCCGTCGTCGTCGCCGAGGAACGCGACCACCTCGCGGGCCCATGCCTCGTGCACGCCCTCGTCGTGGGCCGGGGAGACCCCACGGCTGCTCGGCGCCGACGGCCACACCGGGTTCACCAGGCCGCTGCGCGAAGCCGGGCGCGGGTTGTGATCGAGCACCGTCACCGACAGCGCGCCCTGGCGGTTCGCGGTGCCGAGGCAGTCGGCCGCGGTATCGCCGCCGCCGACGATGATGACGTGCTTTCCGCTCGCGCCGATTTCGGGTGCGTCGATGTCGCCGGCCTGCACCCGATTGCCCAGCGGCAAATACTCCATGGCCTGGTGCACTCCGCGCAGGTCGCGGCCGGGGGTGCTGAGCTCGCGCGGTGCGAGGGCGCCGACGGCCAGCACGACCGCGTCGTAGTCGCGGCGCAGCGCGGCGACGTCGTCGGGGCCGATGTCGGTGCTGACTTCGAACGCCGTGCCCTCGGCGCGCATCTGCTCGATCCGGCGGTCGATGATGTCCTTGGGCATCTTGAAGTCCGGGATGCCGTAGCGCAGCAGGCCGCCGAGGCGGTCGTCACGCTCGAACACGGTGATCGTGTGACCGGCCCGGGTCAGCTGTTGCGCGGCGGCAAGGCCGGCCGGTCCGGAGCCGACGACCGCGACCCGCGCGCCGGTCCGCTCGGCCGGCGGCTGCGGCTCGACGAGACCGTCGTCGAACGCGTGCTCGACGATCGACACCTCGACCTGCTTGATGGTCACGGGGTCGGTGTTGAGCGCGAGAACGCACGCGGCCTCGCACGGAGCCGGGCAGATCCAGCCGGTGAACTCGGGGAAGTTGTTGGTGGCGTGCAGGCGCTCGCTCGCGGTCGCCCAGTCGCCGCGGGCCACGAACTCGTTCCACTCGGGGATGAGGTTGCCGAGCGGGCAGCCGCTGTGGCAGAACGCGACGCCGCAGTCCATGCAGCGGCTCGCCTGCTGCTCGACGATCTCGTCCTTCGCGCGCAGGTAGATGGGCTGCCAGTCCCGCACCCGCTCGCTCGCCGGGCGTTTCGGCGTGTCGATGCGGTCGTGCTTCAAGAAACCTTGCGGGTCGTAAGCCAAGGGAGAGCCGCCTCACGCTGATGTGGTTCAGGCCTGGCCGGCGGCGCTGCCGAGTTCCAGCGAATTCTACCCAGCCGACCTACGCGACCCAGCCGACCCGGTCGACCTAGGCGACCTGGACGAAGACGTGGTCGGCGACGACGCGGTCGAACAGCGTGCGCTCGCCGTCACCGGTCCAGACCTCGACGCCCTTCGGGCCCGGCGCGACGCGCACCGTCCGCCCCGGGCGCATACCCGCGGCGTCGAGGCGGTGCATGAGCTCGGCGTCGGGCTGCAGCTGCTCGCTGATGCGATTGATCACGACCTCGCCCTGCGCGGCCGCGGCAGCATCGGAAAGGCTGAGCAGGACTCCGCTCTGATCGGTCGCGAACGGCAGGCCGAGCTGGTCGAGGCCGGGGATCGGGTTGCCGTGCGGGCAGACGAGCGGCTTGTCGAGCAACGCGAGGATGCGCCGCTCGACCTTCTCGCTCATCACGTGCTCCCAGCGGCACGCCTCGATGTGCAGGTCCTCCCAGTCCAGGCCGATCACGTCGGCCAACAGCCGTTCCGCGAGGCGGTGCTTGCGCATCACGCCGATCGCCTCGCGCCGGCCCTCGTCGGTGAGGACGAGGTGCCGGTCGTCGGCCACGTGCACCAGCCCGTCGCGTTCCATCCGGGCCACCGTCTGGCTCACCGTCGGACCACTCTGCCCGAGCCGCTCGGCGATGCGGGCGCGCAGCGCGACGACCCCCTCCTCTTCGAGCTCGTAGATCGTGCGGAGATACATCTCCGTCGTATCGATCAACTCGGAATGGTGACTCACTGTTCTAGCCTACGGCCGGTCGGATCTCCTCCTGGGCCCCTCGTCCCTCGGGGCCGATCGGAACTCCGAACGCAAGCTCGCTCCCACGTCGCTCGCGCGGGGCCGGGTTCGGACCGAACCCCACTCGTCGCCCAGGGGCTCCTCGGGGGTTGATCCTCGCTCGTGGCTGCTAATCCAAGTAGTCCCTGAGCACCTGGCTGCGGGAGGGGTGGCGCAGCTTGGCCATCGTTTCGCGCTCGATCTGCCGGATCCGCTCACGGGAGAGCTTGAACGCCCGGCCGATCTCGTCCAGCGTCTTGGGCTGGCCGCCGTCGAGGCCGTAGCGCATCCGCACGACGGCCGCCTCGCGGGCATCGAGCGTGTTCAGCACGCCCAGCAGCTGCGCCCGCATCAGGCCGCCCTCGACCACCGTCTCGGCGGCGGAGGTGGCGCGCTCGTCGGCGATGAAGTCGCCGAGCGACGCGTCGTCGTCGGTGCCGACGGTCTGGTCGAGGCTCACCAGGTCACGGGAGAGGTCGATCAGCTCGCGCACCCGCTCCTCGGTGATGTCGAGCTGGTGCGCCATCTCGGCATGGCTCGCCTCGCGGCCGAGCTCCTGGTTCAGCTCGCGCCGGATGCGCTGCAGCTTGTTGACCTGCTCGACGAGGTGAACGGGCAGCCGAATCGTGCGCGACTGGTCGGCCATCGCCCGGCTGATCGCCTGCCGGATCCACCACGTGGCGTAGGTCGAGAACTTGAAGCCCTTCGTGTAGTCGAACTTCTCCACGGCGCGGATCAGGCCGAGGTTGCCCTCCTGGATGAGGTCCAGGAACGGCATCCCGTGGCCGGTGTAGCGCTTGGCGAGCGACACGACGAGGCGCAGGTTGGCGCGCAGCAGGTGGTCCTTGGCCCGCTCGCCGTCGAGGACGACGGCCCGCATGTCACGCTTGCGGGCGGCTGTGAAGGTGTTGCGCGAGGTGAGCAGGTGGCTCGCGTAGAGCCCTGCCTCGATGCGCTTGGCGAGC
Source organism: Jatrophihabitans sp. (assembly GCA_025927835.1). Taxonomy (GTDB): domain Bacteria; phylum Actinomycetota; class Actinomycetes; order Mycobacteriales; family Jatrophihabitantaceae; genus Jatrophihabitans. Next base: position 4,207 of record JAICKR010000150.1, on the reverse strand, counting down.
TCGACCTCGTCGACCGCGGTGAGCAGGGCGACCTTGCCGATCTCGTTCAGGTACACCCGCACGAGATCCGCCGACGCGGCGACCTCGTCGAGGTCCGGGGCGGTGTACGGGGTCTCGGTGTCGAGCTGCTCGACCGGGGGCGCCGTGGTCTCGTCGACCACCTCCGGCGCGGTGACGGCCGCAGTCTTCGCGGTGCTGCGCGCGCTACGGTGGCCGCGGGCGGTTACCCGCGACTCGGTGGACGACGTACGCGACGCACTGCCACCGGCACGACGTGCGGCGGAGCGAGAGGTTGCGTTGCGGGACGTTGTCACGATTCTCTTGACCACCTTGGACTCGAGTGCGTTGCAGGGGGCCGCTACCACCTCATTCGTGGACTGGCGCCTTGCGGTTCATCTGGATGAACGTGCTGACCCCGCTCCGGTGTTCCCACGGCGCGAGGTCACATGGGCGATGCTCAGAAAGGTCTTAGTCTGCTCAGACCTCCAGCAGCACCGTGATGGGGCCGTCATTAGTGAGGTCTACCCGCATGTCTGCGCCGAACACCCCGGTTTCGACGTGGCTACCCAACGCCCGCAACCGGGACACGAATTCCGTCACCAGCGGTTCTGCGACAGCACCGCTGGCCGCCGCGGCCCACGTGGGCCGTCGGCCCTTGCGGGCATCCCCGTAGAGCGTGAACTGGCTGACCGCGAGGATTCCGGTGTCCGGCGAGTCGGCCACGCTGCGCTCGTCGCGCAGGATGCGCAGCCCGTACACCTTCCGCGCGAGGGCCGCCGCTTCGGCCGGGGTGTCCGTGTGCGTGACTCCCACCAGCACGACCAGCCCCGCCTCGATGCGTCCCACGACCTCGTCGGCGATGGTCACCGACGCCCGCGTCACCCGCTGCACGACGGCCCTCACCCGATCACCATCGGCAGCAGGAACCCGCGGCTGACAAGCTCGCGCACGGCTGGCAGCATGCCGGCGGCGACGTCGTCGGGCGCCATGCCGAACGAGGAGGCGAGCAGGCTCACCGCGACGTGGAGCGGCGATCGGCCGTCACAGCCGGCGATCAGTGCGGAAATCGAATCGTCGATGTCCGCCTCCCAGCGCATCTCCCGGGTCTGCTTGAGTCGGTGCACCTCGGCGCGCCAGCCGCCGTCGTCGAGCACCTCGACGCGCTCCTGGGTCAGTCCCGCTGCCGCGGTGAGCCGCGATTCGAGCAGTTCGGCGTCGGACACCGCCGCCAGCCACCGCTGCCGGGCGTGCCAGGCCGGAAGCGAGTGTCCGATCGGCTGCTGGACGGCCTGGCGCACGTCCTGCACGACGACCTCGGCGTCCTCCTCGTCGGTGCGCCACATCGTGATCATCCCCATGCCGATGGCGGCGACGCCGTTGTCGGCCAGCCAGTCCAGCCAGGTGTTGTACAGCTCGGACCAGCGCGCGCTGCCGGGCTGCTCGCCACCGTCGACGAGCCACATCGATACGTAGCGGCCGAGGTCGAGCATCTCCCGCTGCCACACCCACGCGTCGCAGCCGGTGCCGTCGAACCAGTCGGCGACCCGTTCCTCCCACGGCCGGTCGGCGGGAATGATCCAGTTGGCGAGCAGCTGACCGACGCCGCCCGGCGCGAGGACGCCCGGTATCTCGCGGGCGAGCATCGCGCTGACGCCGTCGCCGGGCAGCCCACTGTCGCGGTAGCGGATCGCGGACCCACCCGGCGAGACGACGAACGGCGGGTTCGCGACGACGAGATCGAATTCGGACCCGGCGACCGGATCGAGGAACGAGCCCTCGCGCAGGTCCCACCGCACGCCCGACAGCGCGGCGGTCGTCGCGGCGAGCTGCAGCGCGCGCTCGCTGATGTCCGTGGCCACGACCGAGTCGGCATGCGTCGACATGTGCAACGCCTGGACGCCGCACCCCGTCCCGATGTCGACGGCGGTGCCGACCGGGTCGCGCGGCGTCGCCTGCGCGAGCGTGAGTGCGGAGGAACTGATGCCGATGACGTGGTCGGTCGCCACCGGGCCGGGGCGCTGGTCGGACCCGAAGTTCGAGACCACCCACCAGTCGGGCGCGCCCGACTGGCCGTAGGGCCGGATGTCGAGCTCGGCGCGGGCGCTGCCGGCCGACGTCGTCAACAGTCCGGCGGCCACCGCGTGCTCGAGCGGCAGCGGCTGCAGCGCCGCGCGCGCGGCGGCTTCGGTCGACTCGCCGGCCAGCACGAACAGCCGGATCAGCGTCTCGAGCGGCCCGTCGCCGGACAGTTCGCGGGCCACCCCGTCGTAGTCGGCGCGACCGAGCGCGGCCTGCCCGACGGGGCCGATGCACTCGTGGATCGCCTCGACGGTGTAGGGCTGCAGCGCCGCGCGCAGCGCGTCGATGTCGCGGTCGTCGAACAGTGCGGACGGCATCGGGTCATGATGTCGTACCGGGTGGGGGCGCCCGAGCTTTTCCGGTTGCGTGGTGACACGATGGGGTGGTGCGTCGTCCGCATACGCAAGACCCGGTCCTGATCACGACCGCGCCCAAGAGCAGCGACGACGAGTACGAACGGCGCCGTGTCAAGTACGCGATCATGATGGCGCTGCGCGCCCTCGCGGTGATCGCCGCGGCGCTGACCTACCGCATCTCGATCTGGATCGCCCTCGCGTTCGTGGTCGCGGGGATGGTGCTGCCGTGGTGCGCGGTGATCATCGCGAACGACCGGCCGGCCAAGAAGCGCGGCGACCGGCTGACCTACTTGCACGACCTGCGCGCCGAGCGGGCGCTGCCGCCGGGTGATGACGAGAAGACGGTCGACGGGTGAGCGGCTCCGCCACGACGGCGACCATGACCACGCTGCCGACCACCGACACGCGGACCGAGCCGGACACCTCACTCGACCCGGCGAACCCGGCCGACTGCGCACATATCGTCGACCAGCGCGACCCGGCGAACGACATCACGACGGCGATCGTCGAAGGTCGCGAGGTCACCGCGCTGTGCGGCTACCGCTGGGTGCCCTACCGAGAGCCGAAGGGGCGGCCGGTGTGCGAGGCGTGCATCGAGGCGTACGGACGCATCACCGGGTCATGAGGCCTGTGGTGGCCGGCGCGACGTGATGTCGTCCGGTGTGTCGGCGGGACCGGCGACCCCGTCGCCGTTCGCTGCCGACTCGGGGCCGTCGTCGGGCTGGAACATCTGCCAGTTCCGCGGGTCCAGCACCCGCGGTGGCTTCGCCTTCGCCGGGTTCTGTTCCTGGATCGCCGCGTTGAGTTCCGCGCCGAGCAGCACGCCCATGGCCAGCACGAAGAAGAACAGCAGCGCCGCGATGGGTGCCGCCAGCGTCGTGTAGGCGTGGTTGTGGTCGAGGATGAAGTTGATGTAGGTCCGCAGTCCGGCCGAGCCGGCCAGGAACAGCAACAGCGCGAGGACGGCGCCGGGCAGGCCGCGGAACCAGGGGAGTCGGCGTGGTGGGGCGAGCTTGTAGAACGTGGTCAGGCCGATGAGCAGGATCACGACGAGCACCGGGTAGTACCCGGCGTCGATGAGCGTCGACACCGTCGGGCGCACGCTCTTCGGGAAGGTGCGCCGCAGCAGGTCCGGGCCGAGCACGAGCATGGGCAGCACGATCACGCCGACGAGCACGGTGCCGAGGAACAGCCAGAGCGCGAGCAACCGGCTGTGCACCGGCCCGCGCAGGTCGCGCATGTCGTAGGCGATGGTGATGGTGTTGACGAACGTCGCCGTCGCCGACGAGCCGGCCCACAGGGCGAGGACGAAGCCGATGCTGATGATGTCCGCGCGGCCGCCGTGCAGCACCTGGTGCAGCGTCGGGCTGATCACCTTGTCGACGACCTGGTCGCTGAAGGCGCGGCTCAGCGTGTGGTCGATCTGGCGCTCGACCCGGTCGACCGTGCCGGCGCCGAACCAGCGCGAGACGTAGCCCATCGTCGCGATCAGGGCCAGGAACAGTGACGGCAGGCTCAGCAGCTGCCAGAACGCCGCCTCCGCGGACAACCCGAGCACGCGGTCGTGCCAGCCCTTCACCAGGGCGCGCCACAGCAGCGACGGCAGCAGCCGCAGCGCATGCAGCACGGCCCGGATGGGTTTCACGGCTTAACAGTCTGCCCATGCGCCCCGGCAGGCGGCACGCGCCGCGCGGTGCGTATGTTTGGCGGCGATGCCCTGCGGCCCTGGCCGCGGGGCATCGGTCGCGTCGGTCGAGGCCTCGCCGAGGCGG
>JAICKR010000198.1 GCA_025927835.1 Jatrophihabitans sp. | reverse complement strand
CGGAGATCCGGGGCATGGTCGCGACCGTGACGCATCTCGTCACGGTCGAGGAGGTTGACTGACATGACATTGAAGGTGCATCACCTCAAGCCCGCACCGGGCTCGCACACCCGCAAGACCCGGGTGGGCCGTGGTGAGGGTTCGAAGGGCAAGACCGCCGGCCGCGGCACCAAGGGCACCAAAGCCCGTTACCAGGTGCCCGCAGCGTTCGAGGGCGGCCAGATGCCGATCCACATGCGGATGCCGAAGCTGAAGGGCTTCAAGAACCGTTTCCGGGTCGAGTTCCAGGTGGTCAACGTCGCCACCCTCGAGAAGCTCTTCCCGAAGGGTGGGACGGTCGGCCCCGACGAGCTCGCCGAGGCGGGTGCGGTGCGCAAGGGCGAGCCGGTGAAGGTGCTCGGCAACGGGGACCTCTCGGTCAAGCTCGACATCACGGCCGATGCGTTCTCGACATCGGCGCGGGACAAGATCACCGCTGCCGGTGGGACGGTCACCAAGCTGTAATCGGCGTCCCTGCTGCGGCTGTTAGCCTGAGCCCTTACCGGGCATCCGGCATCCCAGTGGCCAGCAGGGCGACTGACCGCCCGCCCCACCGCACCCCGTAGCTTCAGGACCAAGCAACCCGCCGCAGGAGGATTCGTGCTCAAGGCGTTCGCTTCGGCGTTCCGGACGCCCGACCTGCGCGTGAAGTTGCTGTTCACGCTGGCCATGCTCGCGCTGTACCGGCTCGGCGCGTCGATCCCGACGCCGAACACGAACACGAAGGCGATCAACGACTGCGTCAACTCGCTGAGCAACGGCGCGAACGGCAACATCTACTCGCTGATCAACCTGTTCTCCGGTGGCGCGCTGCTGCGGCTGTCGATCTTCGCGCTGGGCATCATGCCCTACATCACGGCGAGCATCATCATCCAGCTCCTCGTCGTGGTCATCCCGCGCTTCGAGCAGCTGAAGAAGGAAGGCCAGTCGGGTCAGCAGAAGCTGACGCAGTACAGCCGGTACCTGACGATCGGCCTGGCCATTCTCCAGTCGACCGGCTTCATCGCGCTGGCCCGGTCCGGGCAGCTGCTGCGCGGTTCGTCGCCCAGCTGCCAGTCGATCCTCTACCACCAGGACATCTGGACCCTGACCACCATGGTCATCACGATGACTGCCGGCACCGGCGTCATCATGTGGCTGGGCGAGCTCATCACCGACCGCGGCGTCGGCAACGGCATGAGCGTGCTGATGTTCACCTCGATCGCGGCCCGCATCCCCAGCGAGGGTCACGTCATCCTGCAGAACGCGGGCGGCTTCGTCTTCACGCTGATCCTGATGCTCGGCCTGGCGATCATCATCGCGGTGGTGTTCGTCGAGCAGGCGCAACGGCGCATCCCGGTGCAATACGCAAAACGCATGGTGGGCCGACGGCAATACGGGGGCACGTCCACCTATCTGCCGTTGAAGGTGAACCAGGCCGGCGTCATCCCGGTCATCTTCGCCTCGTCGCTGCTCTACATCCCGCAGCTGATCAGTCAGCTGACGAACAGCAGCAACACGTCCACGTCCGCGTTCTACCGGTTCGTGAACAACTATTTGATCAACCAGGAATCGTGGGTCTATCTCTCGAGCTACTTCCTGCTGGTCATCTTCTTCGCCTACTTCTACGTCGGCATCACGTTCGATCCGGTCGAGCGCGCCGACGACATGAAGAAGTACGGCGGGTTCATCCCCGGCATCAGGCCTGGCCGGCCCACTGCCGAGTACCTGCAGTTCGTGCTGTCGCGCATCACGCTGCCCGGCTCGCTCTACCTCGGCATCGTGGCCGTGCTACCGAACTTCTTCTTCAGCATCACGAGCGGCAACAACCAGAACTTCCCGTTCGGTGGCACCGCGGTGCTGATCATGGTGGGCGTCGCGCTCGACACGGTGAAGCAGATCGAGAGCCAGCTCATGCAGCGGAACTACGAAGGATTCTTGCGCTGAGTCGGGTGAGGAGGCGAGTCACATGAGACTTGTGCTCGTGGGCCCGCCAGGCGCGGGCAAGGGCACCCAGGCGGAATTCATCGCCGAGAACTTCGGCATTCCGAAGATCTCCACCGGGGACATCTTCCGGCACAACGTGTCGACCGGCACCGATCTCGGCCGGCTCGCCAAGAAATACATGGACGCCGGCGACCTCGTGCCCGACGAGGTCACCAATGCGATGGTGCGCGACCGGCTGGCGCAGCCGGACGCGAAGGAGGGCTTCCTGCTCGACGGCTTCCCGCGCAACGTCGCGCAGGCCGACGAGCTGAACGGCATCCTCGACGAACTCGGCGCCCCGCTGTCGGTCGTCCTCGACCTGGACGTCGACTTCGACGAGGTCGTGAAGCGGCTGTCCGGACGGCGCACCTGCAAGCAGTGCGGGCACGTGTGGCACATGGAGTTCGACCCGCCCAAGGCGCCGGGCATCTGCGACAAGTGCGGCGGCGAGCTGTTCCAGCGCGACGACGACAAGCCCGAGACCGTCCGGCACCGGCTCGAGGTCTACCACGAGCAGACCGAGCCGCTGATCGGGTTCTACCGGGAGGCCGGCAAGCTCGTGGCGATCGACGCGTTCGGCGCGGTCGAGGACGTCACCGAGCGCGCGATCTCCGCGCTCACCCCGTACGCCGACTGAGCGCGGTCATGCGAAACCTCCCGGAGCGCATCGAGCTCAAGACGCCCGACCAAATCGCGCTCATGCGCGCGGCCGGGCTCGTCGTCGCGCGAGCGTTGGCCGCGATGCGGGCCGCGGCGGCACCGGGTGTCTCGACGGCCGACCTCGACGCGATCGCGCGCGACGTGCTGCGCGAGGCCGGAGCGACGTCGTCCTTCCTCGGCTATCACGGGTACCCGGCGGTCATCTGCGCCTCGGTGAACGACCGGGTCGTGCACGGCATCCCGTCGGCGGGCGAGAAGCTCGCCGACGGTGACCTCATCTCCATCGACTTCGGCGCGATCGTCGACGGCTGGCACGGCGATTCGGCGATCTCGGTCCCGGTGGGCGCGGTCGCGCCCGACGTCGCCGCCATGTCGGCCGCCTGCGAGGCATCGATGTGGGACGGGCTGGCCGCGGCCCGCTCAGGGGCGCGGCTCTCGGACATCTCGCACGCGATCGAATCCTCGGTCAGGCGTGCCGGACCGTACGGGATCGTCCCCAACTACGGCGGCCACGGCATCGGCTCCGAGATGCACATGGCGCCGCACATCCTCAACTACGGCCGGGCCGGCAAGGGCCCCCGGCTCACGCCGGGCATGGCGCTGGCGATCGAGCCGATGCTCACCCTCGGCCAGCGCGCCACGCGTGAGCTCGACGACGGCTGGACGGTGGTGACCGCGGACGGCTCATGGGCGGCGCACTGGGAGCACACCGTGGCCATCCTCGACGACGGGCCGTGGGTGCTGACCGCGGCGGACGGCGGCCGCTCGGAGCTGGCCAAGCGCGGCGTGACGCTCAGCGCCGCGGCCGTGGCCGCCTAACCCACCCGGCCGGCGAGACGCGAGCGCAGCATCGCGCGCTCGCGGGGCGTGAGGCGTTCGACGCGCAGCGTCAGGGTCTGCGTGTCGACCTCGAGGGCCTGCGCGAGCACCGCGGCGGCCGAGCCCGGCCCGGCGGCCCGCACGGCAGCCGCCAGGTCGTCCAGGCGGATGAGCCGGCGCGCCGCCTCGTCGTGGACCGCGAGTTCCTCACGGGCCGCCCAGGGCCCGCAGTCTGTGACGCCGCGTTCGAGGTGCACCAGCTCGTGTGCCAGGGTGCACCGGCGCTGCGCGGCACTCGTGCCGGCGCGCAGGGCGATGACCGGGTAGCGCAGCTCGCCCAGCAGCGTGCCGCGCATCGGCTCGATGACGACCTCGACGCCGGGCCAGTTGCTGGCCACGTCGGCCCACGGGTCGTAGGGATCGGACATGCCCGGCAGGCTCGCACCGGGCGGTGACGAAAAGCCCCGTCAGTCCACAGGCGGCTCGGGCTTGCCGCGCCGGGCGGCCCGGCCGCCGCGGGTGGCGGTGCGGCGGGCGTCCAGCTCGTCGACCGGCTCCGGCGCGCGCGACCCGGCCCGGCCCTCGGGCTCCAGCATGGCGCGGATGATCTCGTCGACCGCCCGGCGCTGGCGGCGGGTGAGCCGACTCGCCTCGGCCGGCGGGGTGTACGGGGCGGTGGACTCGGACGGCAGATCGGCCGCCTTGCGCAGCTCCTTCAGCGGGATGTGCAGGACCTCGTGCAGCGCGACGAGGGTCGCCTCGTCCGGCGTGCCGTGATCGCCCCTGGCGTAGCGGGCGGCCGTGTCGTGGTTGAGCGTGTGCCCGGCATCGCGGGCGCGCACCGAGAGTTGCCGGGCGGACATACGCTCCTTGGTCAGCGCGGCACTCACAAGATCGGACAGGCGGCTCATCGTCCGGTCCCATCCTCGCGGGGAGTCACCGTGCAGACACTACTGGCTGCGTCCCGCGGCTCTCCGTGCGGTTGTGCAGTCGAGATGCAGACACTGCGGACAACTGCGACTGATACGCCAAAAGATGTCAGACGCATCCGCTACGATCCGCAACCATGACTAAAGCCATGCGCCTGCGCGATCCGGACGCGCTGCGCGCCTACGTGCGATTGATGGGGCTGTCCGAGCGTGCGCTCGCGGCTCGGGCCGGGGTCGGTCACGCCACGCTGAACCACCTGTTGTCGGGCCGGCGCACCACGTGCCTGCACACCACGGCGCGCGCGATCGAAGCGGCGCTGGCCTGTCCGAACGGTGTCTTCTTCCGTTGCTCGGACGACACGTTGGTGCGACGCCGCGTCACAAGCGCAGATCACGATTGTTGATCAACTTCGCCAACCTGAAAGATCTTCTCAGGACAAGAATTTGGTCCTGAAAGTCCCGGTTCCTTCGGGCAGCCTAAAGTCCCGCAGGCCTGGTATTTCGGGGGTCACAGCGTTTCCTGGATGCGACACGCAAGGCGTGGCCCTGGGAGGAGTTCACAAGGTCATTCCCATACCGTAAAGTCCCGCTCGGCAGCCGGGAGGTTCCCGGCCTGTACGAGGTCCCGCCCGTTCAGGGGGAAGGATTGTTATGAGTTTTGAAGGTACGAGCAACGCCCGTTGGCGTGGCCGGGCCATCGCAGTAGCCGGAATTGCGACGGCTGCCACGATCGCAGGGTTCGCCCTTGCG
>JAICKR010000247.1 GCA_025927835.1 Jatrophihabitans sp. | reverse complement strand
GTGACCACGACGCCACCGTCGCCCTCGTCGACCGTCACGTCGTAGACCAGGCCGAGGTCGACCACATTGATGCCGAGTTCGGGGTCGACGACATCGCGCATGGCCTCGTCGATCTCGTCGCGGGTCGGGACCGTGGTGCTGGTCATGACGCGTTCCCTTCTGCTTCTGCGACGGCGCTCTTCATCGCCATCCAGCCCAGCAGCGCGCACTTCACGCGCGCCGGATATTTCGACACACCCTCGAACGCGACCGCGTCGTCGAGTTCATCCTCGTCTGCTTCGGTCAGGTCGGCCTCGCCGCGCGACTGCATGAGGCCGAGGAACTTCTCCTGGAGCGCGAGCGCGTCGGCAATCGGCTTGCCCAGGACGAGCCCGCTCATCACCGAGGTCGAGGCCTGGCTGATCGAGCAACCCTCGCCCTCCCAGCCGAGTTCGGCGATGGCACCGTCCGTGATGCGCACCCGCAGGGTCACCTCGTCACCGCAGGTCGGGTTGACGTGATGCACCTCGGCATCGAACGGGTCCGGCAGGCCGCGGTGCTGCGGGTGCTTGTAATGATCGAGAATGATCTCGCGATACATGCTTTCCATCGGCAACGTCATGCCGTGAACACCTCCTTGACGTTCTCAACGCCACGGACCAGGGCGTCGATTTCGTCGAAGGTGGTGTAGATGCCGAAGCTCGCCCGTGTCGTCGCCGCGATGCCGTAGCGCACGCACACGGGGCGGGCGCAGTGGTGCCCGGCGCGTACCGCGATGCCCTGCTCGTCGAGCAACTGCGCGACGTCGTGCGGGTGCACCCCGGCCAGCGTGAACGCGATCGTCGCGCCCCGGTCGACCGCGGTGGGCGGCCCGACGATGCGCAACCCGCCGATGGCGGCGAGCCGCGGCAGGGCGTAGTCGACGAGCGCGTGCTCGTGCTCGGCCACATTCGCCATGCCCAGCGCGCTGAGGTAGTCGACAGCGGCGCCGAGCCCGACCGCCTCGGCGATCATCGGCGTGCCCGCCTCGAAGCGGTGTGGCGGCGCGGCGTACGTCGTGCCGGTCAGATCGACCGTCTCGATCATCTCGCCGCCGCCCAGGAACGGTGGCAATTCGGACAGCAGGTCGTAGCGGCCCCAGAGCACACCCACGCCGCTCGGCCCGTACATCTTGTGCCCGGTGAACGCGACGAAGTCGGCGTCGAGGTCCTGCACGTCGAGCGGCAGGTGCGGCGCCGACTGCGAGGCGTCGACGACGGTCAGCGCACCGACGGCATGTGCCCGGTCGACGATGCGGCGCACCGGGTTGATGGTGCCCAGCGCGTTGGACTGGTGGACGAACGCGACGATCTTCGTCCGCTCGGTGATGATCTCGTCGATGCTCTGCTCGACGAGCCGGCCCTCGTCGTCGAGGGGCAGCCAGCGGAACGTCGCGCCGGTGCGCTGGCACAGCAACTGCCAAGGCACCAGATTGCTGTGGTGCTCCATCTCGGTGACCACGATCTCGTCGCCGGGCCCAACGCGGAACCGCTCGGCGCCGGGGAACGTGGTGGAGTTCGAGACCGCATACGCGACCAGGTTGAGCGCTTCGGAGGAGTTCTTCGTGAAGATGATCTCCTCACGCCGCCGCGCGTTGACGAACGCGGCGACCTTGTCACGCGCACCTTCGTACGCGTTCGTCGCCTCGGAGCCGAGGGTGTGCACGGCGCGCGCGACGTTGGCGTAGTGCTGCGCGTAGAGGTCGGTCATCGCGTCGAGCACCTGCTGCGGCTTCTGCGACGAGTTGGCGCTGTCGAGGTACACGAGCGGTCTGCCGTGAATCTCGCGCGCAAGGATCGGGAAATCCTTGCGCACCGCCTCGACGTCGAAGCCCATGGCTATGCGCTCGCCGTCTCGTTCACACCGAATCGGGCGTAACCCTCGGCCTCGAGCCGCTCGGCGAGCTCGGAACCGCCGGACTCGGCGATGCGACCGTCGAAGAAGACGTGCACGAAGTCGGGCTGGATGTAGCGCAGGATGCGCGTGTAGTGCGTGATGAGCAGGGTACCGATGCCCTCGGCGCGGACCTTGTTCACGCCCTCGCTGACGATCCGCAGCGCGTCGACGTCGAGGCCGGAGTCGGTCTCGTCGAGGATCGCGATACGCGGCTTGAGCAGTTCGAGCTGCAGGATCTCGTGCCGCTTCTTCTCGCCGCCCGAGAAGCCCTCGTTGACGCTGCGCTCGGCGAAGCCCTTGTCGATGCCGAGTTCGGCCATCGCCGTGTTGACCTCCTTGGCCCAGGTGCGCAACTTGGGCGCCTCGCCGCGCACCGCGGTCACCGCGGTGCGCAGGAAGTTCGACACCGAGACGCCGGGCACCTCGACCGGGTACTGCAT
>JAICKR010000210.1 GCA_025927835.1 Jatrophihabitans sp. | reverse complement strand
GCACGTCGCGGTGGCCGGGCTCTACGGGCTCGAGACGTGGACGGACGGCGCACTCGACACACCGGACACGCCGGACGCGATCGAGCGGCTGCGCGAGCGGCTGCCGGCGGTGGTCGCGGCCGGCGCCGACCAGGACGTGTGGGTCGAGGACAAGCGGCTCTCACTGGTCGTGCACGCCCGCAAGGCGCAGGACCCGCAGACCGCGCTCGCCGCGCTCGACTCGCCGGTGCGCGCGCTCGCCGACGGGCTCGGTCTGGAGGTGCACCCCGGCGCGGACGTGCTCGAGGTGCGGCTGCCCGGCTACGACAAGGCGGGCGCGATCAGGCGGCTCGCGGCCGGCCGCACCGCCGTGCTCTACCTGGGCGACGACCTCGGCGACCTGCCCGCGTTCGCCGAGATCGCCACGCTGCGAACCGCAGGAACGCTCGCCTATTCGGTCGCCGTCCGTTCCTCCCGTGTGCCGGACGTCGAAGGCGTGGCAGACGTCGAGGTGGCCGACCCCGCCGCCGCCGTCGCGCTGCTCGACGCGCTGGCGCGCTGAGTCATGGCCGCGCTGCGGCGCGACACGCCATGTGTGTCGCCGCCGAGGGGTCACGCGGAGCTAGCGAAGCGCGTCCAGCTGCGCCTGGAACCAGTCGGTCGGAGGCAGCCGCACGGCTGCCGCGCGCATCCGGTGCGCGCGCTCGGCCCGCTCCGCCAGCGGCATCGACAGCGCCCGGTGCAGGGCCTCGGCGCTGCTGTGCACGTCGAACGGGTTGACGGTGATCGCGTCCTCACCCAGCACCTCGGCGGCGCCCGTCTCGCGTGAGACCACGACCGCTGGATCGCGCTCGGACAGCACCAACCCCTCGAGCACAACGAGGTTCATGCCGTCGCGCACCGAGTTCACGAAGACCACGTCGCTGCGGCGCAGCACGGCCAGCGCCCCCGGATAGTCGTCCACGATGTCGAACACGATCGGCGTCCAGTCGTCGGTGCGGAACTCGTCGTCGATCTCCTCGGCGAGACGTTCGAGCCGGGCGGCGTACTCGCGGTAGGCGGGCAGGTCCTCGCGGGAGGGGTTGTCGTAGACGACGTGCACGACCCGGCCGAGCCACTCGGGGTGGTTGCGCAGCAGCTCGCGATAGGCCAGCAGCCCGCGGTAGACGTTCTTGGACAGCTCGGTGCGGTCGATGCGGCCGATCACGAGGCGGTCGCCGACGACCTCGTTGAGCACCCGCAGCTCGCTGTCGACGTTGCGCCGGTCGCCGAGCTTGCGCATCTCGTCAGCGTCGGTGCCCAGCGGGAACACTCGCACACCCGGCGCGACGCCGCCGTTGACGGCCTGCACCGTGTCGCGGAACTGCTGGGCCCAGCGCTCGGTGTGGAAGCCGATCAGGTCGGCGCCGAGCATGCCCTCGACGAGTGCGGTCACGACGTCGTCGGGCAGCGACATGAAGTAGTCGGGCGGCACCCACGCGGTGTGGGTGAAGTGCCCGATGCGCAGATCGGGACGCTGATCGCGCAACATCTTCGGGACGAGGAACAGGTGGTAGTCCTGCACCATGACGTTCGCCCCGTACGCCGCCTCGCTCGCGAGCGCGTCGGCGAAGGCCTGGTTGAAGCGGACGTAGGCGGCCCACTGCCGCCGCCACGCGGTGTCGAAGACCGGCTGCGTGGGCAGGTCGTAGAGCTGGTGCAGCACGAACCACAGGGTCGAGTTCGCGATGCCGTTGTACGCATTGCGGAACGTCTGTGCGTCGATCGGCAGCATCCGCACGTCGAAGTCGCCGCGTAGCGCGTCCGCGACCGCGGGCAGGTCGGAGATGCGTCCGTGCGGCGCCTGCCGCGCCAGCGAGCGTTCGCGTTCGTTCAGCGCCGCGCAGACCCAGACGGCGTCCGGTGTCGCGGTCAGCGCGGCCTGCATACCGCTGACCAGCCCACCCCCGCCACGCCGGATCTCGTCGTCGCCATCGGCCACCGCGGCCACGGTGAGGGGTCCGCGATTGGAAGCGACGACGAGTGGGGCACGGCCGGGAGGGACAGTCACGACATTCCTTCCTACCCGCTCAATCTGTGCGCAGCACGTCCAACGCGTGTTGAAGATCTGCCGGGAACGAGGAGACCACGCGCAGCTCGGCGCCGGTGCTCGGGTGCGCGAACGCCAGTTCCCGCGCGTGCAGCCACTGCCGCGTCAGGCCGAGCCGCTGCGCCAGCACCGGGTCGGCGCCGTACGTGAGATCGCCCACGCAGGGGTGCCGGACCGCGGCCATGTGCACCCGGATCTGGTGCGTGCGGCCGGTCTCGAGGTGCACGTCCAGCAGCGTGGCGGCCCGGAACGCCTCCTCGGTCTCGTAGTGCGTGATGGACGGGCGGCCGCCCGCGACCACGGCGAACTTGTAGTCCGAACCCGGGTGCCGGTCGATCGGCGCGTCGATGGTGCCGCGGGTCGGGTCGGGATGGCCCTGCACGAGCGCGCTGTAGCGCTTGTCGACCGTGCGCTCCTTGAACGCGCGCTTGAGCACCGAGTACGCGTGCTCGCTCTTGGCGACGACCATCACTCCGGTGGTGCCGACGTCGAGGCGGTGCACCACGCCCTGCCGCTCGGCAGCTCCCGAGGTGGCGACGCGGTAACCCATCGCCGCGAGCCCCTGGATGACCGTCGGGCCCGTCCAGCCCGGACTCGGGTGTGCCGCCACGCCGACCGGCTTGTCGACCACCACGACGTCCTCGTCGTCGTGGAGGACCTGCAGCCCGTCGACAGGTTCCGGCTCCCAGGCCTGGGCCGGCGCGTCGGGAAGCGTCACTTCGAGTAGCGCGCCGCCGCGCACCCGGGTGCTGCGCGCCTGCTGGGCGCCGTCGACGCTGACCTGCCCGGAGTCGATCAGGTCGGCCGCGGCCGTGCGGGAGAAGCCGAACAGCCGTGCCAGCGCGACATCCAGCCGCTCCCCCTCGAGCCCGTCGGGCACCGGCAGCAGCCGGACGTCAGTCATGGTGATGTCTGGAGTGCCGGCTGCCGTCGAGGTCGATGCCGAGCAGCGCGAGGATCGCGGCGAGGATCGCGCCGCACACGATCGCCGAGTCGGCGAGGTTGAAGATCGGCCAGTGCGTGCCGTCCGGACCGAACACGCTGATCCAGTCGACGACGTGCCCACGCATCACACCAGGCGCGCGGAACACCCGGTCGGCCAGGTTGCCCAGCGCGCCGCCGAGCACGAGGCCGAGCGCGATCGCCCACCCGGGTGAGCGCATCCGGCCGGCGGTACGCACGATCACCGCGACGACCGCCACCGCCACCACCGTCAGGATCACCGTGAAGCCGGTGCCCAGCGAGAACGCAGCACCCGAGTTGCGTGTCTGGTCCAGGTAGACGGCGCCGCCGAGCAGCCGGACGTGCTTCTCGGCCGGGCTCATCGGCAGCTTCGCGACGACGAGCACCTTCGAGACGACGTCGAGCACCAGCGCCACGAAGGCGACCGCGGCGAACAGCCCGATCCGGCGGCCCGGGGCGCCGCGATGTGCCGAGCGCGGCCGCGCGTCGGTGTCGTCGGCCGTCACGAGCTCATCACCGCGCCATTGTCCCGTACGCGGCCGTGCGGTGGATCAGCGGCGCTCCTCGCGCTGCTTGCACTGGACGTCGAGCGTAGCTGCCGGGAAGGCCTTCAGCCGGGCCTTGGGGATCGGCTTGCCGCAGCTCTCGCAGTAGCCGTACGTGCCGGCGTCGATGCGCTCGACGGCATGCTGCATCTGCGTGATGAGGTCACGCCGGTTCGCCGCGATCGACTGCTCCTGCTCGCGCTCGAACGTCTTGCTGCCGGCGTCGGCCTGATCGTCTCCGGCGCCGTCGGTGCTGGAGCGCTGCAGGTCGTCGAGGTCGCGCATCGAGTCGTTGTAGGCGTTGCGCATCTCGTCGAGCTCGCCCACGAGCTGCTGACGCACCGCCCTGAGCTCGGCCTTGGTCCAGTCGGAGCCGGTGGGAACGGCGATTTCCTTGGTGGCCGGCGTGGCCGCCGCCGCGGGCCGCGGCGCGGCGCGCGGGGCGGGCGGTGGCGCTGTCGCGGCCGGGGCCGCGGGCTGCTGGGCCGCCGGTGTGGTCGCAGGCGGCGTTGCCGCGGCCGCGGTCTCGGTGGCGGGGGCCGGCGCCTTCTTGGCGGGCGCCTTCTTGGCGGGCGCCTTCGTGGCGGGCGCCCTCGTGGCGGGCGCCCTCGTGGCGGCCACCTTCGTGGCCGGCGCCTTCTTGGCCGGCGCCTTCTTCACGGCCTTCTTGGCGGCCGCCTTCGTGGCGGGCGCCTTCTTGACGGGCGCCTTCGTCGCGACCTTCTTCGCCGCGGTCTTCGTGGCGGCCTTCTTTGCGACCTTCTTCGCCGCGGTCTTCGTGGCGGCCTTCTTCGCCGGCG
>JAICKR010000001.1 GCA_025927835.1 Jatrophihabitans sp. | reverse complement strand
TCGGGCAGGACGGCCGGGGCGTGGGGTTCCAGATCGCGCAGCGGGCCGACTTCTTCGAGGTCGAGGTCGGTCTCGAGACAACGCTCAAGCGGCCGATCGTGAACACCCGCGACGAGCCGCACGCCGACGCCGACCGTTACCGGCGCCTGCACGTGATCATCGGCGACGCGAACATGTCCGAGATCTCGACCTACCTCAAGGTGGGCACCACCGCGCTCGTGCTCGACATGATCGAGGCGAACTTCCTCGCCGACGACCTGACGATCTCGACGCCGGTGCGCGAGCTGCACGCGGTCTCGCACGACCCGGCGTTGCGGCACACGATCACGCTCGCCGACGGGCGCACGATCAACGCGCTCGACCTGCAGGGCGAGTACCTCGACCGGGCCAAGAAGTTCGTCGACGACCGGCTCGGCGACGACGTCGACGAGCAGACCCGTGACGTGCTCGGGCGCTGGGAGTCGGTGCTGTCGCGGCTGGCGAACGACCCGATGCAACTCGCACACGAGCTCGACTGGGTCGCCAAGCTGCGCCTGCTCGAGGGCTACCGCGACCGCGACGGCCTCGACTGGGATTCGCCGCGGCTGCAGCTGGTCGACCTGCAGTACTCCGACGTGCGTCCGGAGAAGGGGCTGTACCACCGCCTCGTGTCCCGCGGCGCGATGCGCACCCTCATCGAGCCGGCGCTGGTCGAGCAGGCGGTCACCACGCCGCCCGAGGACACCCGCGCGTACTTCCGCGGCGAGTGCCTGCGCCGCTACGGCCCGTCGGTCGCCGCGGCGTCATGGGACTCGGTGATCTTCGACATCGGCCGCGAGTCGCTCGTGCGGGTGCCGATGCTCGAGCCGCAACGCGGCACCCGCGCGCACGTGGGCGAGCTGCTCGACCGGTGCGCGACCGCGGCCGATCTGATCGAGGAACTCAACAGCTCGCGCTGAGGTCGCTACTGGCGAGTTAACCTCGGCGCCGTCGGACGGCGTGCGCCGCCGCCTACTGTGAGCTGATGGATCTGCTCGTCGAGCTCGAACCGGTCGTCGCGGCCAACCTGGACCGGCACCTGTCGCTGGCGAAGGAATGGCATCCGCACGACTACATCCCGTGGAGCCGCGGGCGCGACTTCGCCTATCTCGGCGGCACGGACTGGCAGCCCGAGGAGTCCGCGCTCGACCCGGTCGCGAAGACCGCGATGGTCGTCAACCTGCTCACCGAGGACAACCTGCCGTCCTACCACCGTGAGATCGCGACACGCTTCGGCCGCGACGGCGCGTGGGGGCAGTGGGTCGGGCGCTGGACCGCGGAGGAGGGACGGCACGGCATCGCGCTGCGCGACTACCTCGTGGTGACCCGCGGTGTCGACCCGGTCGATCTCGAACGCGCCCGGATGGCGCAGATGGCCACCGGTTACGACTCGGGGGACAAGACGCCGCTGCAGACGCTGGCCTACGTCTCGTTCCAGGAGCTGGCCACTCGCGTGTCGCACCGCAACACCGGGCGGGCCACCGGCTGCCCGATCGCCGAGCAGCTGCTCGCCCGCATCGCCACCGACGAGAACCTGCACATGGTCTTCTACCGCAACCTGATGGCCGCCGCGCTCGACATCGACCCCGACGAGGCGATGGAGGCCATCCGCGACGAGGTCGTCGGGTTCGCGATGCCGGGGGCCGGCATGGCCGACTTCGCGCGCAGCTCGGTGATCATCGCCAAGGCCGGCATCTACGACCTGCGCCAGCACCACGACGAGGTGCTCGCTCCTGTGCTGCGGCACTGGCAGGTGTTCGAGCGCACCGGGCTAGGGGCGCGCGCCGAGGCCGCACGCGAAGAGCTCGCGGCGTTCCTGACCGAACTCGATGTACGTGCCACGCGCTTCGAGGAGCGCCGGGCCCGGCAGGCGGCCGCCGCCGCGCGCTGAGGCTGCTGAGACCTAGGTGGCGCTGCGGACGCCGAGCAGCAGCGCGATCGTGAGCTCGAGCCGGTCTGCGACGTCGCTGGCCGAGGCACGCCGGGTCACCCAGGCGACGAGGTTCGCCAGCCACACGTCGCTGATGACACGGGCGATGGCGAGCTGCTCCTCGCTGGGTTCGTCGTCGGTGAGCGCGCGGGCGATCATCCGGTCCATCAGCCGGCCGACCGTGTCGACCTCGGCGGCCGCGGACGCGTCGGCGAACATGAACGCGCGGGTCATCGCCTCGGTGAGCTGCGGGTCGCGCTGCATCGCCTTGGTGATGCGGCCGAGGATGAACATCAGCCGGTCGTAAGCGCCCTCGCCGGGCACCGGGATGCGTGCCGTGCGCTCGCGGACGCCGTCGAGCTCACGCGCCATCGCGGACACCAGCAGGTGGATCTTCGACGGGAAGTAGCGGTAGAGGGTGCCCAGGGCGACGTCGGCGCGGTCGGCGACGGCGCGCATCTGGACGGCGTCGTAGCCGCCCTTGGACGCCAGCGCGAGCGTGGCGTCGAGAATGCGCTTACGCCGGTCACGCTGGGCGGACGAGCCGAGCTCGTCTGCGGGCAGCGCTGCTCCGTTCTGCTGCTTCCCCCGAGGTGCCGCCATGTCGTTTCCCTCACGTCGTAGTGCCGAGCCGACACTAACACCCAAGCGCCTGGAACCTGTTTCAGCGGGATGTCCCAGACACCCGTGTCAGCGGTGTTCTCAATGACTAGAACACGTTCTAGAATGCTACCGAACCAGGCTCGTTCTCGGTATCCAGGAGACAGTGTGCCCATCAGCGTCACCGCCGAACAGCGCGCGCTCGCCGACGCGTTGCGCTCGTGGGCGCAGCGGTCCCGGCCGGTCGAACTGGCCCGGGCGATGGAGGACGAGTCGGACCGTTGGGCGACCGCCTGGCCCGAACTGGCCGGTCTCGGCGTGCTCGCACTCGGCGGCGGCGAGGCTGACGGGACGATCGCCGAGCTGGCCGTGGCGCTCGAGCAGTGCGCCGACGCGTTGGTGCCGGGACCGCTGTTGACCACCGCGCTGGCGCGCCTCGTCGCCAGTGAGCTGCCCATCGCTGCGGCACTCGCGGCGGGGGAGCGCACCGCCGGCGTCGTCCTCGACCCGACCGAGGTGCAGGCCACGGACGCCACCCTGTCCGGCATCGCCCGGCCGGTGCTCGGCGCGACTCCGGACGGCATCGTGCTCCTGCCCGCGGCGGACGGCACGTGGCACCTCGTCGACGCCGCCGCCGACGGCGCCAAGGTGCTCGAACTGGCGCCAGGTGACTTCTCCCGCGCGATCGGCGAGATGCGGCTCGACGCAGCTGCGGCAACTCCCGTCCCCGGCCTGAGCGCCGATCGCGTCCGCGACCTGGCGGCGACGCTGGCCGCGGCGGAGGCGTCGGGCATCGCGGCATGGTCGCTGCGCACCGCGGTCGAGTACGCGAAGGTGCGCGAGCAGTTCGGCAAGCCCGTCGGCAGCTTCCAGGCGATCAAGCACCTGTGCGCCGAAATGCTGTGCCGCGCCGAGGTCGCCGCCGCAGTCGCATGGGACGCCGCCGAGACCGCGGACGACGCCGGCCAGCACCCCGTCGCCGCCGCGGTCGCCGCCACGCTTGCCCTTGACGCCGCGGTGACCAACGCGAAGGACTGCATCCAGGTGCTCGGTGGCATCGGCTACACCTGGGAGCACGACGCGCACCTGTACCTGCGCCGCGCGATCGCGCTTCGGCAGTGGCTCGGCGGCACCGACCGCTGGCGTGGCCGCGTCGCCGAACTGACCGCGGCCGGCGCACGCCGCGTGCTGCACATCGAACTCGACGTCGAGGATCAGCGTCCGGCGGTGCGCGCGCAGGCCGAGACCATCGCGGCCGCACCCCAGGACGAGCGCCGCGGGCTGCTCGCCGAGTGCGGCTACCTCGCGCCGCACTGGCCGGCCCCGTACGGCCTGGACGCAGGTCCCGCGCTGCAGCTGCTCATCGACGAGGAGTTGGCCGGCGCGGGAGTCGCCCGTCCCGACCTCGTCATCGCCGGCTGGGCGATCCCGACGATCCTCAGGTACGGCACGCCCGCCCAGATCGAGCGCTTCGTGGCCCCGACCATGCGTGGCGAACTCGTGTGGTGCCAGCTCTTCAGCGAACCGGGTGCCGGATCCGACCTCGCGTCGCTGCGCACCCGCGCCGAGCGGGTCGGCGGGGGATGGCAGCTCAGCGGGCAGAAGGTGTGGACGTCGGTCGCGCACCGCGCCGATTGGGGCATCTGTCTGGCCCGCACCGATCCCGACGCGGCCAAGCACCGAGGCATCACCTACTTCCTCGTCGACATGAAGTCGGCCGGGCTCGACATCCGCCCGCTGCGCGAGATCACCGGCGAGGCACTGTTCAACGAGATCTTCATGGACGACGTGTTCGTGCCGGACGAGATGGTCGTCGGCGACGTGAACGGCGGCTGGCCGCTGGCCCGCACCACGCTCTCGCACGAGCGCGTGGCGATGGGCGGCGGCTCGAGCATCGGCGACGCGGTGGAGCGGCTCGTCGCCGACAGCGTCGAGCGGGGCCGACTCGCCGATGCGGTGATCGCCGGCCGGCTCGGCGCCCTCGTCAGCGCCGGCCTGGCCGGCTCGCTGCTCGACCTTCGCACCACACTGCTGCGCCTGGGCGGGCAGAGCGACGAGGCCGGCGCCAGCGTGCGCAAGCTCATCGGCGTGCGGCACCGCCAGGACGTCGCCGAGACCGCACTCGAGCTGCTCGGCGCGGACGGGCTGGTCGCGGGCGAGCCGCTGCGGCTGTTCCTCAACACCCGCTGCCTCACCATCGCGGGCGGCACCACACAGGTGCTGCTCAACCTCGCGGCCGAACGGATCCTCGGCCTGCCGCGCGGCTGACGCGACGCTGCGTCAGGCGGCGCTCTCGCGAGTCGCGTGGCACCACTCGAGGAAGCGGGCGACACCGCGCACTGCGCCCGCGCTGCGGAACGAGGTGAACACGTCGAACGCGTGCTGCGCGCCGGCGAGTTCGGCGTAGCCGACCGGGTTCTTCGACACCTCGCGCAGTCGGGCGACGAACGCGCGCGCGTCGGCCGCCGGGATCAGCGTGTCGTTGCTGCCGTGCAGCACGAAGAACGGCGGAGCCGTTTCGCTCGCCCGGAACAGCGGTGAGGCCGCACGGTAGTCGTCGGGGTACTTCGCGTCGCGGGCCATGACCATCGGACGCAGCAACGCGTCGATGCGCTGCCGCGAGTACTTCGTCCCGCTCTCGTCGGTGAAGTCGTACATGCCGTAGAAGGGCACGCACGCCTGGACGGAGGTGTCGACGTCCTCGAAGCCGGGTTGCAGTGACGGGTCGTCGGAGCTGAGCGCGACCATCGCGGCGAGGTGCCCGCCGGCCGACCCACCGGTGACGGCGAGGAAGGACGGGTCGGCGCCGTACTCGCCGGCGTGCTCGCGGATCCACTTGATCGCCCGCTTGAGCGCGATCAGGTGCTCCGGCCACCGCGCGCGTGGCGAGAGCGGGTAGTTGACGTCGACGCACACCCAGCCGCGCGCAGCCATGTGCAGCATCAACGGGATGGCCTGCTGCTGCTTGCGGCCGATCACCCAACCGCCGCCGTGCACCTGCAGCAGCACCGGCGCCCCGCCGGGCGGCGGCGTCTCGCGGGGGTGCACGACGTCGAGGTGGAAGCGGCGGCCGCCGGGCGCGTAGGCGATGTCGCGGGTGCGCGTGACGTTCAGGTCGCGCATCAGGAAGGGGAGCGCGAGTGATGAGAGCGGCGCCGTGACGTCGTCGGGCAGCGGGTCGCGCACGATGGCCTCGCGGTAGCCGGCGCCGAGCGCCTCGACGAGTGCGTCCTCGATCTCGCCCGCCGCACGCCGGCCGCGGCCGACGAGCGCGGCGTAGGCGGCCAGGTTCGCGCCTGCAGCGAGCAGGCCCAGCGCGTCGCGCCGGCTATGCACGCCGTGCCGCGCGGTGTGCACGGTCGCGTCCAGCGCGGTGAGCGCGGACAGGTGCGGCGCGAGCTCGCCGGTCAGCCAGCCGCTGAAGAATGCCGGGACGCTGGCCGGACCGCCGGGCACCGGGCGCAGCGCGTTGGCCGTGAAGCCGAGCTGCACCAACTGCCTCGTGAGGAATCCGTCACGCATGACCGCCCATCCTAGGTGAAAACTAGAACGTGTTCTACCATTCCAAACATGGACCGGTTGAGCGGGCTCGACGCGAGTTTCCTGTACTTCGAGAGCGGCACGATGCTCATGCACGTCTGCGGCCTGCTCGCCCTTGATCAGTCCACCATGCCCGAGGAGTACGAGTTCACCCGGCTTCGCGACCGCATCGGCGAGCGTGTCGGCTCGAACCGCATGTTCCGCCGCAAGCTGCACGACCACCTGCTCAACCTCGATCACCCGGTGTGGGTCGACGATGCCGACTTCGACATCGAGCATCACGTCCGCCGCGCGTTCGTGCCGGCACCGGGCGGGCGCGAGGAGCTGGCCGCGGTCTGCGGCGACATCGCATCGCAACCACTCGACCGCGGCCGGCCGCTGTGGGAGTTCTGGGTGCTCGAAGGCCTGGCCGACGGTTCGATCGCGGTCATGACGAAGATGCACCACGCGACCGTGGACGGCGTCTCGGGCGCGAGCCTGGTCACCGAGCTGTGCAGCCTCGAACCCGGCGCGCCGCCGATGACCAGTTCGCCACCGAGCCCCAAGGGCGACCGGCCCAGCGACGCGCGCATCATCGTCGACGGTGCGCTGCGCATGGTGCGCCGGCCGGTGAAGTTCGCTCGACTGCTGCCGCCGACGGTCGGCACCGTGGGCGGCTGGGTCGACCGGGCCCGGCGCGGCCGTGCGATGCCCGCGCCGTTCACCGCCCCGCGCACCTCGTTCAACGGCACGATCACCGGCCACCGTGCGGTGGCCTATTCGCGGATGGACCTCGCCGAGGTCAAAGAGGTGAAGAACGCCTTCGGCTGCACGGTCAACGACGTCGTACTCACGATGTGCTCGGGCGCGCTGCGCAAGTACCTCACCGACCGCGGTGAACTGCCCGACCAATCGCTGGTCGCCATGGTGCCGGTGTCGGTGCACGGCAAGTCCAGCGCACCGGGTACCAACAAGGTCTCGGGCATGTTCTCGTCGCTGGCCAGCGACATCGACGACCCGGTCGAGCGGCTGCGCGCGATCGCCGACCAGAACCTCGTCGCCAAGGAGCACCACAAGACGCTCAGCGCATCGATCCTGCAGGACTGGGCGCAGTTCGCGGCGCCGAACACGTTTGCGATGGCGGTGCGGGTCTACTCGAAACTGCGGCTGGCCGAACGGCACCCGGTGATCCACAACCTGGTGATCTCGAACGTGCCCGGCCCGCCGATGCCGATCTACTTCCTCGGCGCCCGGATCACCGGCTTCTATCCGTTCGGCCCGGTGTTCGACGGCGCCGGCCTCAACGTCACGGTGCTGTCCAACGACGGCCACCTCGACGTCGGCCTCATCGCCTGCCGCGAGCTCGCGCCCAACCTGTGGGAGCTCGCCGACGACATGCCGATCGCGCTGGCCGAGCTGCTCGACGCGGCTAGGAAGCAGACGGGTGCGCCGACGCCGTCCGACTCGTCACCGAAGCGAGTGCGGCGAGCAGCGCGGGCCTGAACCGCTCCGCGCCGAGCACGCACGTCGCGTGCCCGCCCGGCACGCCGAACTCCACCGCGCCGGGGATCCGGTGCACAAGTTCACGCTGACGGGCCGGCGCGATCACCCGGTCTCGCGTCGTGACGACCACGGCCGTCGGGACGTTCACGTCCTCGATCCAGGGCCGCGAGTCGAACCGGGCGAGCGCCGGGGTGACATGCGCGATGTCGCGGCCCGTGGTCGCCCGGAACTGGCGCCAGCCCCACTGCTCGTCGACGTTCTGATCGAGCGCCGCGACCGCGATGCGCTGCTGCCGTGCGCCGAGTTCGGCGAGCCGGGCACCGACCCGGCGCACTGCTGCCGCGCGGCGCGGTCCGTCGACGAAATGTGTTGCGCCGGCGCACAGCACGAGACCGGCGATCCGGTCGGGATGCCGGCGCCAGACGACCTGCGAGACGAGCGTGCCCATCGAGTACCCGGCGCAGCTGAAGCGCTCGATGCCGAGCGCGTCGGCGACCGCCTCCACGTCGTCGGCGCAGTCGTCCAGGCTGAAGGCGGCGTCCCGGATTCCCTGTCCGTGCCAGCGCTGGTCGAAGACCACGACCCGGTACTCGCGGCGCAGCGCGTCCAGGCACGGGTACCAGGTGAGCAGCCCCGTGCACGCGAGCGCATGCAGCAGGAACACGGTCGGTGCGTCCGGGTGCGGTGCCCCGGTGTCCACGACGTAGGTCGAGCCGCGGTCGGGCAGCTCGAGTACCCGGCCGGCCGGGATGTCGGGCACCACGGGCACCCGCAGCAGGCGGGCGAGCACGGCTTGCCCAATGTGCGCCACATCCTCAATACTAGAACACGTTCTACCGAGAGCGAGGGAGCGGCGTGGACTTCAGTCTGGACGAGGCGCATCAGGCGGTGGCCGACGTAGCGGCCGGCGTGCTGCGCGCCGATCCGGACGACAGCCGCACGCTGGCCGCTCTCGGGTCGCCCGCCGGCTACGACGAGGCCGCGTGGAAGGCGGTGGGGCAGGCGGGGCTGCTGGCCCTGGCGCTGCCCGAGGCACACGGCGGGGACGGGCTGGGCCCGCTTTCGACCTCGCTCGTGCTCACCGAGGTGGGCCGGCAGGTGCTGCCGCTGCCCGCCCTCGCCACGCTCGCGCTCGGCGTGCTGCCCGTCGTGGCCCACGGCAGCGCGGAGCAACACGCGGCACTGCTGCCCGAGGTGAGCGACGGGCGGGTGCTGACCGCGGCGCTGCGCGGCGGTGCGGTGCATTTCGACGACGAGACGGTCACCGGCTCCCGGGTCGGCGTGCTCTACGCCGAGCAGGCGCACCGGCTGCTCGTGCCAACCGAATCCGGCACCGCGATCGTCGATCCACGCGACCCGGGCGTGACTCTCGTGCGCACCACGAGTTCGACCGGTGCGCCGGAGTACACGGTGCGCTTCACCGCGGCGCGTGCCGAGTCTGTTCTCGCGGCGACAGCAGCCGACCTCGACCGGTTCGCGATCGCCGGCGCGGCCGCAGTCGCCGACGGCGTGCTCGCCGGCGCCTTGGCACTCACCGCCGATCACCTGCGCACCCGCGAGCAGTTCGGCCGGCCGCTCGCCACCTTCCAGGCGGTCGCGCAACAGGTCGCCGACGTCTACGTCGTCGCCCGCACGCTGCACCTCGCGGCGGTCTCGGTCGCCTGGCGCTTGGACACCGGGCTCGACGCCGACGAGGACCTCGCCGTCGCGGCATACTGGCTGGCCGCCGAGCTGCCGCGCGCGCTGCAGGTCTGCCATCACCTGCACGGCGGTCTCGGTGTCGACATCACCTACCCGCTGCACCGCTACTACTCGCACGCCAAGGACCTCGCCCGCTTCGTCGGCGGCGCCGCCTATCGCCTGGACCGGTTGGAGGAGCAGGTCTGATGCAGATCGCACTCACCGCCGAGCAAGAGCAGCTGCAGCAGACGCTGCGCGAGTACTTCGGCAACCTCGTCACGTCCGACGAGGCCGACGCGATGCTGGTCACCCGGCACGGCGACACGTATCACGAGGTCGTGCGGCGCATGGGTACGGACGGCTGGCTCGGTGTCGGCTGGCCCACCGAGTACGGCGGGCACGGCTTCGGCCAGCTCGAGCAGCAGATCTTCGT
Source organism: Jatrophihabitans sp. (assembly GCA_025927835.1). Taxonomy (GTDB): domain Bacteria; phylum Actinomycetota; class Actinomycetes; order Mycobacteriales; family Jatrophihabitantaceae; genus Jatrophihabitans. The sequence continues at coordinate 83,140 of JAICKR010000001.1, read as the reverse complement.
CAACGAGGCATCCCGGCGCGACATCCCGCTGCCGTACGTGACGCTGCAGACCGTCGGGCCGGTGCTGCAGGTGCACGGCACGCCGGCGCAGAAGGAGTTCTTCCTGCCGCGCATCCTCACCGGCGAGCTGCACTTCGCGATCGGCTACACCGAGCCCGCCGCAGGCACCGACCTCGCGTCGTTGCGCACCGCCGCGGTGCGCGACGGTGACCACTACGTGGTGAACGGGCAGAAGGTGTTCACGACCGGCGGGCACGACGCCGACTACATCTGGCTGGCCTGCCGCACCGACCCGAGCGCGGCCAAGCACCGCGGCATCTCGATCCTCATCGTCGATACCCGCGACCCGGGCTTCTCGTGGACGCCGACGATCACCGCCGACGGCGCGCACCATGTCAACACGACGTACTACGAGAACGTGCGGGTGCCGGTCGACATGCTCGTCGGCAAGGAGAACGAGGGCTGGCGGCTGATCACCTCGCAGCTCAACCACGAGCGGGTGATGCTCGGCCCGGCCGGCAAGATCGCCGGGTTGTACGAGCGGGTGCGCGAGTGGGCGGCGCCGCGCGGGCTGCTCGACGAGCCGAACGTCCGCCGCGCACTCGCCGAGACACGCGCGATCACCCGCATCAACGAACTGCTCAACTGGCAGGTCGCCGCACGCGAGGGCGACGTCGACGTCGCCGACGCGTCGGCCACGAAGGTGTTCGCCTCCGAGCGCGCGCAGCATGTGTTCCGGTTGCTCGAGGAGGTCGTGGGCCGGCACGGCGACCCGGCCGATCCGGACACTGCGCAGCTGCTTCGCTGGCTCGACGTGCAGGCGAAGCGGGCACTGGTCATCACGTTCGGCGGGGGAGTCAACGAGGTGCAGCGAGAACTCATCGCCCAGTTCGGCCTGAAGTTGCCGCGGGTCCCACGATGAGCGACGCCTGCGGAGCGAATCAATGGGTGTGCGGAGCCCGTTGGCGGCCGGTCCGAGCGCCAGCGAGGGTAGGTCGATGACGGAACGCATCCACGACGAGGTCGAGCGGGTCAAGGCGGCCGGCGCGTCGGCGCCGAAGCCGGGCCGCGACCCGGTGAACCAGCCGATGATCAACAACTGGGTCGAGGCGCTCGGCGACACGAACCCGATCTACGTCGACGATGCCGCCGCGCGCGCGGCCGGGCACGACGGCATCGTCGCGCCGCCGGCGATGATCCAGGTCTGGACGATGGGTGGGCTGCACGGGCAGCGCAACACCGACGACCCGCTCGGGCTGATGCTCAGGCTGTTCGACGACGCCGGCTACACGTCCATCGTCGCGACCAACTGCGAGCAGACCTATCACCGCTACCTGCACCCCGGCGAGCAGGTGTCCATGCACACCACGCTCGAGGACGTCGTCGGGCCGAAGCAGACCGGGCTGGGCGAGGGTTGGTTCGTCACCACCCGCAACGTGTGGACGGTCGGTGACGAGCCGGTCGCCGAGATGCTCTTCCGGGTGCTGAAGTTCGCGCCGCGTCCAGCGTCGCCCGATCGCTCGGCGGTGCTGCGTCCGATCGTCGGGCATGACAACGCGTTCTTCTGGGAAGGCACTGCGGCGGGTGAACTGCGCGTGCAGCACTGCCCGACGTGCGGACGGCTGCGGCACCCGCCGGGGCCGATGTGCCCGTCGTGCGGCGCCGACAAGCAGGACTGGGTCGTGGCCGCGGGCCGAGGCACGGTTTTCAGCTACGTCGTGCACCACCATCCACCGGTGCCGGGCAAGCAGCTGCCGTTCGTCGTCGCGTTGGTCGAGCTCGAGGAGGGCGTGCGGATGCTCGGCGAACTCATCGACGTCGACCCGGCGACGGTGCACGTCGGCATGTCGGTGCAGCTCGCGCTCACCAAGATCGACGACGAGCTCACGCTCCCGTTCTGGAGGCCGGCCTCATGACCGCGGTGGGAGAGACGCTCCCGGAGTTGAGCATCGACGCGACGCCGACGTTCGTCGTGTCGACGGCGATCGCGACCCGCGACTTCCAGGACGTACACCACGACCGCGACAAGGCGCAGGCCCGTGGCAGCGCGGACATCTTCCTGAACATCCTCACCGACACCGGACTCGTCGAGCGCTTCGTCACCGACTGGGCCGGGCCGAACGCGCGGGTGAAGAACATCTCGATCCGACTCGGCGTGCCTGCCTATGCCTACGACACGTTGACGTTCTCCGGTGAGGTGACCGCGGTGGACGGCGACGACATCACCGTCTCGGTCGTCGGGCGCGGCAAGCTCGGCGATCACGTCATCGGCACCGTGCTGGTGACTCGGTGAGCGCCATTGCCGACAAGGCGGCGATCGTCGGGATCGGCGCCACCGAGTTCTCGAAGGACTCCGGCCGCTCCGAGCTGCGGCTTGCCGCGGAGGCGGTGCGCGCCGCGCTCAACGACGCAGGCCTCGCCCCTGCCGACGTCGACGGGCTCGTCACGTTCTCCATGGACAACAACACCGAGGTCGCGGTCGCCCGCGAGCTCGGCATCCCGTCCCTGGAGTTCTTCAGCCGCATCCAGTACGGCGGCGGCGCCGCGTGCGCGACCGTGCAGCAGGCGGCGATGGCCGTCGCGACCGGTATCGCCGACGTGGTGGTCTGCTACCGCGCGTTCAACGAACGCTCCGGGTACCGCTACGGCCAGGTGTCGTCCGCGCTGGCGTCCGCACCGACGTCCTCGGGTATCGACGCCGGCTGGTCGTATCCGATGGGGTTGGGCACGCCGGCCGCGCAGGTGGCGATGATCGCGCAGCGCTACATGCACGTCTACGGCGCGACGAGCGAGGACTTCGGCCGGGTCTCGGTGGTCGACCGCAAGCATGCCGCGACGAATCCGAACGCGTTCTTCTACGGCAAACCGATCACGCTCGCGGAACATCAGTCCTCGCGCTGGATCGTCGAGCCGCTGCACCTGCTCGACTGTTGTCAGGAGAGCGACGGCGGGGTGGCGATCGTGGTGACCTCGGTCGAGCGGGCGCGTGACCTGCCGAACCCGCCGGTCATCATCCGCGCGGCCGCGCAGGGCAGCGGCAGCGATCAGTTCGTCATGACCTCCTATTACCGCGACGCGCTCACCGGGCTGCCGGAGATGGGCATCGTGGGCGAGCAGCTCTGGAGCCAGGCCGGACTCGCGCCCGAGGACGTCGACGTCGCCGTGCTCTATGACCACTTCACGCCGTTCGTGCTCATCCAGCTGGAGGAGCTCGGCTTCTGCCCGCGGGGCGAGGCCCGTCACTTCATCGCCGACGGCGCGCTGGAGATCGGCGGCCGGCTGCCGCTCAACCCGCACGGTGGTCAACTCGGCGAGGCCTACATCCACGGCATGAACGGCATCGCCGAAGGCGTCCGGCAGGTCCGCGGCGCAGCGGTGAACCAGGTGGAGGACGTCGCGCACGTGCTGGTGACCGCCGGCACCGGCGTGCCGACCTCGGGGCTGATCCTCGGCGCTGCCTGATTGACGGGAAGGGCCCCGGCATGACAGCCTGCGTGTGAGATTCACGTTAGGTGCAGTCTGCGGGGGCGGCACACGGAGGAAGCCCGCCATGGATTCGCCGACCGACTCGGTCGCCGACGAGGCAGCGTCGGCGCCGGCGACGTACGTCCCCGAGCCGTTCGACGGGCTGCCCGAGATCTTCGGCGTGGACGAGGGCGCCTCGCGCAATTGGCGGCATCGGACGGCTCGCGCGCCTAAACGCCGCAAGCCGGTCGGCGTGGACGGGCTCGTCCCTGGGTCGATACCCGAGAAGCCGGCCAAGGCCGACAAGCCCGAAAACAAGCCCGACAGGAAGCCCAGCCATGCCAGGGAGCCGGGCGTAGCCAAGAACCCGGTCCTTGCCGCGATGCTCGAGGCCGAGAAGCCTGCCGTCGTAGCGCCGGCGCCCGCGGTCGACAAGGCGCCGCCCGTCCGGGCGCCGGAGCCCGTCGTCCTGACCCCGCCGCCCGCGGTCGACAAGGCGCCGCCCGTCCGGGCAGCGGAGCCCGTCGTCCTGACCCCACCGCCGGTCGTCGTGACCCCGCCGCCGATCCGGCCACGCGACCCCGAGCCCGAGCCGGTCCGGATGGCGCCGCCGACGCCGCCGCCGCCATCGCCGGCGCCCGTGCGGATGTCGCCACCGCCTCCGCCGGTTCGGCTGCCACCGTCGCCCCCGCCGCCGCGCCGGGTGGTCATGCCGGAGTCGGCACCGATGCGTACGCCGCAACCCCAGTCGACGAAATGGTGGCCGGCGCTGCCGCCGCCAGGCCCGCCGGAGCCGGCGCTGGACGACTACCAGCCCGAGCCGTACGACCCGCGCACGGCCGGTGCCGTCCTGCCGGCGGCCGACATCCTGCAGCTGTACGGGACGGTGCTGCGCAGGCGGCGCAAGCGCGGCGGCTTCCTGACGTTGCTCGTGCTGTTCGCGATCCTGCTCGGCACCAGCTACTACGCGTGGCGCCAGGTCGAGAAGAGCAAGCATCACGCGCCGACCGACGTGGCGTACACCTCGGCCGCCGGGCACTTCTCCGCACGCTTCTCGAGCACGCCCACCGAGTCGACGGCTGTCGAGCGGCACGGGAAGCTGCGCATCCGCGTCCAGACCGTCGCCGACGCGGTCGATCACGTGGCCGTCGGCAGCGCGCGTCTGTCCGCGGCCATCCCGAAGAAGCAGACGACCGCCGTGCTGGTCGGGTTGAGCAAGGGCCTCGGCAGCGACGGTGTCCTCACCCTCGCCCGGCAGCAGCGCACGACCTTCCGCGGCCACGTCGCGCTCGAGGGCGAGCTCTGGGCAGTCGACGGCTCGCCGTTCACGTTCCTCGCGACGCTCTACGGCGATCGCCAGATCTACATCCTGCTCGCGCCGGCCGGCGCCAGCTACGCCCAGCTGAAAGCGTCCTTCATCCCGATCGCCTGACCGTCGCCCATGATCAACAGGATCGAACCATCGGTCAGCCGCGGTTCGGCCCTGTTGATCAACGATCGGCGCAATCCGACCTCGAGCGCTACCCGACCAGTCGCGTGATCGACCGGCGCAGCGACGCCCATGCGGACCGCAGCGGCGAGCGCGGCGTAACGACGTCGCGGGAGAAGTCGACGTAGATGGGATCGGTCCACGCCTGTCTGGGCGGCGTCGCGGCGAGGCCGCGCGCCAGTTCCGCGATCAGGGCCGGCACGTCGTCCCGGTCGACCTGACAGCTCGACACGCAGCTGCCGTAGCGCCAGCTGCTGAGCACCACGACGCCTTCGTCAGCGTGCCATCCGACTCGCAACGCGCGACCGTCGTCGCGGACGTCGAAGAAGACGTCACCGCGCGACGGCAAAGCCTGGACCACCGTCATGGCTCAGTGTCGCTCCCGCGCACGCTGTCCGGCAACCGGAAGACCGCGCGGTGCGCGGTTCGATGAGCCCTTGCTGAGGGACGGGGCGTATCGCGTGCGGACGGAGATCGTTGAGCGGCCATCAGGATCCCTCCGGCTTGGGGACGTCACCATGCGCAAACCTCGAACCCGCCGACTCGCGATCACTGCCGCAACCGCGGCAGCCGCCGTCACCGTCGGACTGGCCGCACCGGTGCAGGCATCGGCATCGGGCATCACCCTGCCGACACTTGATGTGCAGGAAATCGTCATCTGCGTGATCGCAGTGGTCGATCAGCTCGCCTTCGGCGGCCAACCGGACCCGTCCGACTGCGCGGCGGTACCCGGCGGCGTCTAGTAGCGCAACGCACACTACGGTCGCGCCTCCCGCAACAGGCCCTCTCGATCCGGTGTCATGTAGTACGTGCCTGCCCCGATCGATCGCCGCTGGTCCGGCCTCGATGGGCTGCGAGCATTGGCCGTCGCGGCCGTGGTCGGCTTTCATTTCGCGCCGTCCGCGCTGCCCGGCGGGTTTCTCGGCGTCGACATCTTCTTCGTGCTGAGCGGCTATCTGATCACGCGGATGATCGCGACGGAGTTCCTTCAGCTCGGCAGCCTGCGGTTCGGGAACTTCTACCGGCGGCGTGCGCGCCGGTTGCTGCCGGGACTCGGCGTCGTCCTCGTCGCGGCACTGGCGGCGGCCGCGTTCTGGCGCGACCAGCTCACCACCGTGCGCGAGGCGACCGCCGCCGCGATGGGCTACGTCAGCAACTGGTGGCTGGCGTTCGCGCACCAGTCCTACTTCGTCACGGCCGGCCGGCCCAGCATGCTGCAGCACCTGTGGTCGCTCGCGGTCGAGGAGCAGTTCTACCTGTTCTGGCCGCTCATCGCGGTCGCCGTGCTCCGCATCGCGCCGGCCCGTCGCCGCGCCGAGTCACTCGCCGGCGTCGCCGCGACCCTCGCCCTCGCTTCGGCCGCCGAGATGGCGTGGCTCGCCGTCCGCGACCACGCGCCGTACGGCTCCGATGCGTCCCGCCTGTACTACGGCACCGACACGCACAGCATGGGGCTGTTGCTCGGCGCTGCCTTCGGCGCGCTCGCCGCCGGTCGCGCCGCCAGGAGCGACGACACGACCGGTCGGCTCCGCTGGCTCAGCGACGCCGTGGCCGGCGGCGCGCTGGTCGCCGTCGCGGTCATCGTGGCGACGACGTCCGAGAGCAGCGCCGGCCTCTACCGCGGCGGGTTCCTCGCGGTCGCGGCGCTCACCGCGCTCGTCACCGCGTGCGTCGCGCGGCGGGGGAGCCGGCTCGGCAGCATGCTCGACCGCGGGCCGATGCGCTGGATCGCGGCCCGCTCGTACGCGATCTACCTCTGGCACTGGCCGGTCGCAGTCGTGACCCGCCCGAACGTCGACGTGCACTGGCCGGGCCCGATCGTCCTGCTGGTCCGGCTCGGGGCCACGGTGCTGCTCGCCGACCTCACCTACCGCGGGATCGAACGTCCCGTGCGCACGCTCGGGCTGCGCGACAGCCTGCGCGGCGGCGTACGGCGAATCTCACGAGTGGTGGTGGGGGAGGCGCCGGTCGGCGCGCGGCTGGCCACCGCCGGCACGCTCGCCACCGTGCTCGTCGCGTGTGCCGTGCTCGCGATCGGTCCGAAAGCCACCCTCACCGGCGTGCAGAAGGCGCTCGCGTCCGAGAAGGGCGGTCGCTTCCTCTCGCTCGGGCCGACGCGCCAGCCCGCAGCCGACCCGCTGCCGATCGGCCGGGTCTCGAACGTCGCAGCCCAGTCGACCAGCCCGCCCGGCCCGACGCCGACAACGCCGCACCCCACGACGCCGCGCCCGACCAAGCGCCCGCCCGCGCATCACGCGCTGCCCACGATCAGTGCCTACGGCGACTCGGTGATGCTCGGCGCGCGCGCCGACCTCGACCACCGGTTCCCGGGCGGCACACTCGACGCGATCGAGGGCCGTCAACCCGGCCCGATCCTGCTCGACGTCGAGCACGACGCCGCGGCCGGCAAGCTCAACGCCCTGGTCGTCATCGGAGTCGGCGACAACGGGCTCATCAGCTCGTCCGCACTGCACCACGCACTGAGCTGCCTGCGCCACGTCCACCGGGTGATCGTCATCAACAACCGGGTGAACCGGCCATGGGAGGTGCCGAACAACCACACCATCGCCCAGGTCGTGCCGCACTTCCGCAATGTGCGGCTGCTCGACTGGCACCACATGTCGTCGGGGCACTCGGCCTGGTTCTTCGACGACGGCATCCACCTGACCGACGACGGCGCGCTGGCCTACACCCGGTTGATCGCGGCCGCCTCGCGGGTGCGCTGACTACGCCGCGACGAGCGAGCCGGGCCGCATCGTCTCGAGCTTGCCGACCAGCCGGTCCAGGTAACCGGCGATCTCGTCCTCGGCCCGATCCGGCAGGCCGTACACGACGTCCGTGACGCCGCCCTCGGCCCACTCCGCGAGCCGTTCCGGGTCGGGCTTGCCGTCGAGCGCGACGACGCGCGGCGTGCCGGGCCGCCCGGCCGCCGCCCAGATCTCGTGCAGCCGCGCCACGCCGGCGACCACGTCCTCGTCGCGCGGCGTGGTGATCCAGCCGTCGGCAGTGCGCGCGATCCACTCGAAGGTCTTCTCGGTGCCAGCGGCGCCGATGAGCACCGGCACGTCGCCGCGCACCGGTTTCGGCCAGGCCCAGCTCGGCCCGAACTTCACGTACGTGCCGTCGTACTCGGCCTGCTCGTCGCGCCACAGCGAGCGCATCGCCTCGACGTACTCGCGCAGCACGGTGCGCCGCTTGCCGGCCGGGACGCCGTGGTCGGTGAGCTCGTCGGTGTTCCAGCCGAAGCCGGCGCCGACGGTTACCCGCCCGCCGGAGAGGTGGTCCAGCGTCGCGATCGTCTTCGCAAGCGTGATCGGGTCGTGCTCGACCGGCAGCGCTACCGCGGTCGCGAGTTCGATCCGGTCGGTGACCGCGGCGGCCTGCGCGAGCGAGACCCAGGGGTCGAGCGTGCGCATGTAGCGGTCGTCGGGCAGCGAGCCGTCCTCGGTGCCGGGATGCGGGGCCTCGCGCTTGACCGGGATGTGCGTGTGCTCGGGCACGTAGAACGTGTGGAAGCCGTGCTCCTCGGCGGCTCGGGCCGCCTGCGCGGGCGCGATTCCGCGGTCACTGGTGAACAGGACGATCCCGAACTGCACCGCGCCAGACTAGAACGTGTTTCAGTTTTGGGCAATTGGGCCTGCGACGCGCGCGCGGGATTTGTCGGGTTTGACATAGTTCCTGGCGGGGACCACGGTGGAGGAGAACGCCGGTCCGGCCCCGACCTGGGGTCCGGCCGACATTCGACGAAGGGAATCTGCACCGTGCTCACGCTTACCGACAAGGCCGCCGATCAGATCAAGAACCTCGTCTCGAGTGACGAAGTTCCCGACGACGCAGGTGTTCGCATCGCCAGCAGCCCCGACGGCGCGTTGACGCTGTCGCTCGCAACCGGACCGTCCGAAGGCGACGCGGTCGTCGACAAGGACGGCGCTCGCGTCTTCCTCGAGCCGCAGGCCGACGAGCTGCTCGACGGCCACCAGCTCGACGCCGGCGTCGACGCCGAGGGCGGCGTCCGCTTCTCGATCGACTAGCGGAACTAGGCCCGGGCGTAGCGCTTCTCGGCGCGCGCCCGGGCCTTGACCGCCTCTACCTCGCGGTTCTTCGGCGGCGCCGTCGTGACCAGCGCCTCGAGCAGATGCCGCGTGATGTGCGCGACCTCGTGGACGGCCTCGTCGAAGGCTGCCTGATTTGCCGCGGACGGCTTGGTCGTCCCGCTGACCTTGCGGACGTACTGCAGCGCAGCGGCGTGCACCTCGTCGCCGGTGGCAGGCGGCTCGAAGTTGTGCAGGGTTCGGATGTTGCGGCACATGCGTCCACCATGCCACGCGCGCGCCGCGGGGTCAGACTGATTCGACCGTGCGGGTGAGGATGCGGTCGTGCAGCTCGGCCAGCTGCGGGGACGGGTCCAGCCCGAGTTCCTCGGCAAGCTTGCGGCGCAGCGACTGGTAGGCCGCCAACGCCTCGGCCTGCCGGCCGGAGTGGTAGAGCGCGGTCATCCGCTGCGCCCACAGCCGCTCGCGCAGCGGGTGTGCGGCCACCAACGCGTCGAGCTCACCGAGTACCTGCCGGTGCCGCCCGCAGGCGAGTTCCGCCTCGATGCAGTCCTCGAGCACGCCGAGCCGCAGCTCACCGAGCCGGGCCGCCTCGGCGACCACGGACGACGACGCCGGCACGTCGACCAGTGCCTCGCCGTGCCAGAGCGTCAGAGCCTCGCGCAACGACTCGACCGCACCTTCCGGGTCGCCGTCGTTGAGCAGCGCCTGGCCGCGCGCCGTACAGCTCTCGAACCGCGCGACGTCGATCGTGGCGGAGGAGATGTCGAGCTGGTAGCCCGACGGACGGGTTACCAGCAGGTCGTCGTGCCCGACGGCGGCCAGGACCTTGCGCAGCCGAGACACGTGCACCCGCAGCGCCGCACCCGCAGACTCCGGCGGGTTCCCCTCCCAGAGCTCGTCGACGAGCCGGTCGACGGAGCTGATCTCGTCCCGGTGGACGAGCAGCAGGCTGAGCAGGTGCCGTAGCCGGGCCGCACGCAGCGGTACCTCGACGCCGTTGACCAGCATCCGCGTCGGGCCGAGCAACCGGAACTCGACGTGCCCGCCCGACGCCGGCGCCTGCACAGCCGGTTCCTCGTTGCCGGCGTCGGTGACCAGCGCAGGGAGACCGGTCTCGCGAACCCGTTCGAGGCGCCAGATGGGCGCCGGTTCGTCGAAGCCGCGCAGATGCAGTGGCGCCTGCGCGCTCGCCTCGACGCGGTCCTGGACGGCACTGTGCACCCGCTGCGAGATGAGGATCTCGCCCGGACCGGCGTGATCGCACAGCCGTTTGCCGAAGTTCGCGACGCTGCCGATCGCGGTGTACTCGTAGCGGCCCTCGAACCCGATCATGCCGAGCGTGGCGAAGCCGTAGGAGATCGCGAACCCGGCGTCGAGTTTGTGCCCGCGCTCGCGCCAGCCGTCCACGACCGGGCGCAGCGCGTCGCGCATGTCGACCGTGGCCTGCACCGCACGCAGCGCCGGCTCGTCACACGGGAACGGGTCGTTGAAGAACATCATCACCCCGTCGCCGGCAAAGCCGCCGACCGTCGCGCCGAAGCGGGACACCGTCGCGCCGACGACGGCGTGGTACTCGAGCAGGGTGAAGAGGACCTCTTCGGGTTCGGCGTTGGACGCGAACGCAGTGAACCCGCGCAGGTCGCAGTAGACGATCGCCACCTCGCGCCGGTGCGGCTGCAGCAGCGCGTCGTCGCCCGCGGTGATCACCGCGTCCGCGACGTGGGCGGCGAGGAAGTGGCGCAGCCGCTGCAGGTGCTGCACCTCTTCGACCTGCTCGGCGACCTGCTCCTCGAGCACCCTGTTCCACGCGGCGATCTCGGCGGCCTGCCCGGCGATCGTGTCGTGGTACTGCTTGATCCGCAGCAGCGAGCGCACCCGGGCCAACAGCTCGGCCTGGTCGAACGGGCGCGGGATGAAGTCGTCGGCGCCGCAATCGAGTGCGGCCAGCTTCTCGCTGCCGCCGGACGCGGTGATCATGATGACCGGCAGCATCGCGAGGGCGTCCTTCTCGCGGATGCGCCGGCACACCTCGAAGCCGTTCATCCCCGGCATCTGGATGTCGAGCAGCACCAGGTCTGGCGGGCTGTCGCCCTCGATGTCGGCAAGCGCCTCGGGGCCCGAGGTGGCCGCGCGCACCGTGTAGCCGTGCGTGGTCAGGATCGCCTCGAGCAGCCGGACGTTGGCCGGCGTGTCGTCGACGACGAGGATCTCGCCGGTCATGAGGCGCTCTCGGCAAGCGGTGCCGCGGCGGTGCTCTGGTTCGGCAGCGCGACGGTGAACGTGCTGCCCTGCCCGGAGCGGCTGGTCAGCCAGATGCGCCCGCCGTGCACCGCCACGAGCCCGCGCGCGAGGGCCAACCCGGTGCCGGTGCCGGTACGGCCCTGGCCGGCCACCGCCGGGCCTGGCGTGAACGCGTCGAACAGGTGCGCATGCTGCTCGGGCGCGATCCCGACACCGGTATCGGATACGGCGATGTGCAACTCGTCCTCGGCCGCGTGTTGGACGCTCACCGTGACCGTCCCTCCGTCGGGGGTGAACCGCACCGCGTTCGACACGAGGTGCCGCACCACCTGTTCCATCCGCACCGGATCCGCGATGACGTACTCGGCGCCGTCGGCGAAGCGGGTCTGCACCGTCAGCTGTCGCGGCGGCCCCGCGGTGGCGTGCGCGATCGCGTTCTCGACCATCGGCCGCACTGCGGTGAGTTCCGGGGTGATGGTGAGCTGGCCCGCGTCCAGCTTCGCCATGTCGAGGACGTCGTTGATGATCGCGAGCAGGTGTCGCGCCGCAGCCCGGACCTCGTGCAGGTAGTCGCGCTGCCGCCCGTTGAGTGGCCCCACCACCTCGCCGTCGAGCAGCTCGGTGAAGCCGATCACCGCATTCAGCGGCGTGCGCAGCTCGTGTGACATGTTCGCGACGAACGCGCTCTTGTGCCGGCTGGTCGCGGCGAGTTCGAGCACGACCTCCTCGGCCGCATAGTGCGCCTTGTGCTCGGCGACCGCGAGCGCGCGCAGTTGCAGGTTCATCCAGCTCACGACGCCGCCGTTGAACGCGAGCAGCGCCATCAGCGACAACCAGCTCTCCAGGGCGTCGGGCGGTGTGCGGATGATGAGGATCGCGCCGTAGCACGCGGCGATGCCGAGGAGGTGGGTGAGCGCGCTGCGGCGCGGCAGGAAGGTGAAGCCGATGATCGTGACGAATCCGTAGGTGAGCGGCAGCAGCCCGATGTACGGGCCGGCGACGTAGGTGACCCCGGTGGTGAACGCCGTGACGGTCCACAAGTACGGCGAGACGTGCTGGACGGGTCGCTGTTCGACGCGCCGGTAGGCGAGCACGGCCAGCACGAAGGTCACCGCCGCACCGGCGAGAACGGTGATCCGCTCGGTCTCGGTCGGGGGCCAGAAGGCCGCGATGAACGCGGCCACCACGCTCCCGTTGACCGCGAAGACGCAGCCGATCTTGCCGAGCAGGGTGCGGTTGGCGGGCGAGCCCGGCTCACCGAATGCGGCGAACCGGTCGGACACGGCCGGCAGGGTCGCCCCGTCGGCCGGTTTCGAGACGCGGCCCGACCGCGTGGTCGGCAGGGTGAAGCTGAACGTGCTGCCCGCCGGCGAGGACTCGGTGAGCTCCAGCGTGCCGCCGTGCAGTTCGACGAGCCGGCGCGACAGCGGCAGTCCGAGCCCGGTGCCCTCGGCCGAACCCGAGGACTGCGCGTACTCCTCGAAGATGCGCTCCTGATCCTCCGGGGAGATGCCCACCCCGGTGTCCTGCACGCGCACGGTCACGAAGCGCGGTGACAGCTGCGCCCCGAGCACGACATGACCACCGGGCGGGGTGAACTTCGAGGCGTTGACGAGCAGGTTGACCACGACCTGCCTGATCTTGAGGCGGTCGGCCTCGACCGCGGGAAGTTCGCCCTCGACGGCGAGCGTCGCGGTGACACTGCGCGCGACGAACTGGCCGCGCACGAGCGCAAGGGCGTCCTCGAGCAGGCTGCGCACATCGACCAGGCTCGGCGTCAGGTGCATCCCGCCGGTGTCGGCCCGCGTCAGGTCGAAGACCTCGTCGACGAGCTCCACCAGGTGCCGCGCCGAGGTGCGCACGTCGTCGAGGTAACCCTCCTGCCGCTCGTTGAGCGGACCGGCGCGTCGCTCGGCGAGCAGGTCGGCGAAGCCGAGGACGACGTTGAGCGGGGTGCGCAGCTCATGGCTCATGTGCGACAGGAACGCCGTCTTCGCCGCGCTCACCCGCTCGAGATCCTCGCTGGCACGCTCGGCGAGACCGCGTGCGGCCCGCTCCGAGCCGGCCAGCGCCGTCACGCTCGCGACGAGCCAGCGCACGAACGCCCCGGCACCGACGATGCACGTCATCATGATCGTCCACTTCGCCGGCGCGAAGCGGTCGTGCGGGCCGACGATGAGCACGCCGGCGTAGCTGGCGGCGAGCAGCACCGCATGCGCCGCCGAGACCTGCCAGCGCCGCATCGCCAGCGTGATCGTGCCCATCACCAGGTAGATGCCGGGCATCGCCGCGACCACGAAGCTGTGCAGGTGCGCCAACTCGACGAGCATGCCGTCGGCGCCGACCAGGAGAACGTCCAACGCGAAGACCGGCACGACCCGCGGTTTGGCCATCAGGACGATGCCGAACAGCGCCGCACCCACGCCGATGCCGAGTACGAGGAGCAGCGATCGTGACTCGGGGTTGACGGCGACGAGCACGAGCAGCAGCGAACCGACGGCGATCGCCGCCCGTCCTCCGAGGCCGGCGAGCAACTCGACGGAGCGCGCCAGCTGACCCGCAGACTGCTCATCATCCCCAGCGGGTCGTCCAGCCGCGAGCGCGTCGCTCACCATGGCCAGCCGATACGCCGCCACGCTCTAGTTGTCACGCAGCGCGGTTTCATCGGGATAAAAGATCGGCAAACGACGGCCAACGTCCCGGGTACGCAAAGTCCGACTTTCATGCGGTCCCCCGAGGCTGACGAAGCGCTCTTCGCGCACTGAACGGTACCCCGAAACCGATCCGCAACCGATTCGAAAGGCCCGGACGTCACGCTCGTCGCATGTCCTACCGCCACTTCCACGGCTCGCCGATGACCCGGCTCACCCGACTCCGTGAGCTTTCCCTGTTCGGCGACCTGCCGGCCGCAGACCTGCGGCATGTCGACGCGCTGACCTGCGAGATCAGCGTGCCGCCCGGCACGGTGTTGATCCGGCAGGGTCAGTTCGGCCGTGAGGCGTTCGTGGTGGCCTCCGGGCTCGCCGACGTGTCCGTCGACGGTTGGACGGTCGCGCGCGTCGGTGCGGGGGAGCCGCTCGGAGAGGTCGCACTGCTGGAAGGCACCCGCCGTTCGGCGACCGTGACCGCCGTGACGCCTATGAACGTGCTCGTCATGGACCCGCGCCAGTTCGCCGACCTGATGAGCAACCCGCGCATCGCGGAGCACATCGACGAGGTGCAGACCCGCCGCCGGGGGGCGGTGGAGCGCACCGCGGAGTTGACCTCAGCGCCCTGAGCCGCGCACCAAACCGCGCCCGGTCACGAGGGGGAGATCGAGCGCGGACCGGATGCCCGGCGGAGCGGCGACCACCGCCTCGACCGCGTTCACCAACCGCATCGCGGTGGCCTTGAGGCCGGCGGTGTTGTGGTCGCCGTCGGTGCCGAGCAACTGCATGTCGAGCGTGTAGTTCGGCTCGCCGGTGAGGACCACGCGGTAGCAGCCCTGCCCGGCCGGTTGCGGCCAGTCGGGACCGAGATCGGGACGCAGCCGGGTGATGTGTTCGAGAACAACGACCGGACGGCCGTCCTTCATGCCGAGCACCTCGAAGCGGAGCGCCGCCATCGTGCCTTCCTTGATGGTGCCGCTCGGGATCTCGAAGGTGCCCGGCGCGGGCAGCCGGACGACGGTCTCCTTCACCTCGTCCAGTTCGACGTCGAGGCCGGCGGCGATCTGGCGCACCACCGAGCCCCACGCCATGCTGAGCACGCCCGGCAGCAGCAGCATCGGGGTCTCGTCCAGCGGCTTGCCGAAGCCCATGACGTCGAACAGCACGGTCGGGTTGTCGTAGGTCGCGTAGTCGAGCAGTTCCATGCAGCGCACCTCGTCGATGCGCTCGGACACCGAGGTGAGCACGAGCGGCAGCCAGTCGTTCGCGAAGCCCGGGTCGACGCCGTTCACGAACAGCGATGCGCCGCCCTGCTGCGCAGCTTGCTCGATCGGCTCGATCATCGCGTCCGGCACGACGCCGTACGGGTACTGCAGGAAGACCGGACAGCTCGACACGACGTTGATCCCCGCGGCCAGGAACCGGGTGATGTCGGCGATCGCCTCCATCAGCCGGTTGTCGGCCATCGCGGTGTAGACGATGCAGTCGGGCTTGCCGGCGATCAGTGCGTCCGCATCGGTCGTTGCACGGACACCGAGGTCACGCTCGAGGCCGGCGAGCCGGCCTGCGTCCTGACCCGCCTTGGCCTCGCTGGACACCCACACTCCGGTGAGTTCGAGTTCCGGACGCGCGGCGATGCCCGCTATCGCGTGCCGGCCGACGTTGCCGGTGCTCCATTGCACGACACGAATGGACACAGCTGGGCAGTCCTCTCAGAGGTCGGGGATGGGCATGTCCATGTTCGGCCGGCTGAGCCCGCCGTGGACGTCGAGCACCGCGCCGGTCAGGTACGACCCGGCCGGCGAGGCGAGGTAGACCACCGCCGCGGCGATGTCGTCGGGCCGGCCGAGCCGGCGCAGGGGAGTGGCGTTCTCGATCGCGGTGCGCATCTCGTCGTTGCTCATCACGATGTCGAGCGCCGAGGTCGCGATCGAGCCGACCGCGATGGCGTTCATCCGGACCTTCGGTGCGAGGTCGGTCGCCGCCAGCTCGGTGTAGTGGATCAGCGCGCCTTTACCGGTGCCGTAGGCGAGGTAACCGCGGCCGGAGAGTTTGCCGACGACACTGGCGATGTTGACCACGGCGCCGCCGCCGTTCTCGAGCATGATCGGCACGGCGGCGGTGGTCAGCGCGTGCGCCGTCGACACGTTCCAGTGGAACGCCCGCTCGAGGAAGCCCACGGACGTGTCGAGGTAGGCGCGCGGCATCGTGCCGCCGACGTTGTTGACGACGATGTCCAGGCGCCCGAACACATCCTTTGCTGCGGTCGCGAGCCCCTTGAGCTGGTCGACCTCGTTGAGGTCGGCGACCACGACGTGCGCCCTGCGGCCGGCCGCCTCGCTCGCCGCGGCGGTCTGCTGCAGTTGCTCCTCGGTGCGCGCCGAGATCACCACGTCCGCACCTGCCTCGGCGAGCGCGATCGCGGAGGCCTCGCCGATGCCGCGACCGGCGCCGGTCACCACGGCGACCTGACCCGAGACGCGGAACCGATCAAGAATCGTCATGGCTTCACTCCCGCTGCCGAGCGGCCGGCGAAGCGGCCGAAGAGGGTCGAGTCGCCGAGCGAGAGCCCGCTGCAGTAGCCCTGCGCGGCGACTCCGGAGGTGGTGCGCCCGGCCGCGAAGAGGCCGGGGATCGGCTCGCCGTCGAGATCGCGCACCGCGCCCTCGACGGTGGTGTCCAGCCCCCCGAGGGTGAACGGCGCGTAGATGAAGGTGCTCGCGCGCAGGTCGAGCGCGGCGAGCGGGCCGCGCAGCGGCGTGAGCACCGGCGCGCGCTTGTGGAACAGCGGGTCGTCGCCACGCTCGGCGTGCTCGTTGAAGTAGGCAACGGTGCCCACCAGCGAGCCGACCGGCAGCCCGATCTCGGTCTCGAGCTCGGCGGGCGTCTCGCATACCCAGCTCGCATGGATGCCGAGCCAGTTCGGCGCGTAGTGCTCCTCGTCGACGATCAGGTACGCCTCGCCGCCCTGATGCACGAGCGAGGTCTGCCCGACGCGGCCCATGTAGGTGTCCTCGTTGACGAAGCGCTGGCCGTGCCGGTTGACGATGATGCCGTGCACCAGGCTGCGCGGTGCGTTGAACGGCAGCGCGCACTCGATGGCGTCCATCCGCTTCACCCGCGCACCGAGCGCGGCCGCCATCCGGATGCCGCGCCCGTCGTCGCCGTCGGTACCCAGCCGCAGCGCCGTCACACGCACGCCGGGCGCGTACTGCGCGACCATCTCGGGGCTGTTGATGAACCCGCCCGCGGTGAGCACGACACCGGTACGTGCGCGCACCGCGAACTCGTCGCCGTAGCGGCTGGCGATCAACCCGACGACCAGGCCCTCGTCGTCGACGACGAGCCGTTCGGCGCGCGTGTCGAGGATCGGACGCGCGCCCGCCTGCTCGGCGGCCTCCGCGAGCAGCCGCATCAGCACCGCGCCGCCCGGCTTGCCGTCCTGCACCACGTGCCCACGCGGTGCGGGCGTGGCGAGCTCGTCGTAGGGATAGGCGTTCTCGCCGCCGGTGAACATCAGGCCCTCGCCGTCGACGGGGGAGGTGCCGTTCGCGTGCGGGAAGACCGTGCCGAGGAAGCGCACGCCGCGAGCGAGCAGCCAGTCCCGGTGCTCGAGGCTGCGCTCGCAGTAGGCGGCGATCTTCTCGAGGTCCGGTTCCGGCCCGCACGCAGCGGTGAGGAACGTGCGCATGTTCTCGACCGAGTCGTCATAGCCGGCGGCCTGCTGCTCGGGGGTGCCGCCGCCGAGGTAGATGAACCCGTCGGACATCGCCGCTGCGCCGCCGGGCGCGCCGGCACGCTCGAGCACGACCGTGTCCGCACCGGCGGTCGCGGCTTCGTAGGCGGCCGAGGCGCCGGCCGCGCCGAAGCCGACGACGACGACGTCCGCCTCGTCGTGCCAGGTGCCGACGTCGCGTGCGCGACGCGCGGCGACCGTCATCGCACGACCAGTTCGGCGCCGGACAGCGCCGGTGCGTCGTCGCGCTCGTCGACGGTGGTGACGAGCACCAGCCGCTCGCCCTCGCGCCACACGGAGGTGCGCAGGGTCTCGCCGGGGAACACGATGCCGGCGAAGCGCACGCCGTAACCGCCGACCCGGCTGACGTCGCCGTCCAGCTCGGCGTCGACGACTGCCTTGCAGACCATGCCGTAGGTGCACAGCCCGTGCAGGATCGGGCGCGGGAAGCCGGCAGAGGCCGCGAAGTCGGGATGCGAGTGCAGCGGGTTGCGATCGCCCAACAACCGGTACCAGAGCGCCTGTTGCGCCACCGTCGGCGTGACGATCACCGCGTCGGGCGCGCGCTCCGGCGGGGGCGGCGGGCCGGACGGACCGCGATCGCCGCCGAAGCCGCCTTCGCCGCGGGCGAAGATGCTCGACGTGTTCGTCCAGATCGGCGCGCCGTCGAGGTCGGTGACGACCGTCTCTGTCTCGATCACCGCGGCCGAGCCCTTGTCGTAGATGCCCTTGACCCGGGCGGTCGCGCGCGCCTTGCCGTCGGTCGGCAGCGGCCGGTGCACGTCGACACGCTGCGTGCCGTGCAGCACCTTCGCTAGGTCGATCGAGACGCCCGGGTACTCCACGACCGGCGGCTCGAAACGATGCACGGTCTGTGCGACGACGGCGAAGGTCGGCAGCACCTGCAACGCGTCCTCGATCGTGTAACGCAGCTCGCGCGGGTCGGTCGGCGCCGCGCCGGCGCCGAGTGCGAGGTGGTAGAGCAACACGTCGGACGCGCTCCAGGCGAAGTCCTCCGCGGGCAGCTCGGCACCGAGGGCGATCGCGGGGTCAATGGGCACCGTGCAGCTCCTCCTCCGTATCGGTGTCGTTGGTCGAGTCCTTCGCCGCGCGGGACGCCGCACGCTCGGCGATGTGCAACGCGGCGAGATAGCCGAACGTGATGGCCGGGCCGATCGTCGCGCCGGGGCCGGCGTAGGTATGTCCCATCACCGGGGCGCTCGCGTTGCCGGCGGCGTAGAGGCCGTCGATGACCGAGCCGTCCTCGCGCAGCACCCGAGCGTGCACGTCGGTGCGCAGGCCGCCCTTCGTGCCGAGATCGCCGGGCACCATCGTGATCGCGTAGAACGGCCCCTGGTCGATCGGCGACAGGCATGGGTTCGGCTTGATGGTCGGGTCGCCGTAATAGCGATCGTAGCCGCTGTCGCCGCGGCCGAAGTCGCTGTCCTTGCCGGTGCGCGCGAAGCCGTTGAAGCGTTCGATCGTGGTGCTCAGCACGTCGGCCGGCACCCCGATCTTCTCGGCGAGCTCGGAGATCGAGCCGGCCCGCTTGATGACGCCCGCCTTGTACCAGCGCCCCGGGAACGGGCGCCGCGGCGTCACGCCGGCGAACACGTATCGGTTGCGGTAGCGCTGGTCGATGATCATCCAGCACGGGATGTTCTCGCCCGGCCCGTCCCCCTGGCCGAACTCGCCTCCATACATCCGGTGCACAGCCTCGACGTAGGGCAGCGCCTCGTTCATGAATCGCTCGCCGCGTGCGTTGATCATGATGCCGCCGGGCAAGGTGCGCTCGGCCAGGCAGAACCAGGGCCCGCCGGTGAGCGGGATGGACGGACCCCACCAGGAGTCCTCCATGAGGTCGAGCGCGGCACCGAGCCGTTCGCCGGCGCGAATGCCGTCGCCGGTGTTGGCGACCGCGCCGACCGTCCAGTCACTGCCGATGGGCGCGCGCTGATACTGCTGGCGCATCGCCGCGTTGTGCTCGAACCCGCCCGCGGCGAGCACCACGCCGTGCCGTGCGCGCAGCTCGCGTCTCCCGTCGGCCGCGCTGACCACGACGCCGGTGACCGCGCCGTCCTCGACGAGCAGGTCCTCGAGCGGGCTGTCGAGCAGGACGGGCACTCCTGCCTCGAGCAGCCCGAGCCGCAGCATGCCCGAGAACGCCTGGCCCCGGACCACGAGATCCTGCCGGGTGAGCATCGCCCAGATCCAGCGCAGCCCGATGCGCAGCACCCGCAGCACACCGCGCGGGGTGCGCATCATCAGCGTGGCCCAACGAAAGTCGGCCTGGGTGACCGCGACGTTGAGCGGCGACTTGCCGTACTCGGGCTCGAGCCGGTCACGCTCGGCTCCCAGCTTCCTCAGGTTGAACGGCTTCGGCTCCACCGAACGCCCGCCGACACGCCCACCCGGCGCCTCGGGGTAGTAGTCGGAGTAGTCCGGCACCCACTGCATGCGCAGCGGCGTATTGGCGAGCAGGAAGGAGAGCGCTTCGGGGCCGCGCTCGAGGTAGGTGTCGATGCGCTCGGCGGGCACGACGTCGCCGACGATCGCGTGCAGGTAGGTGCGCGCGGCCTCGGGGGTGTCCTTGACCCCGTCCCGGCGCAACACCTCGTTGTTCGGGATCCAGACTCCGCCGCCGGAGCGGGCCGTCGAGCCGCCGTAGTGCGGCGCCTTCTCGACGACGACGGTGTGCAGGCCCTTGGCGGACGCGGCCAGCGCTGCCGCCATGCCGGCCGCCCCGCTGCCGACCACGACGACGTCATAGACCTCATCCGACATGCGCACAGGCTACTAGAACACGTTCTAGTTGCGCTATCCGTTGCCCAGGGTCATACGGTGGCAGCTATGGGTTTTGGATCCTTCGACGAATACCTCTCGCTGGCCCGGGTCACCGATCTCGCGCTGTCGGTGGACGGCAGCCGGCTGGTCGCGACGGTTGCCGCTCTCAACGAGGACGGCAACGAACTCGTCAACTCGCTCTGGGAGATCGACCCCTCCGGCGGCAGCGAGGCGAAGCGGCTCACCCGCTCAAAGAAGGGCGAGTCGAGCCCCGCGTTCCATCCGGACGGCTCGCTGCTGTTCGTGTCCAAGCGCGACAGCGAGAAGGACGACGACCCGCCCGCGCTGTGGCGGCTGCCCGCGACCGGTGACGCCGAGCGGGTGTTCACCCGCACCGGCGGCGTGTCCGGCGTACGCGTCGCGCGCACGGCCGGCACCGTCGTGTTCAGCGGCGACGCCATGCCGGGCAGCCTCGGCAAGGACGAGGACGAGAAGCGGCGCAAGGCGCGCAAGGACGCCAAGGTCAACGCGGTGCTCTACACCGAGACGCCGATCCGCTTCTGGGACCACGACCTCGGCCCGGACGAACTGCGCCTCTACGCCGCCACGTCCCTCGGCGCCGGCACCCAACCGGCCGACCTCACCCCGACCCCCGGCCGGGCACTCGACGAGGCAGGCTTCGCGGTGTCGCGCGACGGCGCCACGGTCGTCGCCGCCTGGAACGACACCAGCGAACCCGGCTACCCCCGCGCCCGGCTCGTCGCGATCGACACCGCGACGGGGGAGCAGCGCATCCTGGCCCAGGACCCGGTCGCGATGTTCAACGACCCGGCGATCTCCGACGACGGCACCTGGGCGGTGGCGACCCGCGAGCAGGACACCACCTACGACGACCCGCCGCTCGTGTCGCTCTGGCTCGTCGAGATCGCCACCGGCGAGGGTCGCGAGCTCGTCGCCGACCCGGACGTATGGCCCGCCGGGCCGAGGTTCGCGCCGGACGGCCGCACCATCTACTTCGAGGCCGACGAGCTCGGCCACCGGCCGGTGTTCCGGCTCGACGTCGCGTCGGGCGCGATCACCCGGCTCACCGCGGCCGGGCACTACACGAACATCCTCGTCGCGCCGGACGGCGCGACGCTCTACGCGTTGCGTGACAGCGTCGACTCGCCGCCGCAGCCGGTGCGACTCGACGCCACGGTCACCGACGGCGAGCCGGTGCTGCTGCCCAGCCCGGGGCGTACCGACGTGCCCGGCACGATCGAGCGGGTCGACACGACCGCTGCCGACGGCACGACGGTCGAGGGCTGGTTGGTCCGGCCGGCCGGCATGTCCGCCGCCGAGCCCGCACCGCTGCTGCTCTGGATCCACGGCGGCCCGCTGGGTTCGTGGAACGGCTGGAGCTGGCGCTGGAACCCATGGCTGATGGCCGCGAAGGGCTACGCGGTGCTGCTGCCCGATCCCGCCTTCTCGACCGGGTACGGCGCGAAGATGGTGCAGCGCGGCTGGGGCCAGTGGGGCGGCGCGCCGTTCACCGACCTGATGTCGATCACCGATGCGGTGACCGCCCGTCCCGACATCGACGCAACCCGCACCGCAGCGATGGGCGGCTCGTACGGCGGTTACATGGCGAACTGGGTCGCCGGGCACACCGACCGGTTCCGCTGCATCGTCACGCACGCCAGCCTGTGGGCGCTCGACCAGTTCTCCGGCACGACGGACGCGCCGGGCTATTGGGTGAAGGAGTTCGGCGATCTGGTCGAGCACCCGGAGCGCTACGCCGAGTGGTCACCGCACCACTCGCTGGACAACATCCGCACCCCGATGCTCGTCGTGCACGGCGACAAGGACTATCGCGTGCCGGTCGGCGAGGCGCTGCGGCTGTGGTGGGACCTGCAGCGCAAGGGCGTGGAGTCGTCCTACCTCTACTTCCCGGACGAGGGGCACTGGATCCTCAAGCCGAACAACGCGCGGGTCTGGTACGAGACCGTGTGGTCGTGGCTCGACAAGCACGTGCACGGCGCGGAGTGGAAGCAGCCGGAGCTGCTGTAGCTACCAGCGCTCGGACGTGACGATCGAGACCATCTGGTCGGTCGTCAGCGGCGGCTGCGGCGCCAGCACCGCGCTCTCGCCCTTCGGGTCGCGCTGGTTGCTCAGGTGCATGAGGATCTCGACACCGTCGCCGCGGACCAGGTCGACCTGATAGGTCACGCCGCCCGCGCCACCCGTCTGCAGCGGCTCGCTGCCCACGGCGAGCGAACCGCCGTCGGCGGTCTTGCTGAGCGCGCACCGCGCCGAGTCGGGGTCGTCGCACATCGCCTTGCTGCCCGCGCTGCTCCGGAACATCTGGATGTCGTAGCCGCCGGTGACGCCGTGCGACGTCAACGTGCCGACGATCGCCGCGCCGTTCGGGGTGCCGCTGTCGATGGGGATCGGCGTCGACGCGATGCGCGGGTCGGACGCGGTGGGTGCCGCCGGCACGCTGATCGTCACGGGCGTGCCGGTATCCGTGACGGTGAACGTCGCGAGGTCGCCGAGCACGGCCCGGAACCGGGCGGCCAGCTCGTCGGCGGTCTGCGGCACCGTGGGCGCCGGGCCAGCCGCCACCGTCGTGCTCACCGACTGCACCCTCGACGGAGCAGTCGGCGGCGGCCCGCCCGCCTGATTGCCGTGCCCGCCGCTGCGCGCGAGCAGCGTCGCGCCGCCGGCGACCGCCAGGGTCGCGACGACACTCGCCGCGACGAGCGGGGCGCGGGAGTGGTGCCGAGCGGCGACTCGGGTCGTGGCATCGCCGCTCTCGTGCGACGCGGCGTCGGCGCGCCGCTCGAGTTCGGTGAACGCGTCGGTCAGCGTCTCGAAGCTGTTCATCGTGCCTCCAGGAGGGCTTGTGCGGTCGCGGACCTGCCGGCCGGGTCGAGCCGGAGCGCCGCGAGTGCTCGGGAGATCTGGGTGCGCACGGTGACCTCGCGACATCCCAGGTGCGCCGCGATGTCCGAGTCGGACATCCCGACGTAGTAGCGCAGCACCACCGCGGCCCGTTGCCGGCGCGGTAGCCGCGCGAGGCGGGCGATCATGGCGTCGCGTTCGGCGTGCTCGTCTGCGCCGTCCGCCAGGTGGCCCGCCGGTTCGACCTCGGCGCGCGGGGTGGTGCGGGCCAGCCGGCGATGCCACGACATGTAGTCGTTGACGATCATCCGGCGCACATAGGCATGCGGTTCGGCGAGCTCCGTGATGTGCGACCAGCGCTCGAACGCGCGCCCGAGCACGTCGCTGACGAGGTCGTCGGCGAGCCAGGCCTGCCCGGTCAACACCGTCGCGAAGCGCATCAGCGCCGGACGCCGCTGCGCCACATAATCCGCAAACTCCAACGAATCGCTCCCGCCGCCGACTGCCGATCTGAGCTGCACCCCTCAACGGGCGAACAAGCCGATCTGTTGCACGTCCTCAGCAACTAGGCTCCCAGCTCAGGAGGTAGGCCGATGACCACACCGCAGCCGAGCGCATCGAGCTCCGTCCAGATCAAGGCCACGCCCGCGATCGTCTACGGGCTGATCACCGATCTCGAGGCGATGTCCCAGATCGCGGAGCAGACCGCCGTCATGCGGTGGCAGGGCAGCACCGCCGCCGTGCCCGGTGCGGTGTTCAAGGGCACGAACCGCAACGGGTGGCGGCGCTGGACCACCAAGTGCAAGGTCACCGACGCGGTCGCCGACAGCCGCTTCGCGTTCAACGTCTCGCACACGGGCATACCGGTCTCGCGGTGGCAGTACGACATCGCGCCGAGCGACGGTGGCTGCACGGTCACCGAGAGCACCTGGGACCGCCGGCCGGGGTGGTACGTCAAGCCGTCCGCACTCGCGACCGGCAGCAAGGACCGAGCCACGCGCGCGCGAATGAACACGCAGAACATGCAGGCCACCCTGCAGCGGTTGAAGACCCGCGCCGAAGCCGCGTCCTAGCCCGTCGTGGCCGTACTCGTACGCATCGAGTCGTTGCCGGGCGAGGGCCGCTACGCGGTCACCTTCGAACGCAGCGACGGCAGTGAGCAGACCGCCGTCGTCCACCTGACCGGCACCGGTGTCGACGTCGCGGAGGCCAGCCTGCCCGCGGGCTGGACGCGCGACTCGGACGCGTTCGCAACGGTCGCCGTCGCGCTGCGGGCCTTCGACGAGGCGCGCCGGCACGCGCCGGCCGCACCGTCGCTGCGTGACGTGTCCGGCGGCTGGGACGTGAGCCTGGGCAACGTGGTGCTCGGCGAGTCCGGCACGCCCACGTGCACCGCGCACGGGCCGATGACGCAGACCGATCCCGACTGGCTGTGCCCGGAGTGCTACGCCCGCGCCGTGCTCATCATGTGAGCGCTGCGATCTGGGAACGATCTCGGTATGACGACAGCCTTCGACGCGCTCATGAGCGCGCTCGATCGCCCGATGGCGGTCGTGACGACCTCGGCGCACGGCGAGCGGGCCGGCTGCCTGGTCGGCTTCCACATGCAATCCGCCATCGACCCGCCGCGCTACACGGTGTGGCTGTCGAAGGCCAACCACACGTACCGGATCGGGCTGCGGGCGACGTACCTCGCCGTGCACTTCCTGACCCGCAACGACCTTTCGCTGGCGGAGTTGTTCGGCACCCGCACCGGCGACGACGGGGACAAGTTCCGTGACGTGCCGGTCAGCACCGGCCCGGGTGGTGTTCCGTTGCTGGACGCGTGCCCGACCCGACTCGTCGGCCGGCGCGTCGCGCTGCTCGACGAGGGCGGCGACCACGTGTGCGTGACGACGGAGGTCGTGCACGCGACCGGCGCAGGACGTTTCACCCCGCTGTTGCTGTCCGACGTCGCGCACCTGACGCCGGGACACGACGCGGACGAGCGCGCCGCCCCGCCGACCGAACGCGCGAAGTAGTCGATCCGCCCTGCCGCTGGGCGTTCGCACGGCGCGACGTTCAACCGGGGACGAGGGGCACTGGACTATTGTTAAATCTGTGCTAAGTTTCCGTATCGGCCGGGGGTCGGGTAGCGGGGCTACACGACACGGAGAACGACGATGCCGTTCCGTCGACACGTCACGACGATCCTGCTGGCCGCCGCGGCGTTGGTCGCCGCATCCACCACGCAGGCGCTCGCTGCGCCTACCCGGCGATCGACGAGCACGCCAGTCATCGCGGTGCACGGCCTCGCCGGCGGCACCTGTCCGTCGGCGA
This sequence comes from Jatrophihabitans sp., assembly GCA_025927835.1. Lineage (GTDB taxonomy): Bacteria > Actinomycetota > Actinomycetes > Mycobacteriales > Jatrophihabitantaceae > Jatrophihabitans. Next base: position 57,520 of record JAICKR010000001.1, on the reverse strand, counting down.
ACTCCGCCGCGTTGTGGGCGTATCTGAAGTACGCGCTGACCGCGAATCACTGGACGGGCGCATTCGTGCCCGTCTCGTACTTCGCCTGCGACACGAACGGCGCCGACATCACTGGCTACGGCGCAACGTCGAGCAGCATGACGCCGACGGTGAGGGCGAGCTGGCCGTCCTCCGGCTACACGCTGAACGGCGACATAGACGACATTGCGCGCGACCTCGCTTGGTTCGTCTACGCCGACTACACCCGCCGCGGGCAAGCCGTCGACATCGTCGGCGCGTCATTCGGAGGGCTGATCGTCCGTACGGCCCTGACGCGGGTCGCGCAACACGACCCGTCGTTTCCGCCGCAACTGCTCGTCACCGACGTCGTCACGATGGCTGCACCGATGGACGGCGTATCGGCCTCTGTCCTGGCCACGGCCTGCCCATCGGGCGGCAACCTCTGCGCACAGACCGTCACCGACAGCGCGTTCCTGACCTCGTTGGACGGCGCGACGGCGCCCCAGGGCACCGGCGGCACCGACTGGACGCTGCTGGGCAGTGCCTGCGACATGGTGCCGACTTCGTCGTCGCTCGACCTGTCACCGGCCCACCAGATCTCGTACAGCAGCCCGTGCTACGCGCATGCCGCTTACGAGACCGACCTCTCGACGGCGTTGAACGCGGTCGTGCACTACACCGACCCAGGTTCGCCGACCAAGGTCTCCACGACCTTCCCGCACGCGCTGCGCCTGACGTTCGACGCACTCATGTCAGCCAAACGCTGAACGCCGCCGACGAGTGGCTTGCCGATGTCCGTGACGTCAGGAGTAGCGGATCTTGACCGTGTCGGTGACCGGGAGTGACTGACAGCCGAGGACATAGCCCTCGTCGATGTCCTCCTGCTCCAGGATCTCGTTGGTCAGCATCTTCACCTCGCCCTCGTCGAGGATGCACGCGCAGGCGCTGCACGCGCCCTGCCGGCACGAGTAGGGCGCCTTGAGACCCTGCGCGAGCAGGAAGTCGAGCAGCTTCGTCTGGCGCGGCCAGTCGTACTCGTGCGTCTCGCCGTCGAGGTCGACGGTCAACCGGGCCGTCTCGCCGCCGTCCTCGACCGCGGCTGCGGTGGTCGGGATGTCGAACGGGTCCTCGGCGAAGGTCTGGAAGCGCTCGATGTGGATCCGGGTGGGCGGCATGTCGCAATCGCGCAGCGCGTGCGTCACCGTCTCCATGAACGGGCTCGGGCCGCAGACGAACGCGGTGTAGGACGAATAGGGCGCGATGAACGCGCGCAACAGCGCACGGCTCGGCAGCCCCTGCACCGACACGAGCCAGTGGATGACGTGCAGCCGGTCGGTGTTCGCCTCGGCCAGTTCACGCAGCCTGTCGGCGAAGATCACCGAGTTCTCGTGCTCGTTCGCGTAGACGAGCACGACCTGTCCGGTGCCGACCGCCAACGCCGACTTGAGGATCGACAGCACCGGCGTGATGCCGCTGCCGCCGGCGAAGAGCAGCAGGTTCTCGTCGAACGACTTCGGCACGAAGACGCCGCTGGGCGGCAGGCACTCGATCTCCGCGCCGACCTCGAGCGCCTCGTTGATCCAGTTGGACGCGATGCCCTCACGCACCCGCTTCACCGCGATGCGCAACTCGCCGTCGACGTGCGGGCTGCTGCACAGCGAGTAGCAGCGGCCGACCAGGCCGTTGCCGGTCGGCAGCCGCAGGGTGAGGAACTGGCCCGGCTGGTAGGAGAAGTCCACCCCGTCCGGTGCCTCGAGCACCACCGAGCACGCGTCGTCGGTCTCGCGCACGATCTCGCGCACGACGACGCGCGGGTGCGCGCTGTCAGGCATCGGGGACGACCACGACGCCGTCGCGGACAGCGGCCTCGATGCTGTCCGACATGCGTGGGCAGCCAAGGACGAACGCCTTGGGGTCGGCCGCACGTGCGGCGCTGATCTCCGGGCAGGACGCCACGCCGGCCGCCGTCCACTGCACGCTCGTGTGCTTCCGGCTGTTCTTCTTCACCAGCGCCTCGACGCCACATTGCCGGCACGCGACCGGCGTGTAGCCGAGCTCGACGTAGAGCCGACGGTCCTCCGCCGTCTCGCGCTGCCGCTCCTGCCTTTCGGCAGACAGGGCCCCGGCAGCCATGGTTACGAGACTCCCGCCTCTTCGGCGTTGGCCTCGTCCTCGGCGCGGCGGCGCAGGTTCTCGGCGACCTCCGCCTCCCACGACTCGATCGCGTGCGAGGTGTCGATCTCGAATTCGAAGCGAGCGGTCATGTCCTCGGTGATGTCCGCGACGTCGACGTAGTACTGCTCGTACCAACGGCGCAGCTGGTAGACCGGCCCGTCCTCCTCGCACAGCAGCGGGTTGTCGATACGCGTCTTGTTTTGCCAGATCGCGACGTCCTGCTCGAACCCGGCCTTGAAGCTGCGCGCGAACTTGCCGGCGATCGTGTTCGCCATCTCGCGGTCGACGCCGGGCAGCTTCTTGACCATGACCCCGTACTGCAGCATGAAGTTGTTCTGGTCGATCGGGTAGTGGCAGTTCACGAGGATCGACTCGACCGACGTGCCCTTGAAGTCGTTCCACAACCAGTTGATCATGTACGACGGCCCGAAGTAGGACGCCTCGGACTTGAGCAGGTTGTCCTCGCCCGCGTACTGCCCGCCCTTGCCTATGTCCGCGCGGCCGCGCGACTCCATGAACTGCGTCGCGACGTGACCCTCGAAGACGTTCTTGAAGTAGGTCGGGAACGCGAAGTGCACGTAGTAGAAGTGCGCCATGTCCGAGACGTTGTCGATGATCTCGCGGCAGTTGGAGCCCTTGACCTCGAGCGTCGTCCAGATCCAGTCGCTCCAGTCGTCCGAGCCGACCGACTCGATGACGGGAACGTCCTGCTCGGGGATCGGCGGGTTGCTCTCCGGGTCGTTCCAGACGAACAACATCCCGTTGCGTTCCATCGTCGTCCATGCGCGGGTGCGGGCCCGCAAGGGCACGCGCTTGGCGTAGGGGATGCCGACGCAGCGGCCCTCCGGCGACCAGCGCCAGTCGTGGAACGGGCAGGCGATGTTGCCGTCCTTGACGGTGCCCTGGGTGAGGTCGCCGCCCATGTGCCGGCAGTACCCGTCGAGCACGGCGAGCTTGCCGTCGTCGGAACCTTGGAAGATCACCAACTTGCTGCCGAAGGCCTGGATCGCGTGCGGCTTGCCGTCCTTGTACCGGTCGACCAGCCCGAGGCAGTGCCAGCCCCGCGCGTAGCGCTGTGGCAACACACCGGAGTCGATGGTGCGTACGGTGCTTTCGCGGGGCTTCTCGGCAGCCGCTGTCATGTGCCCTCCAGCGCGTGGCTCATACTGGAACACGTTACAGAAATGGTCTCAGGGGCGCTACTGCCACACAAGCCCCTGCTCGGTTTCGGGTCTATCGACACTGACGAGAACTTGTTCTAGTCTTGCCTCCATGACGACTCCCGGCGGCGCCCCAGCCGTTCTCGACGCGGTGCGCGAGTTGCTGCCCACACTGCGTGAGCGTGCCCAGGAGACCGAGGACGCACGCAGGGTCCCGGAGGAGAACATCAAGGGCCTGCAGGACACCGGGTTCTTCCGGCTGTTGCAGCCGCGCCGCTACGAAGGCCTCGAGGCGTCGCCGGTCGACTTCTACCGCGGCGTGCGGCTCATCTCCAGTGCGTGCGGCTCGACCGGCTGGGTGTCGTCGGTGCTCGGCGTGCACCCGTGGCAGCTCGCGATCTACGACGACCGCGCGCAGCAGGAGGTCTGGGGCGACGACCCGGCCACGCTGGTCTCGTCCTCCTACGCACCGATGGGACGCGCCACCGCGGTCGAGGGCGGCTTCCAGTTCAGCGGCCGGTGGTCGTTCTCGTCCGGTTGCGACCACGCGCAATGGGTTTTCCTCGGCGGGCTGGTCATGGGCGACGAGGGGACCCCGGTCGACTTCCGCACGTTCCTGCTGCCGCGCGCTGACTACGAGATCGAGGACGTCTGGGACACCATCGGGCTGCGCGGCACCGGCTCCAACGACATCATCGTCAAGGACGTCTTCGTCCCCGAGTACCGCACGCTGTCGTTCATGGACACCGGGCGCTGCTTCGGCCCGGGCCAGGAGGTCAACGACGCACCGCTGTACAAGCTGCCGTTCGCGTCGGTGTTCTCCTGCTCGATCGCAGTGCCGATCCTCGGTATGGCGCAGGGCGCCTACGACGCCTACGTCGGCTGGACGAAGGAGCGGGTGCGCGCGTCGACCGGCGGCAAGGCCGCCGACGACTCGTTCAACCAGATCCGTATCGCCGAGTCCGCCGCCCAGCTCGACGCGGCGGCAATGCAGATCGAACGCAACATCGACGAGGAACTCGCGTACGTCGAGCGCGGCGACAAGATCCCCATGGCGCTGCGGGTGCGGGTGCGCCGCGACCAGGTCAACGCCACCGCGGCGGGCATCGCCTCGGTCGACCGGCTCTTCGAGAGCGCCGGCGGGCGCGCGCTGCGCGCCGGCACGCCGATCCAGCGGTTCTGGCGCGACGCGCACGCCGGGCGGGTGCACGCAATCAACGACCCGGAGAAGGTGCGCGTCATGTTCGGCCAGTTCGAGCTGGGCATCAAGGTTCAAGACGCCTGGCTCTGAGCCATGACCGCACTTCTCGACGCCGAGGCGACCAGCCGGTTCGCCGACCTGCCCTCCGGCCTGCGCCTGCACTACCACGAGGCGGGCGACCGCGGGAACGACACGGTGGTGCTGCTGCACGGCGGCGGTCCCGGCGCGTCCGCGTGGTCGAACTTCGGCCGCACCCTCGGCGTGCTCAGCCAGCGCTTCCACGTGCTCGCCGTCGACCAGATCTGCTTCGGTCGGTCGTCCAAGCCCGAGCGTCTCGAGAAGCAGTTCTTCGCCGCGAGCGCCGACGCGCTCGCCGAGCTGCTCGACCACCTCGGCATCGCGCGGGCGCACTGCGTCGGCAACTCGCTCGGCGGCGGCACGTCGGTGCGCCTCGCGCTCGACCATCCCGACAAGGCCGGCCGGCTCGTGCTCATGGCACCGGGCGGGCTCGGCCTCAACGTCTTCTCGCCCGACCCGACCGAAGGCACCAAGAAGCTGTTCGCGTTCGCCGCGCCGCCGGGGCCGTCCAAGGAGAAACTCGCCGAGTTCCTGCGCACGCTGGTCTTCGATCAGTCGATGATCACGGACGAGCTCGTCGACGAGCGCTACACCTACGCGGCCGACCCGGAGACGCTCAGAGCGATGGGCGCGATGGGCCGCTCGTTCATGAATCCGGACGGCGCGCAGCAGGCCATGCTCTGGCGTGAGGGCTACCGGCTGCGCCAGCGGGTGCTGCTGGTATGGGGCCGCGAGGACCGGGTGAACCCGCTCGACGGTGCCCTCGTCGCGCTCAAGACGATCCCGCGCGCGCAGCTGCACGTGTTCGGCGGCTGCGGGCATTGGGCAATGTTGGAGAAGTTCGACGAGTTCAACACCCTGGTGACGCAGTTCCTGGAGGCGTCGTGACTTTCAGATCGCTCGGCTATTTGCGCATCGAGGCGACCGACGTCGCCGCCTGGCGTGACTACGGGCTCAAGGTGCTCGGCATGGTCGAGGGCGACGGGCCGAACACGGACGCGCTCTACCTGCGCATGGACGACTTCCCGGCGCGGCTGGTGATCGTGCCGAGCGAGCGCGACCACCTGCAGGCCAGCGGCTGGGAGACGGCGAACGCCGCCGAACTCCAGGACGTGCGACAGCGCCTCGAGCAGGCCGGTGTGCCGTACAAGGAGGGCACCGCGGAGGAACTCGCAGACCGCCGCGTCGACGAGCTGATCACCTTCGACGACCCGAGCGGCAGCCGGCTCGAGGCGTTCCACGGTGTCGCGCTGCAACACCGGCGCGTGGTCTCGCCGTACGGGCACCGGTTCGTGACGGGGGAGCAGGGGCTCGGCCACGTCGTGCTCTCGACCACCGATGACGAGGCGTCGCTGCGCTTCTACCGCGACGTGCTCGGCTTCCGGCTGCGCGACTCGATGCGGCTACCGCCCGAGGTGGTGGGCCGGCCGGCCGACGGCAAGCCGGCGTGGCTGCGCTTCTTCGGCTGCAACCCGCGCCACCACAGCCTCGCGTTCCTGCCGATGCCGACCCCGACCGGCATCGTCCATCTGATGATCGAGGTCGAGTCGGCCGACGACGTCGGGCTCTGCCACGACCGCGCGCTGCGCCGGAAGGTGCCGATGTCGGCGTCGCTCGGCCGGCATGTGAACGACCTGATGCTCAGCTTCTACATGAAGACGCCGGGCGGCTTCGACGTCGAGTTCGGCTGTGAGGGCCGCACGGTCGACGACGACAGCTGGATCGCGCGCGAGTCGACGGCGGTATCGCTATGGGGACACGACTTCAGCCTCGGCGCCCGGTACCAGTGACCGGGGAGATCGAGCCCGCGGACTATCGCCGCGCGCTGGGTCACTTCTGCACCGGCGTCACGGTCGTCGCGGCCATCGACGGCGACGGCGAGCCGATCGGGTTCGCCTGCCAGTCGTTCGCCGCGCTCTCCCTCGACCCGCCACTCGTGCTGTTCTGCCCGGGCAAGTCGTCACGGACCTGGCCGCACATCGAGGCGGCCGGCTCGTTCTGCGTGAACGTCCTCTCGCACGAGCAGCGCGATGTCAGCATGGTGTTCGGCCGTGCGGGCGAGGACAAGTTCGCGGCCGTCGACTGGTCACCTGCGCCTTCGGGTGCGCCCGCGCTGTCCGGCGCGCTCACCTGGCTCGACTGCTCGGTCGAGTCGGTCGTGGACGGCGGCGACCACCACATCGTGATCGGCCGGGTGACCACGCTCGCCGAGCCGGTGAGCGGCCGCCCGCTGCTCTTCTACCGCGGCGCGTACACCGCAACCGAGCAGGCCGAGCCCACTCCCGGGGTGCTCGACAACCTGATTACCTGGTCGAGTGACTGGTCCCGCACCGACACCTGGTTCTGACCGTTCCGAGGTCGAGACGCTCGCGCGCCGGCACGTCGAGCGGTTCAACCGCGCCGTGCGCGACGGCGACTGGGCAGCCTTCGCCGCGACGTTCGCCAGCGATGCGGCGATGTCGTTCACGAACGTGCCTGCCGGCCCGTTCGCCGGGCGCGAGGCGATCGAGCACGCCTACTACGCCCAGCCGCCCGACGACACGATGACAATTCGGGCGATCGAGGGAATCCATCCGGACGGCGCGGTCGTTTCGTTCGTATGGGATGCGAACGGGCCCGGCACGATGTCGATCCACTGGGCCGGCGACCTCGTGCGGGAACTCGTGATCACGTTCGGGTAGGACGATCACGATGACAGTTGTTGCGCCGGCAGTGCTCGACGGGAGCACCGACTACCTCGCCACGCCCGAGGCACGACGCCTCGAGGCACGCTCCTACCTCGGCCTGCTGCGCATCGTCGGGCAGCGCGTGCCGCAGCCCGCGCCCAGCGATCTCGCGCCGGTCATCCTCGTACCCGGCTTCATCTCCGGGGACGTCTCGCTGACCCTGCTCGCGCGCTATCTGCGCCGGCGCGGGCAGCGCACCTTCGGCAGCCGCATCGGCGCAAACCTCGGCTGTACCGACGAGATGGTCAATCGACTCATCACGCGCGTCGAGGAGGTCGCCCGGCTCGAGCGGCGCCGCGTCGCGCTCGTCGGCCACAGCCGCGGCGGCATGATCGTCAAGCTCGCCGCGCAGCGCCGCCCCGATCTCGTCAGCTCGATCGTCGTGCTCAGTGCGCCGGTCACCGACACGCTCAGCGTCGCGCCGCACATCCGCAAGCAGCTCGAGATGTTGTTCCGGTTGCACCAGCGCGGGCTGCGCGTCATCAGCCAGGACTGCGTTACCGGCGAATGCGGCGCGCGCATCGCGGCCGAGCTCGACGCGCCGTTCCCGTCCGACGTGGCCTACCTGTCGGTGTACTCCAAGGCCGACGCGATCATCGACTGGAAGACCTGCCTCGACCCGGCCGCCGAGCTCGTCGAGATCAGCTCGACGAGCCACACCGGCATGGCCACGAGTCCGGAGGTGCTGCGCGTCGTCGCGCAGCGGTTGGGCTCGGTCGCCGCCGCCGATCAGGAGCCGCGGCGCAGTCGCAGCCAGCAGTAACCCCACCCGTTGAGCCGGACGCTCGGGCTGCGCGGCGCGAGCGGTTCGTACCCGGCGTCGCCGAACACCTGGTAGGCGTGCTGCACGTCCGCGACCCGGTCGAGCGCGACCTCGGCCGGCGCGTCCGCGAGATTGTGCAGCACGAGGATCGAGCCCTCCGGTGCGTCATAGCGCAGCACGAGGACGGCCGGGGGAGCACCCTTGTCGATGACCTGCAGCGTGCCGACACCGATCTCCGGGCACTCGCGCAGCGCGCGGATCATGCTCTCGAACCAACGCAGAAATGAGTCGGTGTCGCCGCGCTGGTCGCGCACGTTCACCCGTCGGTAGCCGAACCGGCCGCGACTGATGACGGGCCGGACCAGCCGAGTGCGCGCGACCGGTGAGAACCCGGCGTTCGCCGTGTCGTCCCACTGCATCGGCATGCGGATCGCCTCGCGTCCGGGCAGCGAGAGGTCCTCACCCATGCCGATCTCCTCGCCGTACCGCAGTACCGGCGTGCCCGGCAGGCTGAACAGCAACGAGTGCGCGAGCTCCATGCGCCGGCGATCACCCGCCATCATCGGGGCGAGCCGGCGCCGGATGCCCCGGTCGAACTCGCGCATCTGGGGCTTCGGGGCGAACGAGCGCATGACCTCGGTCCGCTGATCGTCGGTGAGCCGGCTGAGATCGAGTTCGTCGTGATTGCGCAGGAACGTGGCCCATTGGGCCATCGCCGGGAGCTTCGGCAGCTGCGCCAGCGTCGCCACGAGCGGCTCCGCCGTCTGCCGCGCGAGGCCCAACCACACCTGCGCGTTCAACCAGAACGCGAACAGCATGTGCGCGCGGTCGTTGGGCCCGTCCTCGGCGGCTGCGCAGTACTTGGCGAGTTGGTCGCGGTCGACGTTCGCCTCGCAGAGCAGGACGGCATCGCCCGCATTCCACTGCACGCCCTGACGCCACTCGTCCAGGATCGTGAAGTCGAGCGGGCCGGGATCGACGTCCGCCTCGACCTGCTCCAGGACGAAGGGCGCGGCGTCGATGCGGAAGCCGGACGCGCCGAGCTGCAGCCAGAACGTCATCACCTTCCGGATCTCGGCCCGCACGGCGGGGTTCGACCAGTCGAGGTCGGGCTGGAAGTCGTAGAAGCGGTGGAAGTACCAGCGCCGGGCCGCTCTGTCGTAGGTCCAGGTCTCGGTCTGTTCACCGGGGAAGACGATGCCCTGCCTGCGGTCTGCGGGTTCGGTGTCGCTCCAGACGTACCAGCCGCGGTAGGGCGAGTCGGCATCGCGGCGTGCGGACTGGAACCAGGGGTGTTCGTCGGACGTGTGGTTGACCACGAGGTCGAGCAGCAGCCGGATGCCGCGCTCCCGGGCCTGCACCGCGAGTTCGGCGAAGTCGCCGAGCGTGCCGAGGCGCGGGTGGATGCCGTAGTAATCGCTGACGTCGTACCCGTTGTCACGCAGCGGCGAGGGATGGATGGGGTTGAGCCAGAGGCACGTGACCCCGAGCCGGCTGAGGTAGTCGAGGCGGCTGATGAGCCCCGGGATGTCGCCGCAGCCGTCGCCGTTCGAATCCTGGAACGATGCGACGTCGACGCAGTAGACGACCGCTTCCTTGTACCAGCGTTCCGACACACCGGAATTCTGCGCATCGGCGCGCCGCCTCAAACGGGTCTGCGCGCCTCGCAGCCGATCTCGTTACCCTCACCGCATGAGCGCGGCGGTCGGCGTGGTCCTGGTGGCCTTCGGCGCCATCGCGTTCGTCTGCGCGGGCGTATGGGTGATCCGGCGGGCCTACCGCCGCCCGCGGCTGCCCCTGGCGCTGGCGGGCGGGCTGCTCGCCGGCGGTGCGGTGTTCGGCATCGCGCTCGCGGCATCCGCGCTGCGCCACTTCGGGGGGCACGTGACGTTGATCGGCGGCCGCACCGGCGGCGACGCGTGCGCGCAGTGGTGGACGCAGATCGACACGGTCTACGGGCTGACCAACGACCACGCCACGCCCTCACCCGGCTGTCGCCAGGCAGCGGTGAATGCGGTCGACCCCGTCCTGCTGCAGTCGGCGCTCGTCGCCGTGGCCTGGGCGGCGCTCGTCGGCGGCTTCCTCGCCGTGCGGGTGCGGACGCACGCCACCACTGTTTCTCGCGAACCGGGGACGGCGACGTGATGCGGCTGGTCGAGATCGTGCGCTACCCGGTCAAGTCGCTGCAGGGCGAGGAGCTGTCCAACGCGGAGATCGAGGTCGACGGCCTGCACGGCGATCGCCGCTGGGGAATCCGCGACGAGACGACGGGGCGGGTGCTGACTGCGCGTCGGGCGCCGCAACTGCTGTTCGCGAGCGCGACGCTGGCCGAGGACGGAGCGCCGACCATCGCGTTGCCGACCGGGGTGAGCTGTCACGGGCCCGGCGCCGCGACCGACGCGGCGCTGTCCGACTGGCTCGGCAAGCCGGTCCGCCTGGTGCGGTCGGTGGGCGTGCCGGGCGCGCGGGCGGAATTCTTCGCCGACGCCACCGACGACACGAGCGAAGCCATCGAATGGACGATGCCCGCGGGCCGGTTCGTCGATGCACTGCCGCTGCTCGTCCTGACGACGGCCAGCCTGCGCGCCGCGGCCGCGCACTACCCGGACGGCGATTGGCAGCGGCGCCGGTTCCGGCCCAACCTCCTGATCGATGTCGCCGACCACGGATGGGTGGAGGACGGGTGGTGCGGGCACGCCACGCTGCGCGTCGGCGCGGTGCTACTGGCGCCGCAACAGCCCTGCGTCCGCTGCACGATGGTCACCCGTCCGCAACCGGACGTCGCGGATGATCGCGACATCTTCCGCACCCTCGCCCGCCACCACGGCGGCAACTTCGGGGCGTGGACCACTGTCAGTTCAGCCGGCACGGTCAACGTCGGGGACGAGGTGTCCGAAGAGCCGATCTCCCCATAACCGCCGGCCCGCGGTTCACAGGCCGTGTTTGGCGAGGCCCTTCGCGCTGCTCGCCGCAGCGGTCAGCGGGCGGGCAGGCCGTGCAGGTAACCCTTCTGCTGGACGCGGCTCGTCATGCGCCAGCCGTCGGCAGTGCGGGCGAACGTGTCGTGGTACCAGAGACCGACGAACAGCGGAGGAGCAGCGGGGTCGGCGAACCACATCGGGTTGTGGCACAGCGTGCGAGCTTGCGCCTCGTCGCCGTCGAGCTTCACCTCACTTGTGGCCACCAAGTGCTGGTGTCCGGCGAAGTGCGCGGCGAGTACCGACGTCAGCCACGCCTTGATCTCCGGCAGCGACCCGGCGACGCCACCGGTCGCGGTGAAGTCGAGAGTGGCGTCCGGGGTGCAGATCTCGTCGAGGTCGTCGAAGCGGTGGAAGTCGATCGCGTAGCTGTACGCGGTGATGAGGTCCTGGATCTCGAGCCGGTCGGAGAGTTCCTCCAGCGTCTTCACATGAGCTCCCTGGTCAGTCGGGCGACGTGCGCCTCGGGTGCGCCGAACAGTGCGGCACTCGCATGGGCGCGCTTGAAGTACAGGTGCGCGTCGTGCTCCCACGTGATCGCGATGCCGCCGTGCAACTGGATCGTGTCGGCCGCGATCGCCTGGAACGCCTCGGAGCAGTAGGCCTTCGCCACGGACGGCAGCACGGCACCCTCGGCCGCAGCGTATGCGGCCGACCTGGCTGCCTCGAGCCGGACGTAGAGGTCGGCCATCCGGTGCTTGAGCGCCTGGAAGCTGCCGATGGGCCGGCCGAACTGCTGGCGGACCTTCGCGTACTCGACCGTCAGCTGCAACGCCGCCTCCGCACCGCCGACCTGCTCGGCCGCGAGGGTGATCACGGTGTCGTCCAGCGCCGACGCAAGCGCGGCGGTCGCGTCGGCCGGCCCGATACGGGTGCCCTCGACCGCCTCGAGGCGCACCGTGGCGAGCCGCCGGGTGACGTCCATCGCCGGCGTGCGTGCCCGTTCGGCGCGCGCCGGGTCGACGTCGTACACCGCGCCGTCGGCGACGACGAGCAGGATCTCGGCGGTGTCGCCGTCGAGGACGTAGTGCGCCGTGCCGCTGAGCTGCCCGTCGCGCACCTGCACCGCGCCGCCGCCCCAATGACCGTCCAGATCCGCCCACGCGGTCGCGGCGACAGCGCCCTCGGCGATGCGCGGCAGCAACCGGGCCGACTCCTCGTCGTCGTCGAGCGCACGGAGCAACGCGCTCGCCAGCACTGTGGACAGCATCGGGCTCGGCGTCAGTGCCCGGCCCAGTTCCTCCATCACGAGCTGCACCTCGCGCGGGCCGGCGCCGACGCCGCCGAAGCGCTCCGGCACCGCCAGTGCGGCGACACCGATCTGCGCGCACAGCACCTGCCACAGGTCCGCGTCGTAGCCGCACCCGGTCTCCGCGGCGCGGCGCACCGCGGCACTGTCGCTGCGTTTTGCGAGCAGGGTGCGGACCGCGTCGCGCAGCCCGCGCTGCTCTTCGGTCAGCTCAGCCAACCCGCACCGCCGCCAGCACACGATCGCGGTGGAAGCGTTGCGTGCCCCAGGCCGAGACCAAGGCACGCACCTTCGTCAGCCACAGGGCGAGGTCGTACTCAGCGGTGTAGCCGATCGCTCCGTGCACCTGCAGCGCAGCGCGCGCGGCCCGGTAGGCGGCGCCGGTGCAGGCGACCTTCGCGGCCGAGACGTCGCGGGACCGGGTCGGCCCGTCGAGCCCGAGCGCCGCACCGAACAGCAGCGGACGGGCCAGCTCGAGGCCCACGTACACGTCGGCGAGCTGATGCTTGATGGCCTGGAACGAGCCGATCGGTTTGCCGAACTGGCGGCGGGCTTCGGCGTACTCGGTGGCGCGGTGCAGCAGGCCGTAGCCGGCGCCGAGCAGCTGCGCCGCGGTGGCCAACGCGCCGCGATCGAGCGCGGCCTCGGCGTCCACGTCGGATGCGACGACGTCGCCGGCACGAAGGACCGCCAGCCGCCGCGCCGCGTCGACGGACGCGATCTCGTCCTCGACGGTTGCCGCGTGCAGCGTCGTGCCGTCGAGTACGTACCAGGCGTCAGCGGCTGCGGCGTCGCAACCGAACGGCACGGCCGGCGGGGCCGCGACGGTGGCCATGAGCTCACCATCGCGGTCCGGCAGCAGCACCGGCAGCACCGCGACGGACTCGACGTACGGGCCGGGCACCGCCGCGCGGCCGAGCTCCTCGAACGCGATGACGAGCTCGACCGGGTGTTCGGCCAGCTCGCCGACACCGAGCTCGGTGAGTCGCTGCCACAGCTTGCGCCCGCTCGCGTAGTCACCGCTCGCCCAGGCGCGCGCCACCGACGGCACGTCGGCCGAGGCGAGCAGGTCGCGCAGGCTCGCCTCGAACTGACGCTGCTCCGCCTCGAACCTGAACCTCATCGTGGGAGTCCCAGCAGCCGTTCGGCGACGACGTTGCGCTGGATCTCGTTCGTGCCGGCATAGATCGGGCCGGCGAGGGAGAACAGGTAGCCGGACATCCAGTCGCCGGCCAGCTCGCCGCGCGCACCGAGCAGGTCGAGCGCGGTCTCGTGCAGCGCGACGTCGAGCTCCGACCAGAACAGCTTGCCGACCGACGACTCGGCGCCGAGCTCGCCGCCGTCGGCGAGCCGGCTCACCGTGGCCCAGGTGTGCAGCTCGTACGCGCGCGCACCGATCCACGCGTCGACCACCCGATCGGTCAGCGCCGTGTCGTCGACGCCGTCCGCGAGCTCGACCAGCCGATCCGCGGCGGCGAGGAACCGACCGGGGGAACGCAGTGACAAGCCGCGCTCGTTGGACGCGGTCGACATCGCGACCTTCCACCCCTCGCCGACCCCACCGAGAACGTCCGCGTCCGGGACGAACACGTCGTCGAGGAAGATCTCGGCGAAACCCGGCTCGCCGTCCAGCTGCGGGATGCCGCGCACGGTCACGCCGTCGGCGCGCAGGTCGAACATGAAGTAGGTCAGCCCGCGATGGCGCTCCGCGTCCGGGTCGCTGCGGAACAGCCCGAAACCGCGGTCGGCGTAGGTCGCGCGGGTCGACCAGGTCTTCTGCCCCGACAGCAGCCAACCCCCGCCGGTACGCACCGCACGGGACGTGATACCGGCGAGGTCACTGCCGGCCTCCGGTTCCGACCAGGCCTGCGCCCAGATCTCGTCGGCACGTGCCATCGGCGGAAGAAGGCGCTGCAGCTGGTCGGGAGTGCCGTGCGCGAACAACGTCGGCGCGAGCAGGAAGATGCCGTTCTGGCTCACCCGCAGCGGCGCCTGCGCGCGGAAGTACTCCTCCTCGAACACCACCCACTGCGTCAGCGAGGCGTCGCGGCCGCCGAACTCGTGCGGCCACGAGACGGCCGACAGCCGTGCCTCGGCGAGCGTGTGCTCCCACTCGCGGTGCGCGTCGAACCCGCCCGGGGTGTCCATCGACGGCAGTCGCGGGGACGGGACGTGCGCGCGCAGGAACTCGCGCACTTCGTCGCGGAAGGCGACCGTGTCCGCGTCCAGCTCGAGATCCATCAGGTGGCCGATTCCTTCGCCGAGTCCTTCATCGACTTCGCGTTCATGCCGCCGAGCGAGTCGGCGCCGGTCTCGGCGTTGTGCGCGTGCGCGAAGTGGTGCAGCCCGAACACCGAGTCCATCCCGTTGCGCATGCCCATCGCGTCCTCGCACTGGTTGACCGCGCGCTTGGTGAGCGCGAGCCCGAACCGCGGCATCTCGGCGATCCGCGCCGCGATCGCGAACGTCTCGTCCTCGAGCGAGTCGCGTTGCACGACACGGTTGACCATGCCCCACTCGTAGGCGCGCTGCGCGGAGAACCGGTCGCCGGTGAACAGGATCTCCTTCGCCGCCCGCGGGCCGATCACCCACGGGTGCGCGAAGTACTCGACGCCGGGGATGCCCATGCGCACGACCGGATCGCCGAAGAACGCGTCGTCCGAGGCGACGATGAGGTCACACACGAACGCGAGCATCAGCCCGCCGGCGATACAGGCGCCCTGCACCATCGCGATGGTCGGCTTGGGGATTTCGCGCCACCGCCGGCACATGCCGAGGTAGACCTCCATCTCGCGGGCGTAGCGCAGGTCGCCGCCGTCGCGCCCCACGTGGTCCCACCAGATGATCGCCTCGTTGTCGTAGTGCACCTCGACGTCGCGACCCGGCGTCCCGATGTCGTGCCCGGCGGAAAAGTGCTTGCCCGACCCGCCCAGCACGATGACCTTCACGCTGTCGTCGTCGACCGCTCGCTGGAACGCCGCGTCCAGCGCATAGGTCATCTTCGAGTTCTGCGCATTGCGGTAGTCGGCCCGGTCCATCGTGACGACGGCCGTCGAGCCGCGCACCTCGTACGCAACCGGCTGCTCTTCACTCACGGCATCCACTCCCTGCGCAGTTGCACCTTGAGCACCTTGCCGGCGAGGTTGCGCGGCAGTGCGTCCACGAACTCGACCCGGCGCGGCACCTTGTAGTTGGCGAGCCGCTCACGCGCGAACGCGATCACGTCGTCGGCGCGCAGTTCAGCGTCCGGCTTCGCCACGACGAGCGCCAGTCCGACCTCACCGAGCCGCTCGTCCGCGACGCCGATCACCGCGGACTCGGCCACCCCGTCCAGCCGGGCCAGCGCCTGTTCGACCTCGGCCGGGTACACGTTGAAGCCGCCGCTGATGTACATGTCCTTGAGCCGGTCCGTGATCGTCAGGTAGCCGTCCGCGTCGAGGTTGCCGACGTCGCCGGTGTGCAGCCAGCCGTCGGCGTCGATCGCGGCCTTGGTCGCGTCGTCGTCGTCGAGATAGCCGAGCATGACGTTCGGCCCGCGCAAGAGCAGTTCGCCCTGCTCGCCGATGCGTGTCTCGAACCCGGCCACCGCGCGGCCGCAGGTGCGCGCGACGACCTCGGGTGCGTCATCGCGCCGGCACATGGTGGCGACCACGGCCTCGGTCATGCCGAACGCGGTGAGCACGATCTCGAAGCTGAGCTCGCGCTGCATCCGCTCGACGAGCGCGACCGGCACGATCGCCGCCCCGGTGACCGCGAAGCGCAGCGACGACAGGTCGTACGTGGCGCGCGCCGGGTGGTCGAGGATCGTCTGGAAGATCGTCGGCGCGCCGGGCAGCACGGTGATGCGCTCGTCCTGCACGAGCCGCATCGCGGTCTCGACGTCGTACATCGCCTGCGGCACGATCGTGGCGCCGGTGAGCAGGCAGGCCACGATGCCCGCCTTGTAGCCGAAGCTGTGGAAGAACGGGTTTATGACGAGGTAGCGATCGGCTGCGTCGACCTCGCCGCACTCGGCCCAGGCCCGCGCCACGTCGACCACCTGCCGGTGCGCGGACAGCACACCCTTCGACCGACCGGTCGTTCCGGACGTGAACAGGATGTCGCTGACGTCGTCGTCGCGGACCGCCGCGGCACGCGCATCCGGGTCGTCGCCACTCGCACCGGCGCCCGCGCGCACCTCGTCCCAGCCGTCGGGCAGTTGCACCACGGCCGTGAGCGCGGGTAGCGGCCCGACATCGCGCAGCTGCGCGAGCCGGTCGGTGCCGAGGAAGTCGCGGACCACGACGAGACCCACGGCCCCGGTGCGCTCGAGGATGTCGTGCGCCTCGTGGCCGGTGTAGCGGGTGTTGATCGGGACCAGCGTCGCGCCGGCGTAGTGGACGCCGAGCGCGGCGACGACCCAGTGCCAGGTGTTCGGCGCCCAGACCGCCACCCGGTGGCCGGGCCGCACGCCCTGCGCGAGGTAGAACCGGGCCGCCGTGCGCACCTCGTCCAGCAGCTCGCGCCAGCTCAGCCGGACATCCCCGTCCACGACCGCGTCCGCGTCGCCGAAGGTATCGGCGGCGCGCCGCAGCGCCTCGGGGATGGTGGTCAACACAGCTCCAGACCGTACCTAGCAAGTGCTTGGTAGGGTACCGTACGAGGGTGCAGACGAGCCAGGACGCCGCCTTCCGCACCGAGGTGCGCGACTGGCTGGAAACCGCCCTGGCAGGCGAGTTCAAGGAGCTGCGCGGCGTCGGCGGCCCTGGCCGCGAGCACGAGGCCTGGGACGAGCGGCGCGACTGGAACCGCTACCTCGCGCAGGCCGGCTGGACGTGTCTGGGCTGGCCGGTCGAGTGGGGCGGCCGCGGCGCCAGCACCGCCCAGCAGGTGATCTTCCACGAGGAGTTCGCCCGCGCCGACGCGCCGCACAAGGTCAACCACTTCGGCGAGGAACTGCTCGGCCCGACGCTGATCGCGTTCGGCACCGAGGCGCAGAAGCGGCGCTTCCTGCCCAAGATCGTCGCGGTCGACGAGCTGTGGTGCCAGGGCTACTCCGAGCCCGGCGCGGGCTCGGACCTCGCGTCCGTCTCGACCAGCGCCGTACTCGAGGACGACCACTGGTCGGTCAACGGCCAGAAGGTCTGGACCTCGATGGCACACCTGTCCGACTGGTGCTTCGTGGTCGCGCGTACCGAACCGGGCTCGCGTCGCCACCACGGGCTGTCCTACCTGCTCGTCCCGATGCACCAGGACGGCGTCACCGTACGGCCCATCGTGCAGATCACCGGCACCGCCGAGTTCAACGAGGTGTTCTTCGACGACGCACACACCGATGCCGACCTCGTGGTCGGTGAGGTCGGCGACGGCTGGCGGGTGGCGATGGGCACGCTCGCCTTCGAGCGCGGCGTCGCCACGCTCGGCCAGCAGGTCGGCTTCCGCCGCGAACTCGAGTCGGTGGTCGAGCTCGCGAAGCAGACCGGCGCGTTCGACGACCCGGTCGTGCGGGACAGGCTTACCCGGTCGTGGCTCGACCTCGAGGTCATCCGCGCGCACGCGCAGCGCACGCTCGCCAGCGTCACGTCCGGCACGCCGGGCAGCGAGGCGAGCGTGGCCAAGCTGCTCTGGGCGAACTGGCACCGCAACCTCGGCGAACTCGCGATGCAGGTGCTCGGCGCACGATCGATGATCACGCCGCCGGACGACTTCGACCAGTGGCAGCGCCTCTACCTGTTCAGCCGTGCGGACACGATCTACGGCGGCTCGAACGAAGTGCAGCGCAACATCATCGCCGAGCGCACGCTCGGCCTGCCGCGCGAGGCACGGGTATGACCGTCCCGCCCTACGTCGGCGGCCACGCGCTGCTCACCGACAAGGTCGTCGTCGTCACCGCCGCAGCCGGCGCCGGCATCGGCCAGGCCGCCGCGCGCCGCTGCCTCGAGGAAGGCGCGCGGGTCGTCATCAGCGACCACCACGAGCGCCGCCTCGGCGAGACCCTCGACACGCTGAAGGCCGAGCACGGCGGTGCGGTCGCCGCAGTGCCGTGCGATGTCACCGACGAGGCACAGGTGCAGCGGCTCGTCGAGTTCGCGGTGAGCAGCTTCGGCCGGCTCGACGTGATGATCAACAACGCCGGCCTCGGCGGGACGAAGTCGCTGCTCGAGATGACCGACGAGGAATGGACGCGCGTCCTCGACGTCACGCTCAACGGCACGTTCCGGTGCACCCGCGCCGCGCTGCGGCAGCTCGTCGCGCAGGGCGGCGGGGGAGCGATCGTCAACAACTCCTCGGTGATCGGCTGGCGCGCACAGGAAGGTCAAGCCCACTACGCGGCCGCCAAGGCGGGCGTCATGGCGCTCACCCGCTGCGCGGCGCTGGACGCGGCGCCACACAACATCCGGGTGAACGCGGTCGCGCCGAGCCTCGCGATGCACCCGCACCTCGTGAAGGTGACCAGCGACGACCTGCTCGCCGAGCTCACCCGGCGCGAGGCGTTCGGGCGCTACGCCGAGCCCTGGGAGGTCGCCAACGTGATGGTCTTCCTCGCCAGCGACTACTCGTCCTACCTGACCGGCGAGGTCGTCTCCGTGAGCAGCCAGCACGCATGACCACGGCAACCGATCGCAGGGGCGAGCTGCTCGACATCGCGGCGCGGCTGTTCGCCGAGCGCGGCCTGCGCGCGACCACCGTGCGCGACATCGCCGACGCGGCCGGGATCCTTTCCGGCAGCCTGTATCACCACTTCGACTCCAAGGAGTCGATGGTCGACGAGATCCTGCGCGGTTTCCTCGACGCATTGTTCGAGCGCTACCGAGAGATCGCCGCGCGCGGGCTGGCCCCGCGCGAAACCCTCGAGGCCATCGTGGTCGCGTCCTTCGAGGCGATCGACGAGCACCACGCGGCCGTGGCGATCTACCAGGCCGAGGCGCGCCGGCTCGCCGAGCAGCCACGCTTCGGCTACATCCCGGAGCGGCTCACCGAGTTCCGCGGCATGTGGCACGACGTGCTGAAGGCGGGTGTGCAGGACGGCAGCTTCCGCGCCGATCTCGACGTCGAGCTGTCGTACCGGTTCCTGCGCGACACCGTGTGGGTCGGCGTCGGCTGGTACCACCCCGGCGGCGCGCTGCCGATCGGCGCCATCGCGCGCCAGTACCTGACCATCGTCCTGGACGGCATTGCCGCCAATGCGAAGGGAACCCCCAGTGGCTGAGGCCTATCTCGTCGACGCCGTCCGCACACCCGTGGGACGCAAGAAGGGCGCGCTCTCGCAGGTGCACCCCGCCGATCTCGGCGCGCACGTCATCACCGCACTGTTCGACCGCAACCCCGGTGCCGACCCGGACGCCGTCGACGACGTCGTCTTCGGCTGCACCGACACCCTCGGCCCGCAGTCCGGCGACATCGCGCGCACCTGCTGGCTGGCCACCGGGTTCTCCGAGGAGGTCCCCGGCGTCACCATCGACCGGCAGTGCGGGTCCAGCCAGCAGGCCGTGCACTTCGCGGCACAGGCCGTGCTCAGCGGGACGTCCGACCTGATCGTCGCCGGCGGCGTGCAGAACATGACGGCGGTGCCGATCTCGTCGGCGATGACCTTCGGTCAGCAGCTCGGCTTCGAGACACCGTTCACCGGTTCCGTCGGCTGGGAGAAGCGCTACGGCGACCCGTCGGTCAACGAGATCTCGCAGTTCCGTGCCGCCGACATGATCGCCGAGAAGTGGGACATCAGTCGGGAGCGGATGGAGGCCTACGCCCTGGAGAGCCACCGCCGCGCGATCGTCGCGATCGACGAGGGGCACTTCGCGAACGAGATCGTCGCCTTCGGCGAGATGACCTGCGACGAGGGGCCGCGCCGCGACACCACGCTGGAGAAGATGGCCGAGCTCAAGACGCTGCGCGAGGGCGGACGCACCACCGCCGCGGTGTCGTCGCAGATCTCCGACGCGGCCAGCGCGGTGCTCGTCGCGTCCGAGGACGCGGTGCGCCGCTTCGGGCTGACGCCGCGAGCGCGCATCCACCACATCTCGGTGCGCGCCGACGACCCGGTCTACATGCTCACCGCGCCGATCCGGGCGACGCGCTACGCACTGGACAAGGCCGGCATGAGCCTCGACGACATCGACCTCGTCGAGATCAACGAGGCCTTCGCATCGGTCGTGCTGGCCTGGGCGAAGGAGCTGCGGGCCGACCTCGGCCGGGTCAACGTCAACGGCGGCGCCATCGCGCTCGGGCATCCGATCGGCGCGACCGGCACGAAACTGATGGCCACCCTGCTCAACGAGTTGGAGCGCTCCAACGGCCGTTACGGCCTGCAGACTATGTGCGAAGGCGGCGGTCAGGCGAACGTGACGATCATCGAACGCCTGTAAGCACCCGCCGGCGCGGGAAGCTGGTGGCAAGCGGTGAACCGTGGTTCACTACTTGTATGGCGTACCGCCGGACTCCGCGCGTGCAGGCGCGCCTGGACGCGCAGCGTGAGTCGCTCGTTGCCGCGGCCGCGGCGTTGCTGGCCGAGCAGGGCTTTGCCGGCTGCACCGTCGCCGCCGTCGCGGCCCGCGCCGGCGTCGCGTCCGGCACTGTCTACAAGTACTTCGCCGGCAAGGCCGAGCTCATCGCCGAGGTCTTCCGCAGCATCGTCACGCACGAGGTCGAGGTGGTGCGCCAGGCCGCGTCGAGCGGGAGCGCCGCCGAGTGCACCGCGGCGGTGCTCGAGACGTTCGCGCGGCGCGCGCTCAAGACACCGCGGCGCGCCTACGTGCTGCTCGTCGAGCCGGTCGACCCGGTCATCGACGAACTGCGCCTGGAGTTCCGGCGCGCGTTCCGTGACGTCATCACCGCCGCGATCGAGCGCGGCGTGCGCACCGGCGAGCTGCCGCCGCAGAACGCGTCGGTCGTCGCCGCCGCGCTCGTCGGCGCCGCCGGCGAGGCGCTGATCGGGCCACTGGCCACCGGCGCAGAGGACCCCGACACGATTCCCACCCTGATCGAGTTCACGCTCCGTGCCATTGGAGGCGCAGTCGATGCCCACGCATGAGGTCACCAACCAGGTCCCGCCGCTCGTCGGCACCGACATCACGACGCACGTGACGTTGCTCGAAGGGTTGCACCGCGAAGGGGCCGGCTGGGCCGAGGACGAGGTGCGCACTCTCGCCGCGATGGGCAACAGCGAGCGGTGGCAGGAGGCGGGCCGGCTCGCGAACGAGCACCCGCCCGTGCTGCGCACGCACGACCGCTACGGCAACCGGGTGGACGAGGTCGAGTACCTGCCGCAGTACCACGACCTGATGCACACCGCGGTGGAGCACGGCCTGCACGGTGCGCCGTGGGCGGACGAGCGCTCCGGCGCACACGTCGCGCGCGCGGCCAAGGTCATCTCCTGGGGCGCGGCCGACGCCGGGCACATGTGCCCGATCTCGATGACCTACGCGGTCGTCCCGGCGCTGCGCGCGAACGCCGAGCTCGCCGCCCGGTACGAGCCGCTGCTCACCAACCGCGAGTACGACTTCGGGCTCCGCGCGCCGCTGACCAAGCGCGGGCTCATCGCCGGCATGTCGATGACCGAGAAGCAGGGCGGCTCGGACGTCCGTGCCAACACCACGCGCGCCGTGCCGACCGGCGACGGCAGCTACCGGCTCACCGGGCACAAGTGGTTCACGTCGGCACCGATGTCCGACCTGTTCCTCACCCTCGCGCAGGCGCCCGGTGGGCTGTCCTGCTTCCTCGTCCCGCGCGTCCTGCCCGACGGCAGCCGCAATGCCTTCTACCTGCAGCGGCTCAAGGACAAGCTCGGCAACAAGTCCAACGCGTCCAGCGAGGTCGAGTACGACGGTGCGTTCGGCTGGCTGGTCGGCGACGAGGGACGCGGCGTGGCGACCATCATCGAGATGGTCAACATGACCCGCCTCGACTGCGCGCTGATGGCCGCGGGCGGCATGCGCATCGGACTCGCGCACGCGCTGCACCACGCGACGCACCGGCAGGTGTTCGGCAAGGTGCTCGTCGAGCAGCCCGCGATGACCAACGTGCTCGCCGACCTGGCCCTCGACTCCGAGGCCGCCACCACAGTGGTCATGCGCATCGCCGGCGCGGTCGATCGCGCGGTACGCGGCGATGCCGACGAGAAGGCGTTCCGCCGGGTCGCGCTCGCGGTGACGAAGTACTGGCTCTGCAAGCGGCTCGCTTCGCACACCGTCGAGGCCCTCGAGTGCCTGGGCGGCAACGGCTACGTCGAGGAATCAGGCATGCCGCGGCTCTACCGCGAGGCGCCGCTCGTCTCCATCTGGGAAGGCTCGGGCAACGTCGCCGCACTCGACACGCTGCGCGCGATGGGCCGCGAGCCCGAGACCATCGAGGCCTTCTTCACCGAGCTCGACCGGGCGGCGGGCACCGACGCGCGCTACGACGACGCGGTGGCCATGCTGCGCAAGCAGCTCTCCGACCTCGACGACCTGCAGTTCCGGGCCCGGCGCATCGTGGAGCAAATGGCGATGACGCTGCAGGCCGCGTTGCTGCTGCAGCACGGCGACCCCGCGGTGGCCGACGCGTTCGTGGCGTCGCGCATCGGCGGTGACTGGGGCAACGCCTACGGGACGCTGCCGGCCGGCGTGGACACCGCGGCCATCCTGGACCGCGCGCGCATCGCACCATGACCGATCCGTTCGAGGGCCGGCCGGCGCCGGCCGCCGAGGCGTCCTACCCGACGCTGACCTACGAGGTCACCGGCCGCATCGCCCGGCTGACGTTCAACCGGCCCGAGCACGGCAACGCGATCACGCCCGACACGCCGCTCGATCTCGCGCATGCCGTCGAGCGGGCCGACCTGGACCCGCGGGTGCACGTCATCGTGCTGTCCGGACGGGGGAGCGGGTTCTGCGGCGGCTACGACCTGAGCATCTTCGCCGAGAACGACATGGCCGAGGCCGGCAGCGCCGCCGACCGCACCGGCACGATGCTCGATCCGGTGGCCCAGGCGCGCAATCACGACCCGGGACAGATCTGGGACCCGATGCTCGACTACGCGATGATGAGCCGGTTCAACCGCGGCTTCGCCAGCCTGCTGCACGCCACGAAGCCCACGGTCGCGAAGGTGCACGGTTTCTGCGTGGCCGGCGGCACCGACATCGCGCTGTTCGCCGACCAGATCATCGCGGCGGCCGACACCAAGATCGGCTACCCGCCGACGCGGGTGTGGGGAATACCCGCGGCCGGGATGTGGGCGCACCGGCTGGGCGACCAGCGGGCGAAACGGCTGCTGTTCACCGGCGACAGCATCACCGGGGCGGAGGCCGCGGAGTGGGGGCTGGCGGTCGAGGCGCCGCCGCCGGAGGCGCTCGACGAGCGGACCGAGGTCCTGCTCGAGCGGATCGCGCGGATGCCGCTCAACCAGCTGATGATGGTCAAGCTGGCGCTGAACTCGGCCCTGCTGGCGCAGGGCGTGGCGACCAGCGGGATGGTCAGCACCGTCTTCGACGGCATCGCCCGGCACACGCCCGAGGGGCACGCATTCGTCGGGCGGGCGGTCGAGGAGGGGTTCCGGCAGGCGGTGCGGGAGCGGGACGAGCCGTACGGCGACGCCGGCCGGACCGTCTTCCGCGGCTAACCGCTGTTGAGCGTCAGGCGGAGCGGCGGTGCGGCGAGGCCATGGCCAGGTCGCGGTGCCGGGATCCGGTGCAGTGTCCGTCCGGCAGGATCTCGCCGAAGTCCTCGAAGACGACCACGCCGTTGCAGAGCAGGCTCCAGCCTTGCTCGGGGTGGGCGGATAAGACGTGTGCAGCGTCCCGGTCGAGGGCGTCGGCGGACGGGCATGCCGGGGTGTGGCTGCAGCTTCGGAGGGCCGGGGTGGTGGCCATGTTCTCGATCATCGCGGTGTCCTGTAATCGCTTTCGGGTTTTGCCTCGGTCAAGTGTCCCCGAAATTGTTCGCTCGTCAAGCAAACTCGCTCGGTCCCCGCTAATAGAGGTATAAACCCGTGATCCTGATACATGTTAGATCCGTGTGAGTATCGTTACTCTACTGTTACATTACATCAGGACAGGGTGCACAAACAGCAGCCCAACGTCCCGTGATCACGTCCGTCCGTCCCGATCTTGGGCACGGCGCAGCTCCGCGGTTCGGGGCACCCAATCCGCGAGAACGGCCGGATATCCCGCGGCCAGCGCGGCCTGGATGACCTCGTCGTCGTCGTCGACGACCGCGGCGATGCCGCGCGGCGCCAGCCGGCGCAGCACGTCCAGCTTGTAGCGGGGAGCGGGGCGGTAGTCGCCGTGCGGGCGCAGATGCAGCTCGTCGGCAGGCAGCCCGTGCCCGGCCAGCCACTCCTGGGTGGTGCGGCGCAGCCATTCCGGCCGGCCGGTGAGCCACGCGATGTCGTGCTGCCGGGCGAGCTCGGCGACCAGCGCCGCGCCCTCGGGCAGCAGCGTGTCGGCGTGCGCCTCCTCGAAGAAGCGGCCCCAGGAGCGGCGGCCGTGCAGATGGTGCAGCCGGTGCCGGACGTCGGCCACCACTCCGTCCACATCGAACACCGCCAGCACCGCGCCAGCGTAATCAGCCGGTAGAATCACGTCTTTGTGCGCTTCCTAGGACCTCCGCCGCCGTACGACCTGACCTACGACGACGTGTTCATGGTCCCGGTCCGCTCCGAGGTAGCGTCCCGCTTCGACGTCGATCTCGCCACCTTCGACGGCAGCGGCACCACCATCCCGATCGTGGTCGCGAACATGACCGCGGTCGCCGGACGGCGGATGGCCGAGACCGTGGCCCGCCGCGGCGGCATCACCGTGCTGCCGCAGGACATCCCGGTGCCCGTGGTGCGCGAGGTCGTGAGCTGGGTGAAGGCCCGCCACCACGTCGTCGAGACGGCGCTCCAGCTCAGCCCCGAAAGCACCGTCAGCGATGCGCTCGCGCTGCTGCCCAAACGCGCGCACGGGGCTCTCGTGGTGGTCGAGGACGGCCGCCCCGTCGGGATCGTCACCGAATCCGACTGCGCCGGCGCAGACCGGTTCGCCCAGCTGCACCAGGTGATGTCGCGTGACCCGCTCACGCTCGCCGAACCGATCGACCCGGTCGCCGCGTTCAACGAACTCGATGCGAAGCGGCGCAAGCTCGCCCCCGTCGTCGGCGCGGACGGGCAACTCGTCGGCATCATCACCCGCACCGGCGCGCTGCGCTCCACGATCTACCGCCCGGCGCTCGACGCGTCGGGGCGGCTGCGCATCGCCGTCGCGATGGGGGTCAACGGCGACGTGAAGACACGCGCTGCCGACCTGCTCGAGGCGGGCGTCGACCTGCTCGTCCTCGACACCGCACACGGCCACCAGCAGCGCATGGTCGAGGCGCTGGCCGCGGTGCGCGCGCTGGGACCGACCGTGCCGATCGTGGCCGGCAACGTGGTCTCCGCCGAGGGCACCCGCGACCTCATCGAGGCCGGGGCCGACATCGTCAAGGTCGGCGTCGGACCCGGCGCGATGTGCACCACCCGGATGATGACCGGCGTCGGCCGGCCGCAGTTCTCGGCGGTCCTCGAGTGCGCGGCCGCGGCGCGCGAACTCGGCAGGCACGTGTGGGCCGACGGGGGAGTGCGGCACCCGCGCGACGTCGCCCTCGCCCTGGCCGCCGGCGCCTCCGCCGCGATGGTGGGGTCCTGGTTCGCCGGCACCTTCGAGTCGCCCGGTGACCTGCACACCGCACCCGACGGCCGGCAGTACAAGGACAGCTTCGGCATGGCGTCGGCGCGCGCGGTCGCGAACCGCACCACCGGCGAGAGCCCGTTCGAACGCGCCCGGAAGGGTCTGTTCGAGGAGGGCATTTCGAGCGGACGGCAGTTCCTCGACCCGGTCCGCCCGGGGGTCGAGGACCTGCTCGACTCGGTGACGGCCGGCCTGCGCTCGGCCTGCACCTACGCCGGAGCGGCCACGCTCGAGCAGCTGCACGAACGCGCGGTCGTCGGCATCCAGAGCGCCGCGGGATTCGCCGAGGGACGACCGCTGCACTTCGGTTGGTGACGCGGCGCGACTGTGTGACGCTGGAACCGTGAACGCGCACCAGCACCCGCACCGCCCGGGCACGGGCGATCAGCGCTGGCTGCTCACCGCGCTCGTCGTGGTCGTGGTGTTCATGGCCGGCGAGCTCGTCGCCGGACTGCTCGCACACTCGCTCGCGCTGCTCGCCGATGCCGGGCACATGCTCACCGATGCGGCCGCACTACTGCTCGCGGTCGTGGCGGCGCGGCTGGCCCGCCGCCCCGCGCAAGGCGCGTATACCTTCGGCCTCGCGCGCGTCGACGCGCTGTCCGGTCAGGCCAATGGCATCACACTGTTGCTGCTCGCGGTGTGGTTCACCGTCGAGGGCGTCCGACACCTCGTCCACCCGTCTGCGGTGCACGGTGGCGTGGTCACCGGCGTCGCGCTGGCCGGCCTGTGTGTGAACGCCCTCGCGACCTGGCTCGCGGCCCGCGCAGACCGCAGCAGCCTCAACGTCCGCGGCGTGGTGGCCCACCTCGTGACCGACGTGTGGGCATTCGCGGCGACGCTCGCCGCCGGCGTGATCATCCTGGCGACCGGCTGGACCCGCGCCGACCCGATCGCCTCGCTGCTGGTGGCCGCGCTGATGGCCTGGACGGGTGGGCGACTGGTGCGCGCGGCCGGCCGGATCTTCCTCGAGGCCGCGCCGCACGGCCTCGACCCGCAGGCCCTCGGCGCCGAGCTCGCCGCCATCGACGGCGTCGCCCAGGTGCATGACCTGCACGTCTGGGTGATGGGCGCGAGCGACGCCGCGATGTCCGCGCACGTGCTCGTCCAGCCCGCCTTCGACTGCCACGACGTCGCCGACGCGCTGCGCGCCCGGATCACCGAGGCGCACGGCATCGACCACATCACGCTGCAGGTCGACCACGCCGACCAGACCACGCACGACGCCGACAACTGCATCGACGCGCACGGCACCGTGCACGTGGCCCCCATCGCGCAGGCGGACCGGGGATAGCACCGGATCACGTTTTCCTCGAATTTGGTCGTTGGGCAACGATCCAAAGCGACCACAATCGAGGAAAGCCCGATCAACAGCTTCTAACGGAGAACGCCCGCTCACGCCGCCGGCACGGGGATCGAGGTCAGCGAGGCCCGGACATGCCTTCTGCGTTGGCCTGTTCGACGTCCTTGAAGAAGCGCTTGGGCACCCGCAGCTTCTCTCCATCTACAGGGATGACGTGCCAGATTCCCGATGGCTGACCCAACGGCGTAGCGCGGGGCAACTCCGTAACGATGCTGCGTGCCTTCTTCATGCTCAGCTTGCCGGCGTCCAACACCAGGATGCGCTGCGACGTGACGGCGACTATTCGATAGCGATTCAGTCCGAGGAACGGCAACACGCCGGCAATCCCGGCCACGTAGGCGCTGGCAGTCTGCGCGCCGATCACAGCCTGCAGCTGCTCGCCGTCGCGCAGGAACGGTCGTACCGATTCGCCCATGGCATCGCGGAGCGCCATAACCGTCTCCCTCGCCTGTCAGCAAGCAAGCTTCACGCGGCAGCGTAGCCGCCCACCGATGCCATGGACAGTTGAACTGCTCAGTCGAGATCGTGGTGGCAGACGGCTTCGAGCATGACGCCGAACGGATCGAGCCAGAAGCTGGCGTAGTACGGGGGCGGGTACCGCGGAAACTCCTGTGGCGCGTGAATGATCTCGGCGCTGCGATCAAGGGCCCACTCGTGCACCGCGCGTACTGCTGACCTCGACGCCACCATGAAGGCCAGGTGCTGCAACCCGGTCCGGTGACGCGAGAAGTCCGACTCCTCGGCACTCGGGTAGAAGAAGATGAATGCTCCAGGCTTCCCATCGGCCGGCCGATACGAGAACTCGTCATCGGCCTCGAAGAATGTTGTGAATCCGAGCATCGGCATGAGGTCGTCGTAGTACGCCTTGGCTGCTACGAGGTCGGGGACGTTGATGCCGAGGTGTCCGAGCACGCGATCCAGTCTGACAGTCCGCCGTCTCGATCAGACGTCTCAGGCAGCAGGCTTGGTCCGTCGGATCCTGGTCACCTCGGAACGCAGCGCCCACGCCGGATGGCGCAGGATCGCAGCGACTTCCTCGCGCAACGTGACGGGCGGGAAGAGGTGAGCGATCGCTGCGACAGCGACGCCGGCAAGCGACGTCCGAGCGCCTTCTCGGCGCCGGCCGACAACGGCCAGACCCATGCCGGCGGCGAACAGGGCGCTGCCGACAGTCGACAACAGGTCAGCCATGCGGCTTTCGTGCCGGGCGAGGAAACCGTCCCGGAACGCCTCGAACGTCTCCGCCTGCACCGTGTCATCTCCTCGCCGGGAAGCCGGGTGGACGCACGATACCCGCCGCACGAGACAGAACGCTCGCCGTCCGCTTCCCCGCGCACCGCAAAACCGGGCTGCCCGGTCCGGAGTTCGGCGGCTGTACTTGACTGAAGCCGTGAACAGCGCGGTGCGGAACGCCACGAACTGGATGTTCCGCGACCGCACCACCGGCAAGATCGTCATTGCCCAACGCCCCAACCTGCCGCTGGCGCTATGGATGGCGTGCGTTGTCGCAGGCTGGCTCGTTCATCCGACAGGGCACTGGTCCACGGTGCTCAAGACCGCCGGCACTATCGCCCTGGTGATCTGGGCCGGCGATGAGGTGGCTCGCGGGGTCAACCCGTGGCGCCGGGCGCTGGGCGTCGGCGTGCTCGTTGCTGTCGTGCTCGATCGGATCCTGTCTGGCTAGTCGCGACGCGCGGTTCGCGAGACGGGCCAACACCCTAGGCCCTGCGACAACCGTCAAGCACGGGTCGAGGTGCGTTCACGTGAACGCACCCGCGACCGGGTTCAGGCCTTGTCGTGCTCGCCGGTGAAGCCCTTGAGCTTCTCCGCGGCATCGTCGAGCTGCTTCTCGTGACCGAACTTCTCGCCGGCGAGATTCGCCGCCTTGTCGATGCCCTCGTCGACCTGCTTCTCGTGCTCGTCGACGAACTTCTCCGCGTCCTTCTTCAGATCATCGAAGTCGACCATGTGCGCACCGCCTTTCCAACGCGTCCCAGCCGTTCCCGGCGAATCCGACGTAACCACGCTTTCCGGTGATGGTCCAGTGCGAGGGTGGAAGACTCTGCACATGTTGCTGCCGATGCCGCCGACGGACTCGCTGTTCCTGCTCGGTGAGACCCGCGAGCACCCGATGCACGTCGGCAGCCTGCAGCTGTTCCAGCCACCGGACGGGGCCACCGCGATCGATGTCCGCGAGATGTTCGACGACGCCATCGCTCAGGACGAGGTGGCGCCGCTGTTCCAGAAGCGGCCGCGGCGCTCGATCACGTCGTTGGGCCAGTGGGGTTGGGACGTCGACAAGATGTTCGACCTCGAACATCACGTGCGTCGCAACGCGCTGCCGCATCCCGGCCGCGTCCTCGAACTGCTCGCGCTGTGCTCGCGCCTGCACTCCACGCTGCTCGACCGGCACCGCCCGCTCTGGGAGATGCACCTGATCGAGGGCCTCGAGGACGGCCGCTACGCCGCCTACTTCAAGGTGCACCACTCGCTGGTGGACGGCGTCTCCGCGCTGCGGCTGCTGTCGCGGATGATGAGTTCCGACGCTGACGAGCGGGGGATGCCGGCGCCGTGGGCGCCGCGTGCCTCGGAACCCCGCGAGAAGCCCGAAGGGACGCATCCGAACCCGGCGCAGCTGGCACTCAAGCGGCTCGGCGACATCGTCGGGCTCGGGCCTGCGCTCGCGCAGACGATCAATCGCGCGCTGCGCGAGCAGGGGGGTGCGATGTCGCTGAACGCACCCAAGTCGATGCTCAACGTCCCGATCACCGGCGCTCGCCGCTTCGCCGCGCAGTCCTGGCCGATCGACCGCATCAAGGGCGTGGGCAAGGCCAGCGACGCCACGCTCAACGACGTCGTGCTCGCGATGTGCGCGGGCGCCTTGCGCAGCTACCTGCTCAGCATGGACGCGTTGCCCGATGCACCACTGATCGCCATGGTGCCGGTGTCACTGCACAGTGCCGAGGCCGGCGCGGGCGACGGCGGCGGAAATGCGGTCGGCGCGGTCATGTGCAACCTCGGCACCGATCAGGCCGACGCCGGTGTGCGGCTGGAGGCCGTGCATCGGTCGATGCAGGACGGCAAGGACTTCCTCGGCTCGATGTCACCGATGCAGATCCTGGCGATGAGTGCAGTCGGCCTCAGCCCGCTCGCGCTGTACCCCGTGCTCGGCCTCACCGGCACGCTGCGCCCGCCGTTCAACCTGGTGATCTCCAACGTGCCCGGCCCGCGCGAGCCGCTGTACTGGAACGGCGCGCGGCTGGACGGGTTGTACCCGCTGTCCATCCCGCTCGACGGCCAGGCGCTCAACATCACCTGCACGAGCTACTCCGACGGGGTCGCGTTCGGGCTCACCGGGTGCCGGCGCACCGTGCCGCACCTGCAGCGCCTGCTCGGCTATCTCGACGAGGAGCTAGCCGCGCTTGAGCAGGCGGTCGGGCTGTAGCCGGTTCGGGTCGATCTTGGCGAGCCGCCGGCTCACCGCGGGAGCGAACCGGTTGATCGCGCGCATCGCCTTGGCCTCAGGCGTGATCACCGCGATCGGCTTGTTGGCGCGCACCGCGTCCGCGATCTGGGCGGCGACCTTCTCGGGGCCGTAACCGCGCCGCTCGAACGCGGCCACCGACAACTCACGCATCCGCTGCGAGGTCTCCGCGTCCGCGCCGACATGCACCGTCGTGCGGGTGATGTCGGTGTTGATGACGCCGGGGCAGACCGCGGTGACCCCGATGTCCTCGCGCTCGAGCTCGGCGCGCAGGCACTCGGACAGCATGAGCACGGCGGCCTTCGTCGTGGCGTACGCAGGCAGCAGCACCGATGGCGCGAATGCCGCCGAGGACGAGATGTTGACGATGTGCCCGCCGCTGCCGCGTTCGGCCATCTGCCGCGCGAACAGCCGGCAGCCGTGGATGACGCCCCACACGTTGACGCCGAGGATGCGTTCCCAATCGTCGACCGAGGTGGCCAGGAACGGGCCGCCCATGCCGATGCCGGCGTTGTTGACCACGACGTCGGGCACACCGTGCTTGTCGCGCACCCGCGTCGCGAACTCCTCCCAAGCCGCGCCGTCGGACACGTCGAGGTGCATCGCCCACGCCTGTACGCCCAGCTCCTGCAACTCGCCGACGGCTTCCTTCGCGGCCACGTCGTTGACGTCGGCCACCACGACGTTCGCGCCGCGGCGCGCGAACTCGAGTGCAGTGGCCCGCCCGATACCGCGCGCGCCGCCAGTCACGACCGCGAGCCGGCCGCCGAACTCACCGTGGGCGATCGGTTCGGACACGCCGGCGGGTCGCGCGACGAACTCGCGGGTGAGCCGCGCGATGACGTCCGGCCGCTCGCTGACGACCCAGTGGCCGCCGGCGATGCGGTTCACGGTCAGGTCGGCCACCCACGGCTGTGCCACCGCGACGACCAACTCCGGCGTGGCATACGGGTCGTGCATCGGGACGATCACCTGCACCGGCATCGTCGCCGGCCGCGGCCGCGGCCCGGACATCCGGTTGAGCATGTTCGCGCGGTAGAGCGAGATGCCGTTGACCTGGTCGGCCTCGCTGCGCACCGGATTGCCACTCGCCGCCAACGCACTGCGCCAGCGACGGCCGCCGTTGCGTGCACCGCGGTCGATGACGCCGGCACGCGCGGCTGCCTCGGGTAAGCCGGGGATCTGGAACAGGAACATGTAGTACGAGTGCGCGAGCTGGCGCAGCGCCGCACGCGGATGCCGGTACGCGCGCTGCATCCAGGCCCCGACGTAGTCCAGCGACGGGCCGGAGATCGAGGTGAACGACGCGACCCGACCGGCGAGCGCCGGATCGGTGACCGCGGGCCAGGTCTGCATCGAGCCCCAGTCGTGCGCGAGCACATGCACCGGATCGGCCGGGCTCACGGCGTCGAGCACCGCGGCAAAGTCGTCGACGAGCTGGCGCAGCCGGTATGCGCTGCGTGCACCGGGCTTGTCCGACTCGCCGGCGCCGCGCACGTCGTAGGTCACGACGCGGTAGTCGGCGCCGAGCAGGTCGGCCACGCCGTCCCACACCGTGTGGTTGTCCGGGTAGCCGTGGATCGCGACGATCGTCGGCCCGTCCGGGTTGCCGGACTCGTACACGGCGAGCCGCACACCGTCTGTCGACGGCACGAGGCGCGGTGTTGCGGTCATCGACTCACTCCCGTCCGAAGTATCCGCGACACATCGTCTCATGTACTGCGGCGGCATGTCACGGGGGCGGTGTATACGTG
The DNA here is from genome assembly GCA_025927835.1 of Jatrophihabitans sp. Taxonomy (GTDB): domain Bacteria; phylum Actinomycetota; class Actinomycetes; order Mycobacteriales; family Jatrophihabitantaceae; genus Jatrophihabitans. The sequence goes on along the minus strand of JAICKR010000001.1, from coordinate 24,928 downwards.
TCCTCGTGATCGTCACCGACTGGCTGCTCGACTCGGATCCGGCGCTGCGCTGGCAGGTGATGCGCGACCTCACCGGCGCACCGCCCGACGAGGTGGCGGCCGAGCGGGCCTGGGTGGCCGGGGAGGGCTGGGGTGCGCGACTGCTCGCCGCGCGCGACCCGGACGGCCAGTGGGCGGGCGGCGCTTGCTTCCCCGGCGACTTCCGCGGCGATTTCTCCGCCGGCCAGCCGTGGACCTCGACGTTCCCGTCGCTGACGCTGCTGCGCGACTTCGGGGTCGACCCGAGCGCGGCGCCGGTCCGCGAGGCTATCGAGCTGGTGGACAAGAACTGCCGGTGGGAGCACGCCGGCCAGCCGTTCTTCGCCGGTGAGGTCGAGCCGTGCATCAACGGGCGGACGGTCGCGGTGGGCGCCTACTTCGGCGTCGACGTCGGCGCCATCGTCACGAGACTGCTCGGCGAGCAGCTCGACGACGGCGGCTGGAACTGCGAGGCGGAGAACGGTTCGGTGCGCTCGTCGTTCAACACGACCCTGTGCGTGCTGGACGGGCTGCTCGAGTACGAGCGCGCGACCGGTGGCTCGGCACAGTCGCTCGCTGCGCGGCGGCGCGGCGAGGAGTACTTGCTGGAGCGGCGCCTGCACCGCCGGGCGAGCACCGGCGAAGTGGTCGATCCCGACTTCCTGCGGTTCGCATTCCCGACGTGGTGGCACTACGACGTGCTGTGGGCGCTCGACTACTTCCGCGCCGCCGGTGACCGGCCCGACCTGCGGCTCGACGAGGCGCTCGAACTGGTGCGTTCGAAGCGGCAGCCCGACGGCAGCTGGCTACTGGAGAAGACACATCCCGGCGCGGTGCACTTCGTCATCGAGGACGGCGACGGCAAGCCGAGCAGATGGAACACACTGCGCGCGCTGCGGGTGTTGGCCTGGGCGGGAGAGCCGGCCTAAGCGGCGCGGCGCTGCTCACGCCGGGGGCCGTGCGCGGCCGGCACGACCTCGTCGGGCCGCGGCGGCGGCGGGGGAGTGCCGGCGCCCAATGGGCGGCCGCCGAGCGCCTGCCGCCCGTGCGGGCTCAGCCAGCCACGCAGGTCCGGGCCGAGCGGGACGATGCCGGACGGGTTGATCGTGTCGTGCACCTCGTAGTAGTGCCGCTTGATGTGCACGAAGTCGATGGTGTCGCCGAATCCCGGAGTCTGGAAGAGGTCGCGCGCGTACGCCCACAACACCGGTAGCTCGCTGAGCTTGTTCCGGTTGCACTTGAAGTGTCCGTGGTAGACGGCGTCGAAGCGGACCAGCGTGGTGAACAGCCGAACGTCGGCCTCGCTGATCGTGTCGCCGACCAGGTAGCGACGGCGGGCGAGCCGGTCGGAGAGCCAGTCGAGGCGATCGAACAACGTCCGATACGCCTGCTCGTACGCGGCCTGACTGCTCGCGAAGCCACATTCGTACACGCCGTTGTTGACGTCCTCGTACACGATCGCGGCCACCGCGTCGATCTCGTCGCGCAACCGCTCGGGATACAGCTCCGGCGCGCCCTTGCGATGGTAGGCGCGCCACTCGGTCGACAGGTCCAGGGTGATCTGCGCGAAGTCGTTGGTGACCACCTGCCCGGTGGGGATGTCAACCATCGCGGGCACGGTGATGCGGGTGGTGAGGTAGTTCGTGTCGCGCCGGAAGCTGCCCGAATCGGTCACCCCGAAAGCCTGCCCATCCGGCGCGGCGATCAAGCGCCGGTCAGGCGCGCAGCTTCGCCAGCAGCAGCTTGTACACCTCGTCCACCCCGCCTTCCGGGCACTGCACGACCTGCGTCTGCGGCCTGGCAGAGATCATCAGCAGCAGCCGGTCGTACATCGCGAACAGCGTCTCGTCCCCGCCGAGCTTCGCGACGAGCTCGCCGGCCTCGACGTGCGCGGGGTCGCGGGATGTCGCGGTCCGCTCGTTGAACCGGCGCACGACGTCGTCGCGATCGCTCATCAGCACGAACTCGTGAAAACTCGACCCGGCCTCCTTGGCGACCTTCTCGGCCTCCTGCAGGAACTCGACCCGACCCAGGAACTGCGGCAGTACGACATCGTAGCCGCTGCCGAGATGCACCCGGGCCAGCGTGAGGGTCATCGTGCGGGCGAGCAGGCCGGCGCGCGCCGGGTCGTCCCGCCACCGCCCGAGCAGCCGCCGCACGCTGTCGATGTCGAGCGCCAGCGCGAGCGCGTGGTCGTTCGCGTAGCGGCGGGCGAGCGTGGTCTTGCCGATCGCGGGCGGTCCGTTGAGCACGATCAGCCGGGGCACATCCGGCACGGTATCGGGCCGTGTCTACGCGGCAGGGAGCGGCTGGTGCAGAACCGTCACGCGCCGCGTCGCCACCGTGATCAGCGCGAGCAGCACCGGCACCAGGCCGAGTGCGACCGGCAGCGACGTGGCGTTCGCAACCTGGCCGATGACCGGCGGGCCGAGTACGAAACCGGCAGTACCCAGCCCGGACACGGTCGCGACGCCGACGCCGGGATGCACACCGGGCAGCCGGCCGGCGGCGCTGAACGCGGTCGGGACGACCGTGCCGACACCGAGACCGAGCAGGAAGAACCCGACGATGCCCGCCGGCACCGAGTCGACGACCAGCGCGATGGAGAACCCGACGCAGGTGACGCCGGCGAGCACCGGCAGCAGCACGTCGGCGGGATGGCGGGCCAGCAACCGGTTGCCGAAGAAGCGCACCAGCACCATCGCGAGCGCGAAACCGGTGAACCCGATGCCGCTGACCGCGCGAGCGCCGCCGAGCGAGTCGTGCAGGTAGACGCCCGACCAGTCGGCGGCCGCACCCTCGCACAGCATCGACGCGAACGCGACCACGCCGAGCAGCACCAGCGGCGCCGGGATGCCGCGCAGGCCGCGGCCGGTGCGGGGGCTGGTGTCGCGCGCCGGGTCGGGTAGGAGGGACAGCGACAGCCAGCCGACCACCAGGACGACGGTGCCGCCGAGGATCAGCAGCTGCCGGCCGAGGCTGAGATCGAGCGCCACGCCGAGCGAGCCGATGCCGCCGCCGGCGAACGCGCCGACGCCCCATGCTGCGTGCATGCCGTTCATCAGCGGGCGGCGCCGGACCACCTCGACGGTGAGCGCCTGGGTGTTCATCGACGTGTCGAGCGCACCCATGAACGCGCCCCAGAAGAACAACGCGACCGCGAAGGCGGGCATCGAACCGGCGAACCCGACGAACGGGCCGGCGGCGCAATAGCCGACCAGCGCGACCCGCAGCACCGGCGCACTGCCGACCCGCGGCAGCAGGTAGGCGGCGACCCACATCGCGGCGGACGAGCCGATCGGGGTGGCCAGCAGCGCGAGACCGAGGGCGCCGTCGTTGATGGCGAGATGCGCCTTCACGTGCGGGATGTGCGCCGTCCAGGACGCGAACAGCATGCCGTGGACGAAGAAGGTGACCGCGACCGCGACAGTGGCACGCCGGACGCGCTGAGTCTCCCGCGTCTCCCGCGTCTCCGGCGCCGTCCGCTGACCCGTCACTGGCACGACCCTACTGACGTCGGGGATCATGCATTTCGTTGTGAGGACTCTCGCCAGGTTCGCGGTCCGGCACCGCTGGTACGTGATCGGTGGCTGGATCGCGGCCATCATCGTCATCCAGGCGGTCGCCGCCGGCACCGGCGGCGCCGCGTACAAGGACGTCTTCACGCTGCCGCACACCGAGACGCAGACCGTGCTCAACCTGCTCAAGTCGCACCAGCAGGGCGGGCAGGCCGGACCCGCAGGCACCGTCGTCGTGTACGCCAAGCAGGGCCGGCTCGATCCGGCACGTGCGCCACGCGGGCTGCTGCCGGCGCTGGCGCGGCTGTGCTCGGCCGGCGACCACGTCACGGTGATGCGCTCGCCGTGGGGGAGCGTGCTGTGCGGCGCCGACGGCCGCGCGCAGCTGTCGCCGCTTGCGGCCGGTGGCCACAGCCCGCTGCTCAGCACCGACGACCGGGTCGGTCTGGTGGCCATGACGTGGCAGGTGAACCAGAACGCGACGGACAACTTCGTCGGTGTGCACGACCGGCTCGTCCCGCTGCGCAACGCGCGCCTCGGGTACGAATTCACCGGCACCGCGTTCGCGAACCTGGCGACCGAGCAGAAGGGCATCCCGCCGGAGATCCTCGGCTTCGCGGCGGCGCTCATCGTCCTCGCGGTCGTGTTCCGTACCGTCGGCGCCGCGGCACTGCCGCTGCTCAGCGCTGCCGCCGCGCTCGGCAGCGGGCTCGGGCTGCTCGCGCTGCTCACCCATGCGATGAATGTGGCGACGTTCGCGCCGCAGCTCGCGCAGCTGATGGTGATCGGGGTCGGCGTCGACTACGCGCTGTTCATCGTGACCCGGCATCGGCGCAACCTGCAGCGCGGCATCCCGGTCGCCGACTCGATCGTGCTCGCCATCGACACGTCCGGACGGGCCGTGCTGTTCGCCGCCGCGACGGTGTGCGTCGCGGTGCTCGGGCTGTGCGCACTCGGTGTGACGTTCCTCTACGGCGTCGCACTGGGCACCGCGATCGCGGTGGCGTTGACGATGATCGCATCGCTCACGCTGCTGCCCGCCGTCCTCTCGCTGCTCGGCTACCGGGTGCTGCCGCGCAAGCTGCGCCGCGGCGTGCAGTCGGGGGCCGTGCGCGTCGAGGAGCACCACACGCGGTGGTCGGCATGGGCCCGGTTCCTCTCACACAACAAGTTGGTGCTGGGCGCGCTGGCCGCCGGGATCATCGTCCTGCTCGCCGTGCCGTTCTTCTCCATGCGGCTCGGCCGCGCCGACCAGGGCAACGACCCGGCCGGCTCGACCACGCGCAAGGGCTACGACCTCATCGCCGCCGCGCCCGGGTTCGGGCCGGGCTACAACTCCACCCTCGAACTCGTCGTGAACGGACCTGGCGCCAACGACCGGCGCTATCTGACCGACATCACCCGGCGGCTGCGGAGGGTGCCCGACGTCAACCCGACGAGCGTGCTGCCCGTCCCGATCGCGCGCGACCTCGCGCTGGTCACGTTCAAGACGAAGACCACGCCGCAGGCCGCCGCGACCTCCGACGTGGTGCGCTCGCTGCGCCGCGACTTCGTGCCCGCGATCAGTCAGGGCAGCGCCAACCACGTCTACGTGTTCGGCCAGACGGCTGTGTTCGTCGACTTCGCGCGGGTGCTCGCGTCCAAGATGCCGGTGTTCTTCGTCGCGATCATCGGGCTCTCGTTCCTGCTGCTGATGCTCGCGTTCCGCAGCCTCGTCGTGCCGCTGACCGCGGCAGTCATGAACCTGTTCGCGGCGGGCGCCTCGTTCGGCATCGTGGTCGCCGTGTTCCAGTTCGGCTGGTTCGCCGACCTGCTCGGGGTCGGGGGCGGCGGGCCCATCGAGCCCTTCCTGCCGGTGATGTTCTTCGCGATCCTGTTCGGCCTGTCGATGGACTACCAGGTGTTCCTCGTCAGCCGCATGCACGAGGAATGGGTGCACACGCGCGACAACGGACGCGCAGTGCGCACCGGGCAGGCGGAGACCGGCGGCATCATCACCGCGGCCGCCTTGATCATGATTGCGGTGTTCTGCGGCTTTCTGCCCGCCCCGCAACGGGTGATCAAGATGTTCGGGCTGGGCCTGGGCAGCGGCGTGTTCATCGACGCGTTCGTGCTGCGCACGGTGCTCGTCCCCGCCGCGATGCACGTCATCGGTTCGGCGAACTGGTACTACCCGAAGTGGCTCGAGCGGATCACGCCGCGGGTTTCGGTGGAGGCCGCCGATGACGCGTGGACACCGCAACCGGGCGACGAGGCGGAGGGAGAGCGACAATTCGCCGGCGTTTAGGCGGTTCTGCGGCCAGGCGTACCTATGATCTCCGACATGCCGAAGTACATGATTGTGCGCGCGTTCGACTGCGGTGAGTCCGAGATGCCGGCGGTCGGGCGCAAATCGCGCCAGTTGATCGAGTCGAACTACCCCGCGGTCACGTGGGAGCACAGCCACGTCGTCGTCGACGACACCGGCAACGTGCGCACGTTCTGCGTGTACGACGCTCCGGACGAGGCGGCCGTCCTGGCCCATAGCGCGGAGCTCGGCATGCACAACATCCAGTCCATCGACGAGATCGCCGGCGACGTCACCCCTGCGGACTTCCCCGACGCCTAGCGTCGGGGACGTGCAGCGACGCTGCACTCGCGACGCCGAGCTTGCGCCTGATGGTGCGCCGCAGCTCGATGTCGTCCTCGGGCACGAGCCCGAGCGCCTCGCGATAGAGGAATGCGGCGTGATCCTTCGCCCAGCCCCGATCGGCCTGCTCGGCAGCCCGCAATAACTGCGGCACGGCACGTTCGTGGTCGCCCGCCGCGCGCCAGTGCCGCGCCATCGCCCCGATCGCCTCGCCCGAACCACCGGTCGTCTGCCCGAAGAACTCGGCGACGATCGCGTGCCTGCGGGCGCGCTCGGCGCGGGGGAGCAGCTCGTAGGCGACCTCGCGGATGACCGCGTGCGTGAACGCGAACTGCGGCTTGCCCTCGATCATCGACCCGGCCTCGCGACGGATGAGGTCACGCCGTTCGAGCTGGTCGACGACGCGCACCAGTTCGGCCCGGTCGGCCTTTTCGTTCAGCGCACACAACGCATCCAGCCAGAACACCTTGCCGATCACCGCGGCGTCCAGCAATGTCGCGCGCTCGGACTGGGGGAGCGAGTCGAGCCGGGCGGCGACGATCTCGCGGATCGTCGTGGGCAGCCGGCCGGGTGCGGTCTCGCCGATGCTCGCCGCGAGCTGCTCGATGAACAGCGGGTTGCCCTCGGCGATCTCGAGCACTGCGTCGGCCTGCTCGACGTCGCCGAGCCGGCGCAGTGCCAACTTGCGGGCGTCCTCGTCGGCAAGCGGGCCGAGTGTCAACGTAAGGAACTCGGGCACGCTGGCGCCCCAGTCCGGGCGGGTGTCGACGAGGTCGGGGCGGGTCAGGGTGAGCAGCAGCAGTGGCACCCGGCCCAGCAGGCCGGCCAGCGCCAGTATCAGGTCGAGCAGGTTCGGATCGGCCCAGTGGATGTCCTCGTACACCAACACGAGCGGCTGATCGCGCGCCGCGCCCTCCAGATACTCACGCACCGAATAGAACAGCGCATTGCGGTCGGCGGCGCGGGTGTCGGAGCCGATGCCGATGACGGTGCCCAGGTCTGCGGCCACCGCCTCGCCGTGCGCGCCGGCGCCGACGTGCGTACGGGCGCTGCCGCGCAACTTGTCCACCGCGAGGTCGGCCGGGTCGCTCTCGAACACCCCGCCGAGCCTCATCAGCTGTCCGGCCAGGGCGCCGTACGTGCCGCTCTCCCGGTAGGGGAGTGAGCGGCCTGTGACCACCCGGGCACCCTGCTCCTCCGCGAGGCGGCAGAACTCGGCGGCGATGGTGGACTTGCCGACGCCGGCCGGGCCGACGATCGACACGAGCGTCGGCAGCCGGGCCGCTTCCGCGCGTTCCCAGAGCGCGCGCATGATCGCGAGCTCGAAGTTGCGGCCGACGATGCCGCTCGGGTCGATGCGCCGCGTGCCGGCCTCGGTCAGCGCGCGCTCGGCCACCCACGCCGCAACCGGGTGCTCCTTGCCCTTGGCGTGCACCGGCTCGGCGGCGGTGTACTCGATGCAGTGCTTGGTGGCGAGATGGGTCTGCGCGCCGACGATGACACCGTTGATCGGCGCGGCGGACTGCAGCCGTGATGCGGTGTTCACCACGTCGCCGGCCACCATCGACTCACCGTGCGCCGGCCGGGCGCCGAGCGACACGACCGCCTCGCCGGTGTTCACTGCGATCCGGATCTGCAGGCCCCCGCCGCTCAGCTCGTCGGCGATGTCACGAATCGAGAGCGCTGCTCTCACCGCGCGCTCGGCGTCGTCGCCATGCGCGAGGGGTGCGCCGAATAGTCCCATCACGGCATCGCCGATGAACTTCTCGACGACGCCGCCGAACGACTCGATCTCGCGGCGCACGCGTTCGTGGTAGGGCGTGAGCAGTGCCCGGACGTCTTCGGGATCGAGGTTCTCGGCGCGGGCGGTGAAGCCGACCAGGTCGACGAAGATGACGGTGACGATGCGACGTTCGTCCTGGCGGTCGGCCGCCGGGGCGTCGAGCTGGCTGCCGCAGCCGAGGCAGAAGCGCGCCGCGGGCGGATTCTCCTGGCCGCAGGCCAAGCAGGCGCGATTCACCCCGTTACCTCCTCAGCGGATGCCGAATGGTAGCCGGTGGAGGGGACCTGCTCGCTCGTTCAAGTTGACATAATGTGCATTATCGGCGATCACCAGGTCGCAGCCATCGACTCTGATGCATAGGCTCTCCCGTCGCTCATCTGCGATCAGGACGCGCACCCAGAGCGGTCCGTTCGAGTAGATGATCAACCGACGGAGCGAACCCGGCCCGGCGCGGCGCCGATCGGCACCGTCCAGGTCAGCCGGGTGCCGCGGGACGCACCGGACGCGACGATCAGTCGGCCGTGCCGGCGCTCGGCGCGGGCGCGCAGGTTGGCCAGTCCGCTACGCCGCGACACGGCTCCGATGCCGCGGCCGTCGTCGCACACCTCGAGCGCGAGTTCGGACGCGTTCACGCTGATCGCGACGTCGACGCGAGTCGCGGCGGCATGCTTGGCCACGTTCGTCAGCGCCTCACGCAGTACCGCGATGCAGTCGTCGGTTACGTCGTCCTCGACGCCGAAGTCGACCGGGCCGCGTACGTCCAGCTCGGCGCGGAACCCGAGCACGGCGGTCATGTCCTCGACCAGATGCGCCGCGCGGGTGCGGATCGAGTTCTCCGCGGAGATCAGCGGCCCGGTGAGCCGGTAGATCGTCGCGCGGATCTGCGAGATCGTCTCGTCGATGCCCGTGATGCTGTCCTGCAGCCGGTTGGCCGCGCGCAGGTCGGCCTGCGTGGCGGCGCTCTGCAGTGTCAGCCCGATCGCGAACAGTCGCTGGATGACGTGGTCGTGCAAGTCGCGCGCGATGCGGCCGCGCTCGTCGAGCAGGGCGCTGCGCTCGCGCTTGGCGCGGTTGTCGGCCAGCTCGAGGGCAAGCGTGAGCTGCGCGGTGAACAGGGTCGCGGCGGCAACCTCGGACTCGGTGAACGGCGGCCGCTCGGGGCGCCGGTACATCGCCAGCACGCCGTGCTCGACTCCCCCGCCGGCCAGCGGCGCGAGGATCGCCGATTCGGCGCCGACGAGCTCGGCGAGGTCGGCGAGGTCGCTGTGACTGCTGCTCGAGGACAGATCCGACACGACGCGCGGTGCGCCTTCGGCGATGACCCGCGACGCCAGTTCCGCATCGGCGGTGACGACACGACCCTGCAGCGTGCTGGCATACGGGCCGGCCGCCTCGATGACCTCGTAGGAGCGCCGGTCCGGGCGTTCCGCGACCACCGCGACGAGGTCGGAGTCGGCGATGTCGCGCACCCGCTCGACGACGAGCTGCAACGGGTTCGCGTGCTCGCCGGAAAGCAGCGCGCGGGTCAGCTCGGCCGACTCGGCCATCCAGCGCTGCCGCTGGTCGGCGGCCTGGGTGAGCCGGGAGCGGCGGATCACCGTCGCGGTCACGTCGGCGAGCAGTACGGCGAGTTCGGTGTCGGCGTCGCTGAACGCCGCATCATCGAGTCGGTCGCAGGCGTAGAGGCCGCCGAGGGTCACGTCCTCGACGTGCACCGGGACCCCGAGCACTTCGCCGACTGCTGCGGTGGCGAACCCGGTGCCCCTCCCCTGCCCGGCCGCGCTCACCCGCACGATCTGCGCCGCGGCGACGACCGGCGCGAGCGGGCCTTCGCGCACCGGCAGCCGTCCCGCCCTCTCGACGGCCTGCTGGTCGGGGCCGGCGGAGATGAAGTGCTCCACACTGCCGCTGCGATCGAGAACGGTGAGTACAACGCAGCGGCACGACAACAAGTCGGCGGCGCTGGTCGCCACCCGGCGCAACGCATCGCCGAAGGAGCTGTCGGGCGGATCTTCGGTCAGCGTGCGCAGCAGACTCTCCCAGCGCGGGTCCCGTTTTTCGGCACCGACTGCTTGATTTGTCCGCACAGCCATCACAATCCCCAGCCACCGGGCCTTCTAGCCGCTTTGTGGCCCGAAAGGCTCTTGCGATACCGGAGGCACGGTGCTACTCCGCGCGCCGCGCATGCATCAAATCACACCGCGCAATAGTGCGCATTTCGGGCTTGTCAACCCGTCCCGATCAGAATCCGCGGATGCGACGCCGGTGCGAGCCAGCGCAGCAGCCCGACGAGACGCTGTTGGTCGATCGAGATGCAGCCTTGGGTGGGCGCGCCCACGGTCACGTGCAGGAAGAACGCGCTGCCCGCGCCGGCCCGCACACCACCGGGTGCGTTGCGGGTGTTGTAGTCGATGACGACCGCGTAGTTGTAGTACGGCGTCTCGTAGTAGAGGTGCTCGTTCGGGCTGCCCTGCGTGAAGCCGCACGCGGACGCGCAGTGCTGCAGCGTGTTGTAGCCGGCACCGGGCTCGCTGATCCACCAGTCGGCGGCCGTCGTCCGCCGGTACGGCAGCGCTGCACCGGGATCGGCGTCCCGGCCGAAGGCGCGGGTGAGCGTGAAGCTGCCGATCGGCGTCGCGCTTCTCGTCTCGCTCGGGTGCGCGCTCAGCCCGTCGCCGCCGAGCCATGCATGCACCGACGTCCCCACCCGCCGCCAGCCATCGGTGACCTTGCGCCACGCCTGCAGCGTGCCCTCGGTGCTCGACGTCGACGGTGCGACGACGGTGACCACCTGCGTCGCGTTGCCGGTGGCGAACGACAGGGGCAGCCGCAGCGCGCGTGACTGATGCGAGCCGGCGCCGGGCAGCGTGCTCGCCCGATGGGCAGCGGACGTCGATGTGGTTGCTACCGCCGATGACGAGCTGCGCATGGCGGACGACGACGTCGCAGCCGGCGTCGGCAATGCCGCAACTGTGGTGCCGGGCGTGCGCACCGCCACGAGCGGCTGTGCGGATCCGCTGCCGCCGCATGCCGTCGCCAGCGCCGCGACGACGGCGAGCGCTAGGGCGCCCCGGCTGGGTCCCACGCCCCCCAGCCTGTCACGCGGTGTGTGGATCACCCAGCCCCGGGTGCATCAGTGCACGCCGATCAGGATGCGCGGGTGCGTGCTCGGCGCGAGCCAGCGCATGAGTGACACCAGCTTCGACTGCCCGATCGCCACACAGCCGGCAGTGGGGTGGCCGTCGGTGACATGCAGGAAGAACGCGCTGCCCGCACCTTGGCGCACGCCGCCCGGCGCGTTGCGCGTGTTGTAGTCGATGACCACCGCGTAGTTGTAGTACGGCGTCTCGTAGTAGAGATGCTCGTTCGGGCTGCCGCGGGTGAACGCGCAGCCGGACGAACAGCGCTGGTGCGTGTTGTACAGCGGGCCGGCCTGGCTGATCCACCAGTCCGACGGATTGGTGTGGATGTAGGGCAGCCGGGTGCCCGGGTCCGAGAGGTGCCCGAACGCGAGGGTGAGCGTGTAGCTGCCGATCGGCGTGGCGCTACGCGATTCACTCGGATGCGTGCTCATCCCGTCGGCGCCGAGGTGCGCGGTGACCGCGGAACCGAGCCGCAGCCAGCCGCCGCCCGGCGCCTTGTTCCACGCCTGCAGCGTCGCGGTGGTGCTGCCGGCGGTGTGCGCGGTGACGGTGATGACCCGCGTTGCCGTGCCGGTGCTGTAGCGCAGCGGCAGCGCCACCCCGCGCACGAGCGTCGCGGTCGTCGCCGCCGGCCGCGGCGATGCGGAGGTGCGGGCGATCGCGGACGTGGCGGGCGCGCGCACCGGCACGCTGGACGCGGCTGCCGCAGAGGTGCCCGGCGCCGGCTGCGCGGTACGCGTCGGGTTCGACGACGTGACGGCGGCCGTCGACGCCGCGGCCGGTGACGTGGACGGGGCCGGCGTCGGTGCCGCGCTCATCCCCGCTGCCGGATGCATCGACACGAAGGCCGGACGCGACGCGGCCGCGCTGCTCGCCGGGACCGGCAACTGGTCCGCCGCGTCCTTCCGGGTCGAGGCGTGGCTCATCTGCAGCGCGACGACCGCGCACCCGGCGACCCCCAGCGAGGCCACCGCAGCGGAGAGCACCCGCGCGACCGGCATGTGACCAGTGTGCCAGTTGTGACTGTTGTGAATCGAGCGTCCACGCCGAAGACCATCACTCCGGGGCGACGACCTCGATCACGTTGCCCGCCGGATCGGCGACGCTGGCGGAGAACTCGCCGCGCCGGTACAGCGGCCAGCGCCGCGGCGCGCCGTGCTCGCGCCCGCCCGCCCGCACCGCGGCCGCATGAAAAGTCTCGACCTGAGCTCGAGAGTCAGCTCGCAGTTGCAGGTGTACGCCGCTCGTGGGCCGCTCCCCCACGACCAGCCACACGAGCCCGGGACCGCCGTCGACGTCCCAGGCGATCGCCTCGACGGCCGCGCCGTCCTCCTCCTCGTCCACCAGTTCGTGCACCCGCACCAAGCCCAGCGCTCCCAACGCGGCGTCGTAGAACGCGGCGCTCGCGGCGACGTCCGGCGTGCTCAGCGTGACGTGCTCGAGACTGCCCACGCGTCAGTTCTCGAACAGGCAGAACGGATGCCCGACGGGGTCGAGGTAGACGCGCACGTCGTCCTGTGGCTGGAACCCGGCCAGGCGCGCTCCCACGGATCCGGCATGCGCGCACGCAGCGGCGAGATCGTCGACGAGCAGGTCGAGGTGCAGCTGCATCTGCTGATGCGTGGTGTCCGACGGCCACACCGGCGGTTGGTACTGCGGCTCGTACTGGACCGCCAAGCCGGTGCCACCGTCCGCAGGTGCGATGCGCAGCCACGTCGGGTCGTCCGCCTCGGAGGTGAGCGGCCAGCCGAGCAGGCGCTGGTAGAACTCACCGAGCGCGCCGACGTCGGGCGCATCGAGGACGACGCTGCGCAGTTCGAGGCGTGCCACGGTTCCGTTCTACCGCCCCAGCCGTTCGGCGAACGCACGGGCGGCGGCGCCCGGGTCGGGCGCCTCGGTGATCGCACGCACCACGACGACGCGCCGCGCGCCGTGCTCGATCACCTCGTCGAGCCGGTCGAGGGTCTCGATGCCGCCGATCGCGAACCACGGCCGCCCGTCGGCCTGCGCCGCGGCATGATCGAGCAGCCCCAGCCCGGCGGCGGGACGTCCAGGCTTCGTCGGTGTCGTCCAGGTCGGGCCGCAGCAGTAGTACGCGACGCCCGGTTCGGTGCGCGCGGCGTCCGCTTGGTCGGGTGAGTGCGTCGAGCGGCCGATGAGGACGTCCGGGCCGACGATCTCACGCGCTACCTCTGTCGGCAGGTCGTCCTGCCCGAGATGCAGCGCGGGCGCGCCGGCTGCCTTCGCGATGTCGGCACGGTCGTTGACCACCCACAGCGCGCCGTGTCGTTCCGCCGCCGCGGCGAACACCTCGAGCAGGCGCAGCTCCGCGGCGGCCTCGAGCCCTTTCTCGCGCAGCTGGATGATCTCCACGCCGTTGCCGAGCACCGCGTCCAGGAACGGCTCGAGATCACCCTGCCGGGCCCGCGAGTCGACGCACAGGTAGAGCCGGGCGGCGTCGAACGCGGACATGACGGCGAGCGTAGGGTGGGCGTTGCACGGGAGCCCAACCGGGCTGAGAGGGCGAGAGCCGACCGTCGAACCTGATCCGGGTAATACCGGCGCAAGGGAGCAGTGGGCCAGGCGATGGGCCGAGATTCGACCGACGTCGTGATCGTCGGTGCCGGCACGATCGGTGCTGCGATCGCGTGGCGCTGCGCGCGGCGCGGCGCGTCGGTCGTCATCGTCGATCCGGGCGTGCGCGACGGCGCCTGGCACACCGCCGCGGGCATGCTCGCGCCGATCACCGAACTGCACTATGCCGAGACTGCGCTGTTCCGGCTCAGCTGCGAATCGCTGGCGGGCTATCCCGCCTTCGTCGCCGAGCTCGAGCACGAGACCGGTCGTGACGTCGCGCTGTGGTCGTGCGGCACCCTGTCGACCGCATGGGACGGCGCGGACATGGCCGCGCTGGTCGACCTGCACGCGTTCGGGCAATCGGTCGGTGCCGCGAGCCGGCTGCTCACCGGCCGCGAGCTGCGCACCGTCGAACCCGCGCTCGCGCCCGGCATTCCCGGCGGCGTGCTCGCCGCCGACGACCATCAGATCGACCCGCGCGAGCTGCACGCGGCGCTGACCGTCGCCGTCGAGCGTGCCGGCGTCCGCACCATGACCGGACGTGCCGAGGTGCTCGCGGACGAGCGGGTACGCGGGGTGCGCCTCGACGACGGCCGCACCGTCGAGACCGGAACCGTCGTCGTCGCGGCCGGCGCCTGGTCCGGCACCGTCGTGGGCATTCCGGCCGCGGTCGCGGCGCCGGTGCGTCCGGTCAAGGGGCAGACCATCCGGCTGCGGCTGCCCGGGCCGCCCACCCTGCAGCACGTCCTGCGCGCGTCGGTGCACGGCAACCCCGTCTACGTCGTGCCGCGCGCGGACGGACGCGTCGTCGTCGGCGGCTCGTCCGAGGAGACCGGCTTCGAGCGCACCGCCCGCGCCGGCGCGGTGTACGAGTTGCTGCGCGACGCGCAGACCGTGCTGCCCGAACTCGGCGAGGCGGTTTTCGACGAGGTGTGCACCGGACTGCGTCCGGGCTCGCCGGACAACGCGCCGATCATCGGCCCGGCCGAGCTGCCCGGGCTCGTCTACGCGACCGGTCACTACCGCAACGGCATCCTGCTCACCCCGGTGACCGCGGATGCGGTCGCCGCGTTGGTCGCCGACGGCGCGCTGCCGGAGACCGTGGCACCGTTCGCCCCGTCCCGATTCGCGGGAGCACACGCATGGTGATCACGCTCAACGGGGCCAAGTGCGAGATCTCCGACGGCACGACGCTCGACGAACTGCTGACCTCGCTGGCCGGCTCGTCGCGCGGCAGCGCGGCAGTCGTCGACGGCGAGGTCGTGCCGCGCGCGACGTGGGGCCAGTTCCCGATCCTCGAGGGCCAGGTCGTCGAGCTGATCACGGCCGTGCAGGGAGGCTGACCGATGTCCGACGACCCCTTCGTCATCGCCGGCGTCGAGCTGGCCTCGAGGCTCATCCTGGGCACCGGCGGCGCGCCGAGTCTCGCCGTCGTGGACGAGGCGCTGGTCGCGTCGCGCACCGCGATGTGCACGGTCGCGATGCGCCGCATCGATCCGCGCACGAGCGGGTCCATCATCGACGTGCTCGACCGGCGCGGGGTGCGCGTCCTGCCCAACACGGCCGGCTGCCGCACCGCGCGCGAGGCCGTGCAGACCGCGCTGATCGCACGGGAGGCGCTCGAGACCGACTGGGTGAAGCTCGAGGTCGTCGCCGACGAACGCACGCTGCTGCCCGACCCCCTCGAGCTCGTCGACGCGGCACAGCAGCTCGTCGCCGACGGCTTCCACGTGCTTCCGTATACGAACGACGATCCGATCCTGGCCCGCCGGCTGCAGCAGGCCGGCTGCATCGCCGTGATGCCGCTCGGCTCTCCGATCGGCACCGGCCTCGGCATCGCGAACCCGCACAACATCGAGCTCATCGTCAGCGAGGCGACGGTGCCGGTGATCCTCGACGCGGGCATCGGGACGGCTTCCGACGCCGCGTTCGCGATGGAGCTCGGTTGCGACGGCGTCCTGCTGGCCTCGTCGGTCACCCGCGCGCAGGACCCGGCCGCGATGGCCGTGGCGATGGCCTATGCGGTCGAGGCCGGCCGGCTCGCCCGCCGCGCCGGCCGCATCCCGAAGCGGTTCCACGCCCAAGCGTCCTCCCCCACCGAGGGGATGGCTGTTCTGTAAGACCCATCCGCGGGAGCTCTGCGTGCAGGGCTGAGAGGGCCGACACGGCCGACCGCCTGACCCGCCGGGTAATGCCGGCCAGGGAGAAACCATGACCGCAACACTCGACCGCGCCGAGGCTCCGCTCACCCTCGAGGAACCGCCCCCACGCGCACTGCGCCTCGTCGACCAGCTCGGCCTGTGGGGCAATCTCGGCGTCAGCCTGCTGGGCTTCACCGGCGCGCTGTACGTGCTCTACCCGCTCAAGGACACCACGCTGTCGATCGCGGCGGCGCTGGCTGCGATCGTCGTCGGCACCGTCCTCGGCACCGCCGCCGTCTCGGCCGCCGCAGTGCCCGGCACCGAGACCGGTGCGCCGGCGATGGTGCTGCTGCGCGGGTTGTTCGGCGCCAAGCTGTCCTGGCTGCCGACCGTGCTCAACGTCGTCCAGCTGCTGGGGTGGACGACCTTCGAGCTCGTCATCATCAGCACCGCGATGCATCAGCTCGCCGGCGGCATCCCGCGCTGGGTGTACGTCCTCATCGGCGGAGCCATCACGACGGGCCTCGCGCTCTACCCGCTGAGCTGGATCAGGACGCTGCGCCGCTACGTCACCGTCGCGGTCATCGTCGCGCTCGTCTATCTGGGCATCCAGCTGCTGCGCAACCCGCTGCCCGGCTTCGGCAGCGGCAGCTGGCACGGCTTCTGGATCGCGGTCGACTCGGTGATCGCCGTCAGCGTCTCGTGGGTGCCGGTCGCCTCGGACTACACCCGGCACTCGCGCACCGTGCGCGACACCGTCGTCGGCTCGTTCGTCGGCTACTCGATCACCCAGATCGCGTGTTACGGCATCGGCCTCGTCGCACTGCTCACCGTCGCCAAGAGCGGCACCAACCACGACATGTTCGCGGCGTTCATGGCGGTGCCCGCCGGGACCATCGCGTTCGCCGTGCTGGCGATCCGCGAGATCGACCAGTCCTTCGTCGACACGTATTCGGCCGCGGTCTCGACCCAGAACCTGCGCCCGCGGTGGGACCGGCGGCTGCTCGCCGTCGTCATCGGCACCCTCGCCACCGTCTTCGCGCTCGCGTTCTCGGTGAACGACTACCAGAACTTCCTGGTGCTCATCGGCTCGGTGTTCGTGCCCCTGTTCGGCGTCTTCGCGATGGACTACTTCGTGATCTCGCGCCGGATCTGGGACGTCAGTGCCCACGCCCCGCAGCGCTGGGTGATGCTGCTGCCCTGGGTCTTGGGCTTCGTCGCCTACCAGCTGCTCAACCCCGGGTACGTGTCCTGGTGGGCCCGGATGTGGGGACACATCGACGACTGGCTGCGTTTCACTCCGACGAGCTGGATGAGTGCCTCGCTAGTGTCGTTCGCGGTTGCCGCCATCGCGACCGTGCCGGTCGGCCTGCTACGTCGACGAAAGGAACCCGCGTGCTGATCCACCCGGAGGTTGCCGCGGCGCTCGCCGAGCACCGTCCTGTCGTGGCCCTGGAGAGCACGATCATCAGCCACGGCCTGCCGCGGCCGGACAACCTGCGCATCGCCCGCGAGATCGAGGACGCGGTGCGGGCCGGCGGCGCGGTGCCCGCGACCATCGCGATGATCGACGGCCAGCCGCGCATCGGGCTCGACGACGCCGCGCTCGAGCGGGTCGCCACCAACCCGTCCGTGACCAAGGTCAGCGTGCGCGACATCGCGATGATCGCCGCATATGGCGGCGTCGGGGCCACCACAGTCGCCTCGTCCATCCACCTGGCCGCGCGCGCCGGCATCCGGGTGTTCGCCACCGGCGGCATCGGTGGGGTGCACCGCGGCGCGAAGGATTCCTGGGACGAGTCGGCCGATCTCGTGACGCTCTCGCGCACGCCCGTGCTCGTCGTCTGCTCCGGCGTGACGCCGATCCTCGAGGTCGGCGCAACCCTCGCGCGGCTCGAGACGCTCAACGTCGGCGTCGTCGGCTACCGCACCGACCGCTTCCCCGGCTTCTACCTGCGCGACTCCGGGCACCCGCTGTACTGGATCGCGCCGAGCCCGCAGTACGTCGCCGCGATCCTGCGTGCGCAGGAGGGCCTGGGCACCGCGTTCTACGGGCTGGTGCTCGCGAACCCGATCGACGCGCCGGACGAGCTCGACCGCGACGCGCACGACCGCACGCTGCAGGCCGGGCTCGCCGCCGCCGAGCAGGCCGGGGTGCAGGGCAAGGACGTCACGCCGTTCCTGCTCGAGTTCTTCCACCGCGAGACGCAGGGCGCCTCGCTCACCGCGAACGTGGCGCTGGTGCGTTCGAACGCCCGGCTCGCCGGTGAGGTGGCGGCCGCGTACTGCGCGCGGTGACCCGCATCGTCTGCCTCGGCGACCTGATGGTCGACGTGCTCGCGCTGCTGCCCGGGCCGCTCGCGGTGGGCTCGGACACGCCGGCGCCGGTGACCGGTTACGGCGGCGGCGCCGCCGCGAATGTCGCCGCCTGGGCGGCTGCGGCCGGCGTGACGGCGGCCTTCGTCGGCCGGGTCGGTGCGGACGCACTGGGCCGGCAGGCGGTGGCGGAGCTGACCGCGGCAGGAGTGGATGCGCGGGTCGAGAGCGATCCGCAACGCTCGACCGGTGCGTGCATCGTCCTCGTCGACCCGTCCGGTGAGCGGACGATGGTGCCTTCCGCAGGCGCCAACGACGCCCCGCTCGACGTTGCCGCACTGCCGGAGGCCGCGGACTGGCTGTACGTGTCGGGGTACGCACTGCTCAACAGCGGCTCGCGCCCCTCGGCGCTGGCGGCCCTGGCCGCTGCCCGCGAGCGCGGCTGGTCGATCGCGGTCGACCCGGCCTCGGCCGCACCGCTCGCCGCTGCCGGAACCGGGACGTTCTTCGGCTGGCTCGGTGCCGACGTCCTGCTGCTGCCCAACATCGACGAGGCATTCGTGCTGTCCGGACACACCGACGCGGAGTCGGCGGCGCTGGCGCTCGGCCGGCGCTGCGGCGCGGCAGTGGTGAAGGACGGGCCGGCCGGCGCGGTGTGGTCGGACGGGAGCGACGTGGTTTCGGTGCCCGGCGTGCCGGCCGAGGTTGTCGACACCACCGGCGCGGGTGACGCGTTCGCCGCGGGCTTCCTCGCGACCTCGGGCGACGTCGCGGCGCGGTTGCGCACTGCGGTCGAGTTCGGGGCGCGGGCGGTTGCGCGTCCGGGCGCGCGGCCGGCGCCGGTGCGGTAGCGCGCCTCAGTTCGTATAGGACACGTCGTGCCCGATGAGGGCGATCACCACGCCGGTCGCGTCCACGCGCAGGCTCTGCACCCGGATCTTGAACGGGATGCCACCCAGCGGGATGGTCAGGTGCACGACGTTATCGAGCGCGTCGATGACGGCCTGACCGAGCGCGCCCGCGTTGTTGACCGTGGTGTCGGCGAACCCGAGCGCGCCGTCGACGAGCTGCGGCCTGGTGCGCAGCGTGCCGGTGACCGAGGTGCCGGCGATTGTGATCGACTTGGTGATCTTCACCCGGCCGCTGCTGTCGTAGCCGACCGTCGCCCCGAGTGCCTGGCTGAGGTTGTCGAAGCCGATCAGCGCGGTGGCGGTCGCGGTCTTGGCGAACACGCTGGAGAAGTCGCGCGAGAGGGTCAGCTTGCGCAGGACGACGCGCACGCGCGAGAGGATGAGCTTGGTGCGCGCGATCGGCACGTTGTGTGCGGTGACCGTCACCTTGTCGTACTTGCCGGTCGCGAACTGGGTGAGGAACGGGAAGCCCGCGACATCGACGTCCGGTCTGGTCGGCAGGTCCTGTGACGACTTGATGGTGTTGCCGGCCACACGTTCGGCGACGACTACGCCGACTCGATCGGCGGCGACGAGTAGCGCGAGCAGGACGACGAGCGTGATGGCCAGGTTGCGCCACGCCCGGGTGCTCATCAATCGATCCAAACATGTCGGTGGCTGCGGGCAGACTGCGTGCCGTGAGCTCGATGGCACAGATCGCTGCGGAACGCTTTGCACGGCACGCCCTGGCTGACCGCCCGTGCACGTCTCCGGTCGAGGCGGCGGCGCGCACGACGGCGGTCCAGGCGCAGGACAACCTCGCCGCGCGGCTCGGCATCCGCGCCCGAGCCGCAGGCGTGACCGATGCCGATGTGCTGCGCGCGCTGAACGACGAGCGCAGCATCGTGCGCACCTGGCTGATGCGCGGCACCATCCACCTCGTCGCAGCCGCCGACCTGCGCTGGCTGGTGCGGCTCATCGGTCCGACGGTGGTGCGCAAGTACCGCACCCGCTGGCGCCAGCTCGGGCTCACCGACGAGGTGCTCGATGCGGCAGTGGCGGCGCTGCCGCAGCTGCTGGCCGACGGGCCGCGGACGCGCCGCGAGATCCGGGAGGAGCTGGCGGCGCGCGGCGTCACCCTCGACAGCCCCGATCCGCAGGCGGCCACGCATGCGGTGGTCTACGCGAGCGTCATCGGACTCATCTGCCGCGGTCCCGATCGCGGGCGCGACAGCACGTTCGTGCTGATCGACGACTGGCTGCCCGACGTGCCGGACGGTCCCGAAGGCGACGCCGCGCTCGCCGAACTGGCACGGCGCTATTTCGCCGCCTACTCCCCCGCCACCGCCGTCGACTTCACGACCTGGGCCGGCCTGCCCGGCGCTCGCGCCGTGCAGCTGATCCGCGACGAGCTCAGCGAGGTCGATCTCGGCGGCCGTACCGGCTACCGGCTGGGCGAGGCAGCGCACGGGCGCGGTGTGCGGCTCGCGCCGGCCTTCGACAACTACGTGCTGGGCCACCGTGACCGCTCGGCCACCATCGAGGCCGCCTACGTGCCGCACGTCTATCAGGGCGGGATGATCTATCCCGTGGTGCTGCGCGACGGCCGTGCCATCGGCACCTGGCGCCTCGACCGGCAGCGCGGCGAGGTCACCTGCACGCCCTTCGACCCGTGGCCACGACAGGTGTGGCGAGATGTCGAGGCCGAGGTCGCCGACGTCGGCCGTTACCTCGACCGCGAGCTCACGTTCGATCAGTCCGCGGTGTCCAACGCGTGGGCGAGCGACATGCCCGGCCGGTAGGCCAGGTGCAGGTAGCTCGGTGCGTCCAGCATCGCGAGGTCGGCCGGTGCACCGGCGGTCACCCGCCCGACCTCGGTGCGGCGCAGCGCCTGCGCGCCACCTGCGGTCGCTGCCCACAGCGCCTCGGCCGGGGTCATGTGCAGCTCGCGCACGGCGAGCGCGATGACGAACGGCATCGACGACGTGTAGCTGGTGCCGGGGTTGCAGTCGGTGGCCAACGCCACCGTCACACCTGCGTCGAGCAGCCGCCGCGCGTCCGGGTACGGCGAGCGGGTGGAGAACTCGACGCCGGGCAGCAGGGTCGCGACCGTGCCGCCCGCCACGAGCGCATCGACGTCGGCCGCGCTCAGATAGGTGCAGTGGTCGACGCTCGCTGCATCGAATTCGACGGCGAGCTGAACCCCCGGGCCCGGCGCGAGTTGGTTGCCGTGCACCCGCAGTCCGAGCCCCGTGGCCCGTCCGGCGACGAGCACGGCGCGCGACTCGTCCAGATCGAAGGCGTGCGGGCTGGCCGGCTCGCAGAACACGTCGATCCAGCGCGCGTACGGGGCGCAGGCGTCGAGCATGTCGCCGGTCACGCTGCGCAGGTAGTCGTCGCGGTCGATGCCCGGCGGGACGACATGCGCGCCGAGGAACGTGGTCTCGTCGGTGACCTCGCGGGCGAGGCGCAGCAGACGTGACTCCTGCTCCACGTCGAGGCCGTAGCCGCTCTTGATCTCGACGGTCGTGCTGCCCTGCGCCCGCAGTTCGGCGCGCCGTTGCCGCAGCAGCGCACGCAGTTCGTCGTCGGGCGCGGCCCGGGTCGCGGCGACCGTGGCGGCGATGCCGCCGCCGTCGTAACGGCTGCCCGCCATCCGTGCGGCGTACTCGGCGGCCCGGTCGCCGGCGAACGCGAGATGGGTGTGCGAGTCGACGAAGCCGGGGACGACCGCGCGACCGGCCGCGTCGACGTGCGTGTCGGCCGGCGGTGCGTCGCGGGTCGAGCCAACCCATGCGACGAGCCCGTGCTCGATCACGACGGCGGCATCGCGGCGGATGCCGAGGGCGGTGCCGTCCACCGCGGGATCGTTCGTCACGAGTTCGGCGATGCCGGAGATCAGTCGCGCCATGCCGCCTCGATTCCGGTCTGCAGCAACCGGCCGACGTCGCCGAGGACGTGCGCGCCGCCGCTGACCACCGTCCGGCCGTCGACGATGACGGTGTCGACGTCGGCCGCGGTCGCTGCGTAGATCGCCTGCTCGGCTGCGCTGCCCGCGGTGCGCACGGAGTCGAGACGCACCGCGACGAGGTCGGCGCGCGCGCCCACCTCGAGCCGGCCTGCGTCCGACCAGCCGATGCTGCCGTGCCCGCCGAGCATCGCGACCAGGTCGCCCGGTCGGAACCGGCCGCGCTGCTGCGCCTGCAGTCGCTCGTCCAGCTCGACGCCGCGCAGTTCCTCGAACAGGTCGATCACCGCATGCTGGTCGGTGCCCAGCGACAGCGGCACCCCCGCGTCGGCAAGTGCCCGCGCCGGCCCGATGCCGTCGCCGAGGTCGCGTTCCGTTGTCGGGCAGAGGCACACCGTGGCTGCCGACCTGCCGAGGTGCGCGATGTCCGCGTCCGTGAGATGGGTGGCGTGCACCGCGGTGGTACTCGGCCCCAGCACGCCGGCGTCGTCGAGCAGCGCCGTCGGCGTCATGCCGTAGTGCGCTACGCACGCGTCGTTCTCGGCGACCTGCTCCGACACATGCGCGTGCAGCGGGCGGTCACCGGCGACCGCACGCACGGCGGCGAACGCCGTGCGCGGAACCGCTCGCACCGAGTGGATCGCGGCCCCGATGCGGGTGTTGGCGTCTGCGTCGAGCAACTCGACCCGCGCAGCCCACGCATCGACGTCACGGTCGGCGAAGCGGCGCTGCACGTCGTCGAGCGGGCGGTGCCCGTCGGCGCCGAGACCGCCGGCGAGGTAGCAGGCGTCGAGCAGGGTCAGCCGGATGCCCGCGTCGGCGGCCGCCTGGCCCAGCGCTCGGCCCATCGCGTTCGGCTCCGCGTACGGCGCGCCGGACGGGTCGTGATGCAGGTAGTGGAACTCCCCCACCGCGGTGATGCCGGCCAGCGCCATCTCGGCGTAGGCGGCACGAGCCAGCTCGAGGTAGCGATCCGGGTCGAGGCGCGCGGCGAGCGCGTACATCTGCTCACGCCAGGTCCAGAACGTGCCGCCGCCACCCTGGGTGCGGCCGCGCAGAGCGCGATGGAACGCGTGGCTGTGGCAGTTGGCGAGTCCGGGCAACACCAGGCCGGGCAACCGGGTCGCGTCGCCGTCGGGTGCGGCGTCGGGCCGGACGCCGGTGAACCGGCCGTCCGCGGCGTCGAGCAGCACGTTGCCAGCGGGGCCGCCCGGCAACCACGCGTGCTCGGCGAACCAGCGCGTCATCGCGCCAGGCTCGCCACGACGGTGGTCAGTGCGTCGACGCCGGCCAGGCAGTCGTCCCGCTCGGCGTGTTCGGCCGGTGAGTGCGACACCCCCGTCGGATTGCGGACGAAGAGCATCAGTGCCGGGATGCCCGCCGCGGCAAGGATGCCCGCGTCGTGCCCGGCGCCGGTGTCGAGCACCGGTGCGTCGTCGAGCAGCGCGGCGACGCGGTGCGCATCGGCGAAGGCCGTCGCGTCGCTCCACGACTCCTGCGTGAGCGTGCCGCCGAGCGTGGCGGCGGCGGCGCGTACGTCGGCGACCACGGCGTGCACCTGCTCGTCGGTGACCGCGCGCGCGTCGAGCCACACGCGTACGTGCGACGCGATCGCGTTCACGCCGTTCGGCTCGACCTGCACCTTGCCGCAGGTGGCGAGCGCGTTGTGGCGCTGCGCCGCTGCGCGCGCGGCGAGCACCACCTCGGCCGCGGCCAGCACGGCGTCGCGCCGGTCGCCGAGCAGCGTCGTGCCGGCGTGGTTCGCCTCGCCGGGCAGGTCGATGCGCCAGCGGCCGTGCGGGCGGATCGCGCTGCCGACGGCAACCGGCCGGTCGAGGTCAGTCAGGCCGCGGCCCTGTTCGACGTGCAGTTCGACGTACGTGGCGATGCGACGCACTGCCTCGTCATCACGGCCGAGGTGATCGGGCGCGATGCCGGACGCGTGCATCGCCTCGGCGTAGGTCGTGCCGTCGGCGTCGGTGAGGGCGCGCGCCCGGTCCGGTGCAAGACCGCCGGTCAGCAGCCGCGACCCGGCGCACGCGACGCCGAACCGGGCGCCCTCCTCGTCGCCGAAGTTGACGACACCGATCGGCCGCGCCGGCGGCGTGCCGGCGGCGCGCAACACGTCGAGTGCGGCGAACCCCGAGACAACGCCGAGCGGGCCGTCGAACGCACCGCCGTCGGGCACCGAGTCGAGATGCGAACCGATCACCACGCCGGGCCGCGCGTCGGGATCGCCGTGCCACGCCCATTGGTTGCCGGCCCGGTCGAGCGTCACGTCCAGCCGGCGCGCACTCGCCTCGCCGGCGAACCACTCGCGCAGCGCGGCATCCTCGCGCGTCCAGGCGAAGCGCCGGTATCCACCGGAGCGGCCGTCCCGCCCGATCGGCGTGAGGTCGGCCCACATGGAATCGAAAGTCACGCCTCACCCATCGGCACCCGCACGCCGCGCTCGGCGGCCACCTCTTCGGCAGCCTCGTAACCGGCGTCGACGTGTCTGATCACGCCCATGCCGGGGTCGTTGGTGAGCACCCGCTCCGCCTTCTGCGCGGCCAGCGGCGTGCCGTCGACGACGCACACCTGCCCGGCGTGGATCGAGCGGCCGATGCCGACGCCGCCGCCGTGGTGGATCGACACCCACGACGCGCCACTCGCGACGTTCACCATCGCGTTGAGCAGCGGCCAGTCGGCGATCGCGTCCGAACCGTCGGCCATCGCCTCGGTCTCGCGGTAGGGCGAGGCGACCGAACCACAGTCGAGATGGTCGCGCCCGATGACGATCGGCGCGGTGACGGTGCCGCGCGCGACGAGGTCGTCGAACGCCGCACCCGCAATGTGACGCTCGCCGTACCCGAGCCAGCAGATCCGCGACGGCAGGCCTTGCCCCTTCACCTTCTCGCGCGCGAACCGCACCCAGCGTGGCAGCGGATCGTCGTCGGGGAACG
>JAICKR010000111.1 GCA_025927835.1 Jatrophihabitans sp. | reverse complement strand
CGACTGCTCTGGGCCAAGCTCGTCAAGCAGTTCGCGCCGAGGTCCGACAAGTCGTTGTCCCTGCGCACGCACTCGCAGACGTCCGGCTGGTCGCTCACCGCGCAGGACCCGTTCAACAACGTCATCCGCACCTGCATCGAGGCGATGGCCGCGACGCAGGGGCACACCCAGTCGCTACACACCAACGCGCTCGACGAGGCGCTCGCGCTGCCCACCGATTTCTCCGCGCGCATCGCACGCAACACGCAGCTCGTGCTGCAGCAGGAGTCCGGCACCACGCGCGTCATCGACCCTTGGGGCGGCAGCGCGTACGTCGAGAAGCTCACCTACGACCTCGCCGTGCGCGCGTGGGAGCACATCCAGGAGGTCGAGGCGGCGGGCGGCATGGCCACGGCGATCGCCGCGGGACTGCCTATGCTGCGCATCGTGGAGGCCGCGGCGCGCACCCCGGCGCGCATCGACTCGGGCCGCCAGCCCGTCATCGGCGTCAACAAGTACCGGCTCGCCGACGACGAGGCGCTCGACCTGCTGCGCGTCGACAACACCGCGGTGCGCCGCGAGCAGGGCGAGAAGCTGCGCCGGCTGCGCGAGGAGCGTGACCCGGGCGAGGTCGAGGGGGCACTCGCCGCGCTGACCAACGCCGCGGACGGCAAGGGGAACCTGCTCGCGCTCGCGATCGAGGCGGCGCGCGCGAAGGCGACGGTCGGGGAGATCTCGGACGCGCTGGAGAAGGTCTACGGTCGGCATTCGGCGACGATCCGGACCATCTCCGGCGTCTACCGCGAGGAGGCCGGCACCGGAGTGGACGCGATCGAGAGGGCACGCGCGGCCACGGCCGAGTTCGCCGAGGCACAGGGTCGCCGGCCGCGCATCCTGATGGCGAAGATGGGCCAGGACGGGCACGACCGCGGTCAGAAGGTGCTGGCGACCGCGTTCGCCGACCTCGGCTTCGATGTCGACGTCGGCCCGTTGTTCCAGACACCGGGCGAGGTCGCACGGCAGGCCGTCGAGGCGGACGTGCACGTGGTCGGGGTCAACTCGCTGGCCGCCGGACACCTGACGCTGGTGCCCGAGCTGCGCGACGAGCTCGCCAAGCAGGGCCGGCCGGACATCATGATCGTGGTCGGTGGTGTCATCCCGCCGCAGGACTACGACGCGCTGCGCGCCGCTGGTGCCACAGCGATCTACCCGCCCGGCACCGTCATCGCCGAAGCCGCACTCGAGCTGCTGGAGAAATTGCGTGCCACCCTCCGTTGAGGGGGTGCTCGCGGGGGAGCGGGCGGCGATCGCGCGGGCGATCACACTCGTCGAGTCGCGTCGCGCCGATCATCGCGAGCAGGCACAGCAGCTGCTTGCCGAGCTGCTGCCGCACACCGGCGCCGCGCAACGCGTCGGGATCAGCGGCGTGCCCGGCGTCGGCAAGTCGACGTTCATCGACCAGCTCGGTGTCAACCTGATCGAGGACGGGCACCGGGTGGCGGTGCTCGCCGTCGACCCGTCGTCCGGGCGCACCGGAGGCTCGATCCTGGGCGACAAGACCCGGATGACCCGGCTGGCGGTCGACGAGCGGGCATTCGTCCGCCCGTCCCCGTCCGCGGGCACGCTCGGCGGTGTCGCGAAGGCGACGCGAGAGACGATGTTGGTGATGGAGGCCGCGGGCTACGACGTGGTGCTCGTCGAGACCGTCGGGGTCGGCCAGTCCGAGTACGTGGTGGCCGACATGGTCGACACGTTCCTGTTCCTCACGCTGGCCCGCACAGGTGACCAGTTGCAGGGCATGAAGCGGGGCATCCTCGAACTGGCCGACGTCATCGCGGTGAACAAGGCCGACGAGCAGCACGAGGACGAGTCGTCGCGCGCGGCGCGCGAGCTCTCCGGCGCACTCCGTTTCCTGCGCGGCGCGGACGAGGACTGGCAGACGCCGGTCATCACCTGCAGCGGGTTGCACAACATCAACCTGGACGGCGTGTGGAAGCACGTCGGGCGGCACCGCGACTGGCTCGACGCGCACGGCGGGCTGGAGCGCAAGCGCCGCGACCAGCTCGTGGAGTGGACGCGGGCGCTGGTGCGCGACCGGCTGCTCGCCCGCCTCGACGCACCGGGTGTGCGCGAGGTCGTGCGCACCGCCGAGGCAGCGGTGCGCGGCGAGGAGTGCACCCCCGACCAGGCGGCGACGCAGATCCTGGCCGCGCTGGACGAGGGTGGGGACGGAAACGGGGCCGGCGGTCAGTCGGCGTAGGGCCGCTGCCGGTCGCGCACGGCGCTGTGGTGCACCATCAGCATGGCGAGCGTCAGGCCCGCGACCTGCGAGCCGACGAGCTGCCGCAGTCGGCCGGCCGTGCGTGTGGTCGTAGCTTTCACGGTCAACGTCCTTACCAATTTGTTCGAGCCTTCAACTTTAGTCGGGCTACCCGCCTGTAAACCTTTTCTGGCCCGTCCCAGCGCGGATCACACCGGCCCGCTCTCAGGTAGAACACGTTCGCCCCGGCAGCACGGCGTACCGTCGCGGCGCACCGAGCTGATTCACAGGTCCCCGCGTGGCGGCCGTCACGCCTCGGTGCCGGGCGTCGCGCCGAGCAGCGCGGCATACAGCGCCTGGGTGGCCGGACTGGGCTCGACGCCCAACTCCTCGCGTAGCGACCTGCGTAACTGCTCATACACCTGCAGCGCCTCCGCGGTGTTGCCCTGGGCCCGCAGGCCCGCCATCAGCAACCGGAAGCCGGCCTCGCGGAAGGGAGCGGCCGCCGCCAGCGACCGGCCGGCGCGGACCGCGGCGGCGAGTTCGGTGGCCCCGGCGCCGAGACAGGCCTGCCCGTATGCCTCGAGTGCGCGGAGCCGGATCTCGGCGAGCTGGCTCCGGGCAGCGTCGAGCCAATCGAACTGCTCGTCGCCGTCCTCCCCGGCAAGCAGTCCTCGCTCGGCAGCGAACAGGGCGATCTGCGCGGGCGCCCACGCGCGCCGCCAGTCGCGCAGTGCCACCGACGACTCGGCGCGGTGCACCGCCTCGCGCGCAGCCTCGAGGTCGACCCAGGCGTTCGGGAGCGTGAAGCGCACGCTCGACCGTCCGGCCAACGCGTCGGCGCCGATCGCCGAACGCGTCTTGGACAGCAGCGCGGCCAGCCCGCTGTCCGAGTTCGCCGGCAGCGCGGTGGGCCACATCGCGTCGATCAACTCCGCGCGCGGCACGGCGCGGTGCCGGTTCAGGACGAGATACGCGCACAGCAGCCGTCCCTGCCGTCCCGGCAGGCGCCGGTCGAGTCGCTCGTGATCGCGGTCGATCACCAGTTGCCCGCACAGCTGGATCCGCACGCCGGGCCGCTCGCCGGGACGAGGAGACGACACGCCAAGATTCTGCCAACCTGACGGCGATACAACAGGTCACTCGGAGGTGCGGGATGGCGCGGGTTATCCGGTGCGAGTGCGGCTACGTCGCGCGCGGCGACGACGACGAGGCAGTCGTGGACACGATCCGCGAACACATGCGGACCGACCACCGGGAGCTCTACGACAGCGTCGACCGCGCCGACCTCTACAGCTGGATACAGGTCGAATAGCAGGGGGAGACATGGCGACGCAGGGCGCGTTCGATCCGGACGCCTACAAGGCCACGACACTGGAGCAGTGGGAGGCGGCGGCTGCGGCATGGCACCGCTGGGATCCGGTGCTGGACAACTGGCTCGGCGAGGCGACCGACGCCATGCTGGATGCGTCGGGCGTCGCGTCCGGTGCGCGGGTGCTGGACGTCGCCGCCGGCTCCGGTGGGCAGACGAGAGCTGCCGCGCAGCGCGTGGGTCGCACCGGGCACGTGCTCGCCACGGACCTCTCGCCGGCGATCCTCGCGTACGCAGAGGACGAGGCTCGCCTGGCCGGGTTGAGCTGGATCAGCACGCGGGTGCTCGACGCCGAGAACCTCGACGTCGAGCCGGGCAGCTTCGACGCCGTCATCTCCCGACTCGGGTTCATGTACTTCCCCAACCAACAAGACGCCTTCCGCGGCATGCTGCGCGCGTTGCGTCCCGGCGGGCGTGTCGCGGGCATCGTCTTCTCGACATCGGAGGTGAACGGGTTCTTCTCCCGCCCGGTTGCCGTCGTGCGCCGTCATGCGCAGCTTGCGCCACCCGCTCCGGGCATGCCGGGACCGTTCACCTTCGGCCCGCCGGGGGTTGCCGAAGCGGCCTTGACGCACGCGGGCTTCATCGATGTGGCGGTGCGCGCTGTCCAGGCGCCGGTGCGGCTGTCGTCATCCGCCGAGTGCGTGCAGTTCGAGCGCGAGTCGTTCGGCGCGTTGCACCAGATGCTGTCCGGCCTGGACGAGGCGGGCCGTGCCGCCGCGTGGACGGAGATCGCCGAACAGCTGTCCGAGTTCGACGGGCCGGACGGCTTCGTGGGCCCGTGTGAGCTGCTCGTCGTCTCTGGAGCGCGTCCGCACGGGTGAGCGCGGCCGCACCGCTTAGGGTTGACGGGTGCGAATCGACTTCTCCTCCTCCGAGCGCACAAGTCTCGGTGTCGAGTGGGAGCTCGAACTCGTCGACCTCGACACCCGCGAGCTGACCGGCGCGTCCGACGCGATCCTCGCCGAGATCTCCGAGAACGGCGACGGCGAGCACCCGAAGGCCAAGCACGAGCTGTTCCAGTCGTGCGTCGAGGTGATCACCGGCGTCTGCCAGACGGTGCCCGAGGCGTGCGCCGACCTGTGGGAGACGGTCGGCGAGGTGCAGAAGGCCGCGGCCGAGCGCAACGTCGGCGTGCTGTGCAGCGGCACGCACCCGATCACCGACTGGTCGACGCAGCGCATCAGCGACAACGAGCGCTACATGACCCTCGTCGAGCGCAACCAGTGGATGGCCCGGCAGCTGCAGATATTCGGGGTGCACGTGCACTGCGGCGTGCGCGCCCCCGAGAAGGCGATCCCGATCGTCAATGCGCTGCTGTTCTACCTGCCGCACTTCCTCGCCCTGTCGGCCTCGTCCCCGTACTGGATCGGGTCGGACACCGGGCTCGCGTCCTACCGCTCGAAGGTGTTCGAGGCGCTGCCCACGGCCGGGCTGCCGTACCAGCTCTCCGGCTGGGACCAGTTCGAGACCTACATGGAGCTGCTCATCTCCTCGCACGCGATCAAGTCGATCCGCGAGGTGTGGTGGGACATCCGGCCGCACCCCAACTTCGGCACCGTCGAGCTGCGCATCTGCGACGGGTTGCCGACCCTCGACGAGATCGGCTGCGTCGCGGCGCTCTCGCAATGCCTCGTCGAGCGCTTCGACCGGCAGCTCGACGACGGCTACACGCTGCCCGAGCCGCGGCCCTGGATCGTGCGGGAGAACAAATGGCGCGCCGCGCGCTACGGCCTCGACGCCGAGATCGTCGTCGACAACACCGGCCGGCTGCAGCCGGTCAAGGAAGCGATCACCGACCTCGTGGACGATCTGCACTCGACCGCGCGCCGGCTCGACTGCGTGGCCGAGCTCGAGCGGATCCCGCGGCTCATCGAGCGCGGCGCCAGCTACCAGCGGCAGCGGGCGGTGGCCGCGCAGCACGCCGGCAAGCTGGAGCCGGTGGTCGACCTGCTGCTTGCCGAGATGCGTGACGGGCTGGGCCTGTGAACCACTTCGACGTGGCCGCGGTGCGCCGTGACCTGCACGCGCACCCCGAACTCGCCTTCGGCGAGACGCGTACGACCTCGCTGATCATGGGCCACCTCGAGTCGTTCGGGCTGCGGCCCGAGGTGCTGGCCGGCGACACCGGCGTGCTGTGCGACATCGGGACGGGCGGCCCGCTCATCGCGCTGCGCGCCGACATCGACGCGCTGCCGCTGGCCGACGAGAAGTCCGTCCCGTACCGCTCGACCGTCGAGGGCGTCTGCCACGGTTGCGGGCACGACGCGCACACCGCGATCCTGCTCGGTGCGGCAGCGGCGCTCGCCGAGCATCCGCTGCCCGGCCGGGTGCGGCTCGTCTTCCAGCCGGCCGAGGAGACGGTGCCCGGCGGGGCGACCAAGGCGATCGCCGCCGGTGCGCTCGACGGAGTGGCACAGATCTACGCGCTGCACTGCGACCCGCGCCTGGACACCGGCAAGGTCGGCACCCGCGTCGGCGCGATCACCGCGGCCTGCGACCACATCGACGTGCAGCTCGCCGGCTCCGGCGGGCACACGGCCCGTCCGCACCTCACCCAGGACGTGGTCTACGCGCTGGGCCGGCTCATCACCGACCTGCCCGGGCTGCTCTCGCGCCGGGTGGACCCGCGCGCCGCGCTGTCGCTGGTGTGGGGCGCGGCCGAGGCCGGCCGTGCGGCCAACGCGATCCCGATGTCGGGATCGTTGCGCGGCACGCTGCGCGTGTTCGGTCGCGACGCGTGGGACGCGGCCGGTCCGCTGGTCACCACGCTCGTCGAGCAGATAGTCGCGCCGTGCGGGGTCACCGCGACGACGCGTTACACCCGCGGCGTGCCGCCGGTGGTGAACTCCGCCGCGGCGGTCGCGGTGCAGCGCACGGCGATCCGCGAGACGCTCGGCCGTCCCGCGCTCGTCGACACCGAGCAGAGCATGGGGGGCGAGGACTTCGCCTGGTACTTGGACGAGGTGCCCGGCGCGCTCGCCCGCCTCGGCGTGCGCACCCCTGGCGCGCCCGCCTTCGACCTGCACCAGGGCACCTTCGACATCGACGAGCGCGCCCTCGGCATCGGCGTGCGCTACACGATTGCCCTCGCCTACGAAGCCCTGCGCGCGCTCGCCTCCTGACGGGCAGAGCGCTGCGAGTCCGCGGCTCGAGCGATCAGTCCGAGTGAACGCGGAATTCGTTGCCGTCGGGGTCGGCCAGTGCGACACCGTCGGGCGGGTCGGCGAGTCGGGTCGCACCGAGCGAGACCAGTCGTTCCGCGTCGCTGAGGAGGTCGGGGGTGACCAGGTCGAAGCGCTGACGATTCGGTCCTTCGCTGGGTTTCGCCGGCGATGCGCCCCATGAGTCCCAGGCGATCTTGGTGCCGCCGAACGGCGACTGGATTGCGGTCTGCTCGTCGTGGTCCCACACCAGCGGCCAGCCTAGGGCGTCGCGCCAGAACAGGCCGACGGCCCGGGTCCCGTCACAGGTGACCTCGCCGAGGACGCCGGTGCCGGCCAGGTAGTTGTTGCCCGGCTCGATCACACACAGCTCGTTGCCGACGGGATCAGCCAGCACGACGTGCGTGTCGTCGGGCCCCTGGCCCACGTCGATGTGGCGCCCGCCCAGCCGCAGCGCCAGTTCGACGGTCCGCTGCTGGAGCTCGAGGCTGCCGCTGGTCAGGTGCAGATGCAGCCGCGGCCGGCCGGCCTGCTCGGTGTCGGAGCTGACGAAGCGAAGCCCGACCTGCGTGCCGTCGCCGGGGAGGAACGCGCCGCCGGACTCGGTGCGGACCTCCCGCTCGAGCAGCGCGGCCCAGAAGGCCGCCGCCGCTGCCGCGTCGGTCACGTCGAAGGTCACCGCTTCCAGCCGCGCCCCCACTCCCGCAGCCTAGGGCGCGGCGAAAATCTGTTCGCGCAGGATGTCCGCGTGCCCGCAGTGTTGCGCCAGCTCGCGCAGCAGGTGCAGGTAGACCCAGCGCAACGGCAGCGGGCCCCGTCGGTTCCCGGGTAGCACGTCGTCGAGGGTGAGGTCGGCCGTCGCGCGGCGCGATGCCGCGCACGCGGCGTCGTAGGCGTCCAGCACGCTCGCGATCGTGTCCGCCGGAGCCAGGACGAACGATTCGTCCGGTGTCTCCGGGATACCGATCTCGGCGCGGCTGCGGCCGGTGACCGCCTCGTCGAACCACACCTGTTCCACGAAGCAGGCGTGCTTGACCAAGCCGAGCAGCGTGGTGCGGGACGGGACGAGCGAACGCCGCGACTGCTCTTCGGTCAGCTCGGCGAGGGACTCGCGCAACCCCGCGCGGTGCTGATCGATGAACGCTTCGAACTGTGCCTTGAGGGGGCCGCCGATGACGGCGTCGGTCGAGCTCTGGTGTGCTGGGGTCACCCGGGAAGTATGGCGATCGGGACATTCATCCGCTGTTACTCGCCCAGCGAGCGGCAGGGACGGGCGCGCAGGTCCGCGACGTACTCGTCCGGCGCGCCGGCCGCCTGCGCGGCGTCGCCGATCAGGCCGATCGTGCGGGCCGAGGGCAGCCCGCCCTCGAACCCGTCCAGGATGTACACCCAGGCCAGCGCCTCGCCGTCGAGCGTCGAGATGCGCAGCCGGATCTTGTTGTACAGGCCGGTGTCCGCACCCTCCCAGTAGTCGAGGGTGCGCATGTCATGCGTCGACATCTCGTAGAGCGCCACGAAGACCTGGCCGTCCTTGTCCGGCACCACCATCGGCAGCGCTCCGTCCCAGCCGAGTTCCTCGCCGCCGAAGCTGAGCCGCCAGCCGGTGAGCCAGCCGGTGCCCGCGGCCGGCGAGTGCGGGCAGCGCTCGAGCATCTGTTCGGGGTCCATGTTCGAGCCGTAGGCGGCATAGAGGCCGGCACTCAGACCCACCGAACAACCCCTCTCGTCCGGGGGGAGCGTACCCAGCGCCTGCGCGGCCAGGGACAATGAGCCGGTGCGAGTGGCGGTGATCGGCGGTGGGCCGGCGGGTTACGAGTCGGCATTGGTCGCCGCCCAGCTCGGCGCCGAGGTGACCGTGCTCGACGCGGACGGGGTCGGCGGTGCCTGTGTGCTCACCGACTGCGTGCCCAGCAAGACGCTCATCGCGACCAGCGAGCGCGTCAGCGCGTTCCGTGACGCGCCGCGGGTCGGCGTCGGCACCGCGGCCTCCGACGTCGCCATCGACCTCGTCGCTGTCAACGACCGGATCAAGTCGCTCGCGGTGGCGCAGTCCGACGACATCGAACAACGGCTGCGGCACGAGGGCGTGACGGTCGTGCGCGGCCACGGCCGATTCGCCGCGGACCAGCGCGCACGAACGCACCGCGTCGAGGTGGTGGACGAGACGGGCCGCGTCGGGGACACGCTCGAGACGGACGTCGTGCTGCTCGCGACCGGCGGCACGCCGCGCGTACTGCCGACAGCGGTGCCCGACGGCGAGCGGATCCTGTCCTGGCGCGACGTGTACGAACTCAAGGAGCTGCCCGAGCACCTGGTCGTGGTCGGCTCCGGCGTGACCGGCGCGGAGTTCGCCAGCGGCTACTGCGAGCTCGGCGTGCAGGTGACCCTGGTGTCCAGCCGCGACCGGGTGCTGCCCGGCGAGGACCCGGACGCGGCCGAGGTCATCGAGCAGGTGTTCACCAGCCGCGGCGGGACGCTGGTCAAGCAGGCGCGCGCCGCCGCGGTGCACCGCGGCGGTGACGGCGTCGTCGTCGACCTCGTCGACGGGCGCGCCGTGCACGGCTCGCACGCGCTCATGTGCGTCGGGTCCGTGCCGAACGTCGAGGGCCTGGGCCTCGAGCACGCCGGCGTCGATCTCGACGCGAACGGCTACATCGCGGTCGACCGGGTCTCCCGCACCTCCGTGCCGTCGGTCTACGCCGCCGGTGACTGCACCGGCGTGCTGCTGCTGGCCTCGGTCGCGGGCATGCAGGGCCGGATCGCGATGTGGCACGCGCTCGGCGAGGCGGTCGCGCCACTGCGGCTCAAGACCGTCGCGGCGAACGTGTTCACCCATCCCGAGATCGCGACCGTGGGCTTCGGCGCGGCCGCGATCGCTGCCGGCACGCCGCCCGCGCGGCAGGTCACCTTGCCGCTGGCCACCAACGCGCGCGCGAAGATGCAGGGCCACCGCGACGGCTTCGTGAAGCTCTACTGCCGGCCGGCCACCGGCACCGTCATAGGTGGCGTGATCGTCGCGCCGAACGCGTCAGAGCTGGTCTTCCCGCTGACCCTCGCCGTGCAGCGCGGGCTCACCGTCAACGATCTCGCGGGCACGATCGGGGTGTACCCCTCGTTGTCCGGTTCGGTTGCGGAGGCCGCCCGGCGGCTCATGTTGCACGACGACTTGGATTGAGCCAGTGACGAATCACGGAGACTATTCGGCCGAGGCCCGCACGGCGGCCGAGGACAAGGCGCGTGCTGCGGACGTGTTCGCCGACCATGCCGACGTGATCGTCGCGGCGCTGCCCGACGTGCCGGACGGGCACGTGCTGGTCGCGGTGGTCGACTCGACGCACCAGTTCGCCGGAACCCATCACGTGCCGAAGGACGAGATCGTGGCGCGCGTCCCCGAACTCGAGGGCGACGGCTGGGCGATGGTGTTCGCCACCGCCTCGGACGTCGCCGGCGTGCGCCGCCGTACCGACGAGATGGCCAGCCTGGCCCGAAGGCGCGCGGAGATGATCACCCGAATAAGAACGCGGCGAAGCTAGTCCTTCAGCTCGCAGATGACGCTGCCGCTGGTCACCACGGCGCCGACCTCGGCCGTCAGCCCGGTCACGGTGCCCGCCTTGTGCGCGGTGAGCGGCTGCTCCATCTTCATCGCCTCGAGGACGACGATCGTCTGACCGGCTTCGACGGTGTCGCCCTCGGCGACCGCGACCTTGACGATCGTGCCCTGCATCGGCGCGGTGAGCGCGTCGCCGGAGGCGGCGGACGCGTGCTTGGCCGATCCGGAGCGCTTGGGCACGGCCTTGCGGGCCGGTCCGGCCGCCGCCGCACCGGCGCCGAAGCCGGCGGGCAGCGACACCTCGAGCCGCTTGCCGCTGACCTCGACGACGATCGTCTCGCGCTCGCCGGCGTCGGCGTCGGCCTCGGCAGCATCGGCGAACGGCTGAATCGTGTTGTCGAACTCGGTCTCGATCCAGCGGGTGAAGATGGTGAACGGCTCGATCGGGTCGGAGGGAGCGAACGCCTCGTCCCGTACTACAGCGCGGTGGAACGGCAGCGCGGTGGCCATGCCCTCGACGACGAACTCGTCGAGCGCCCGGCGAGCCCGCTCGAGCGCCTCGGTGCGCGTCTCGCCGGTGACGATCAGCTTGGCGAGCAACGAGTCGAACGCGCCGCCGATCACCGAGTTCGGCTCGATGCCCGAGTCGACACGCACCCCCGGCCCGGCCGGCTCGCGATAGGTCGTGACGGTGCCCGGTGCGGGCAGGAAGTTGCGGCCCGGGTCCTCGCCGTTGATGCGGAACTCGAACGCGTGCCCGCGCGGAGCCGGGTCCACGCTGAAACGCAGCTTCTCGCCCTCGGCGATGCGGAACTGTTCGCGCACCAGGTCGACGCCGCTGGTCTCCTCGGTGACCGGGTGCTCGACCTGCAGCCGGGTGTTGACCTCGAGGAAGCTGATCTCGCCCCCGGCGCCCACCAGGAACT
>JAICKR010000219.1 GCA_025927835.1 Jatrophihabitans sp. | reverse complement strand
TGACGACCCGAACCGCGGTGGCCCTCGTGAACATGCCGTGCGCGATCACGTCGGGCAGCCCGACGTTCCTGGCGTACCGCTCGTTCCAGTGGATCGGGTTGAAGTCGCCGGACGCACCGGCGTACCGCACCAGGTCGGCGCGACTGATCGGGAAGTCGCGCGCGGCGATCTCGTCGCCGGCGTTCGCGCTCGTCATGCGCCCGGTCCGCGGACGACGATCGTCGAGACCGCGGTGCACACGGCCTCGCCGTCGACGGTGGTGACGTCGGCGCGCGTGGTGACGATCTCGTTGCCGGCCGCGACGCGTACGTCGTCGATCGTCACGACGGTCTGCAACACGTCACCGGCCATGATCGGGCGCTGGTGGACGAAGCGCTGCTCGCCGTGCACCACGCGCGAGTAGTCGATGCCGAAGTCGGGGTCGAACGTGACCTGCTTGCCTGCCTGCATCGTGACGACGATGGCGAACGTCGGCGGCGCGATGACGTCGCGGTAGCCGAGCTTCTCGGCCACCGCGCGGTCGCGATAGGCCGGGTTCTCGTCGTTGATCGCGTCCGCGAACTCGCGGATCTTCTCCCGCCCGACCTCGTACGGCGGCGTGGGCGGGTAGACCCGTCCCACGAACGACTGATCGACTGACACGCCGCCAGGCTAGCCGGTAGCAGCCGGTACTAGTCGGCCGCGTCCGCGGGCAGCGAGGTGAGCACCTCGAAGGGCGCCGCACCGAATCCCTCGACCCGCGGCCGCCCCCAGGGGTCGACGTCGGACAGCGCCGTCGCGACCTCGCCGTGCGGGGTGCGGAGCACGACCTTGCGCGCCCCGTCGGCGACGAGTGCGGCGACCTCGGGGCTCGCCGCGACGCGTCCGTACCAGTTGTACTTGCCGGTGATCGGGTCGAAATGGCCGCGCAGTTTCACCTCGACGCCGACGCTCTGCGCACCGTCGACAAGCTCGGCCGGCCCGTCGTAGCCGTCTTCGTCAACGGTCATGGGGTCGCCTCCTGCAGCGCTCCGAGCGGGAGCGGTTCGTCGAGTTTCAGTTCGATGCCGAAGTCGCGGGCGGTGCCGTCGAGCAGGTGCCAGACACCGGTGGTCAGCAGGTCGGTGAGCCGGTCGCGGCTCATCGTGCGGTGCTCGAGCCACCAGCTGCCCACCGACTCGACGAAACCGACGATGCCGTAGGCGCCCGGCTCGGCCTGCTCGCTCTCGATGCCGAACAGCACCATGACGGTCTTCAGCAGCGCGGCGATGTTGTCGGCGAGCGTGCCCTCGACCGAGTCGAGCGACGCGCCGGTGCGGCGGCTGCGCAGAAAGTGGTACAGGTTCGGGTGCTCGTCGAGCCAGCCGACGATCACCGCGATCGCGGAGCGGATGATCTGGCGCGGCGTGGCCTCGGGGTGGATCTCGAGCTTGGGCAGCACCGAGTCGAGGACGGCGCGGACGACGTGGTCGGCGATGGCCTGGCGCAGGTCCTCACGGTCGCGGAAGTAGCGATAGAGGACGGTGCGGCTGACACCCGCGACGTCGGCGATCTGCTCGGCGCTCGCGGCCGGGCCGTGCTCGTCGATCGCCCGCGCGCCGGCCGCCACGAAGGCGGTGCGCCGCTGCTCGCGGTGTTCGGTCCAGCGCAGCCGACGGCCGTCGGGCACGTCGTCGGCCGGGTCGGCGTCGCGGTTGCGCATGTGGTGTCCTCCCTCCGCGCGGTCCGAGCCTAGTTACCGGTGCAGAAACTTTAGCGCGACACCTTGTCACGGCATCCCACTCATCTTATGCTTGCGATTGTTAGCGCGACAAGCTGTTACATACAGAAACCGAGACGTAGACCAAGAGGAGTGAGAACCAGTGACCGCTCTGCAGGCAGTTCCGGACGTCGAGCCGACCGAGGCCAGCCGGGTCAACCCGCGTGAGAAGACAGCGCGCCGGCTGCTGGGCTCGTCCGCGAAGAACTCGTACTCCCCCGACCTCGACATCGACTGGGACGCCGAGCCGGTCGAGGGCATGTGGCACATGCAGCCGGAGCGCATGTCGCTCTACGGCACGGCCCTGTGGGAGTCACTGACCCAGGAGCAGCGCGTCGAGCTGTCCAAGCACGAGGTCATCAGCGTCGCCCGGGTGGGCCTCTGGTTCGAGATCCTGCTGATGGGGATGCTCGCCTCGCACGCCTACAACCAGGACCCGGCCTCGGAGCACACGCAGTACGCCCTCACCGAGATCGGCGACGAGACCCGGCACTCGGTGATGTTCGCGCGCTGGGCGGACAAGTACGGCGGTGTCGCGTACAAGCCGCATCCCGTGGTGCATCACCTGGGCAAGGTGTTCCGACTGGTCGCCCCGACCGGACCGTCGATGTGGGCCGCGACGCTGGTCGCCGAGGAACTGCTCGACCGGTTGCAGCGCGAGGGCATGGCCGACGAGCGGATGCAGCCGATGTCGCGGATGGTCTCGCGCATCCACGTCATCGAGGAGGCGCGGCACGTCCGCTTCGCGCGCGAGGAGCTCGTCCGCGAGATGGAGAAGTCGCACCGGGGCCCGGTGCTGTGGTTCCACCAGGTGTTCGCGGCCGCGGCCGCGGCGATCATCGCCGAGAGCATCATCAGCCCGAAGGTCTACGAGTCCGTCGGCCTCGACCCGAAGCAGGCCCACCGTACGGCGCGGCGCAACCCGGAGTTCCAGGAGACCAAGCGCTGGATGGGCGAGAAGATCGTCCCGTTCCTGGACGAGGTCGGCATGATCAACCCCGTTGCCCGCTTCATCTATCGCCGCGCCCACTTGATGAGCTGACGCTGGAAGCGGGGAAAAGCTGACTTACGGAGCGCGCTGGAACGCCCTGCAGCAGGGAGACCTCGGGGATGCGGGCTAGCGGGTCTCGCGGTGCTCGGTGTGCTTGCCGCAGTTGGGGCAGAACTTGTTCATCGAGAGCCGATCCGGGTCGTTGCGCCGGTTCTTGTTCGTGATGTAGTTGCGGTGCTTGCACACCTGGCACGCCAAGGTGATCTTGGGACGGACGTCGGTGGCTGCCACGGCAGTGCCTTTCAAGTCGACTTGTGTATCCGGCCGCGTGGCCGGGGTGTAGCGAGGGCCGGATTTGAACCGGCGACATAGCGATTATGAGCCGCTTGCTCTGCCAGACTGAGCTACCCCGCCGCTGGACGCCCCGGTTCCTGAGGCCCCCGAGCCCCCTTACGGAATCGAACCGTAGACCTTCTCCTTACCATGGAGACGCTCTGCCGACTGAGCTAAGGGGGCCGTCGCACGCGCGCGTGCGCCAGCGAATCAGCCTACACGAGGGCCCCACTAAGACTGACATCTCACATCACAGCCCCCACTGCTGCTGAGACGCCCTGTTGTTGGCAACATGGACCTGCTTAACGCTGCCTGACGAACGGCGCAAGCCCGCCGCCACCGCACCCGATTCGGAGCGTCCATGAGTTTCACGACCAGCCTCGGAAGCGTCCGGTGACGCGCTCGACGGCAAGCATGCCGGTAGGGACGAACTCCCCCGGCCGGGCGAGCATTCCCGCCAAGACCCTGCGGACCGACAACTGGCGCAAGGCCCCGCTCCTCACCTTCACCCTGCTCTCCGGCTGGGTGCTCTACGCGACGCTGCGGGTGGTGTGGCAGGCCGCGTACTTCGCGCCGAAGGAGCACTACCTGACGCCGTTCTACTCGCCGTGCGTCACGAAGAGCTGCGTCGCCGACTCGCGCGACTTCGGCACCTGGCTGCCGAAGTTCCCGCCGCTGATCCCCTACGCGATCATCGGCCTGGTCTTCCTGCTCGGCTTCCGGCTGACCTGCTACTACTACCGCCGCGCCTACTACCGCGCCTTCTGGGCCTCGCCGCCGGCCTGCGCGGTCGCCGAGCCGCACGCGAAGTACTCCGGCGAGACGCGCTTCCCGCTGATCGTGCAGAACCTGCACCGCTACTTCTTCCTGATGGCCGGCGTGCTGTCGGCGGTGAACACCTACGACCTCGTCAACGCGTTCCGCCCGGAAGGCCATGCGTTCGGCTTCGGGCTGGGCACGATCATCATGTTGATCAACGTCGTGATGCTGTGG
>JAICKR010000064.1 GCA_025927835.1 Jatrophihabitans sp. | reverse complement strand
TCATGCGCATCGCGTTCTACGGGTCGCCGGTGCTGTACTCGATCGAGCAAGCGCCCGCCGCGATGCGCAGCCTCTATGCGTTCAACCCGATGGTCGGCTTCCTGCAACTCTCGCGCGCCGCGTTCTTCCCGGCGGCGCTGTACGAGAAGAAGACGAAGTACGTGGGCGGGCATGCCGTGCTCGACTACGCGCACGCGCACA
The DNA here is from genome assembly GCA_025927835.1 of Jatrophihabitans sp. Lineage (GTDB taxonomy): Bacteria > Actinomycetota > Actinomycetes > Mycobacteriales > Jatrophihabitantaceae > Jatrophihabitans. The sequence goes on along the minus strand of JAICKR010000064.1, from coordinate 16,615 downwards.
TCGAGAAGGGCGCGGCCGTGGTGAAGGGGCATGCGCATCTCGTCGGCGGGCGTACCGTGACGCACACGGTGAGCCATTGGGACTGGATCTGGCACTCGGCTGTCGGCGCGTTGGTGATCCTCGTCATCGGAGGGTTCGTCTTCATGCGGCTCGAGCGGCACGTGCTCAAGGAGATCTGACATGGCCGAACCTCTGGTTTCCGCACGCGACCTCGGCGTGCAGTTCTCCCGCAACCGACGCCGGCACCGCAGCGTGCGCGAACTACTCGTCAAGGGCCGCACCGGCACCCGCAGCGACGAGTTCTGGCCGTTCCGCAACGTCACCTTCGACATCTACCAGGGCGAGGCGGTCGGTGTCGTCGGCCGCAACGGGCAGGGCAAGTCGACGTTGCTCAGCATCATCGCCGGCGTGCTGCTGCCCGACGAGGGCACCGTCGACGTGCGGGCCGGGGTGGCGCCGCTGATCGCTCTGACCGGCGGCTTCGAAGGCGAGCTCAGCGCACGCGAGAACATCGCGCTGGTCGCCGGCCTGCACGGCATGACGGACAAGGAGATCGCCGACAGCTTCGACGAGATCGTCGACTTCGCCGAGATCCGTGACTTCCTGGACACCCCGTTCAAGCATTTCTCGTCCGGCATGAAGGTGCGCCTGGCCTTCTCGGTCGTGTCCCGGCTGCGCGAGCCGATCATGCTGGTCGACGAGGTGCTGGCCGTCGGCGACGCCCCGTTCCGCCGCAAGTGCTACGAGCGGATCAAGTGGCTGCTCGGCGAGGGGCAGACGCTCTTCTTCGTGTCGCACTCGTCGGCGCAGCTACGTCGTTTCTGTCAGCGTGGGCTCTACCTCGAGGGCGGTGAGCTGCGCGCGGACGGGCCGATCGCCGACATCATCGAGCAGTACGAGAAGGACACCGGCGTCGCCCAGGACGACGAGGACACCCCCGAAGAGGCGCTGTCCTTCGCCACCACCGACATGGACACCTACGACTGACCGGTTTGCCAGGCCCCGCCGCGCTGGTAGACCAATAGGCGTGGACATCCTCGGCACCGCACAGCAACTGGCCCGGCGCGCCGGCCACGAGGCGATTTACGCAGCCACTCTCCTGCAGGCCCGGGGGGCCGGGGTCGCGTTCACGCCGCCGCACCGCCTGCTGGCCACCCTGCGCGACCTCGAGGCCTACGGGCCGGTGGGCGCGGCGTTGTCGCTGGCCGCCGCGAGCTACGGCGACCGGCCCGCGCTGGTGGACGAACTCGGGCCGCTGACGTATGCGGAGCTGGATCAGCGCAGCAACGCGCTGGCCAACGCGCTGCGTGATCGCGGTTTCGAGGCGCGGGACGGGCTCGGCGTGCTCGCCCGCAACCACCGCGGGTTGTTCGAGGCGATCTTCGCCGGTGCGAAGCTCGGGGCGCGCACGCTGCTGCTCAACACCGACTTCGCCGGGCCGCAGCTCGCCGACGTGTGCGATCGCGAGGACGTGCAGGCGCTCATCCACGACGAGGAGTTCGCCGAGGTGGCCGAGGCCGCCGAGACCTCCGGCGGCAAGTACGTCGCCTGGCACGACGGCGAGACGCACGACGACACCCTCGAGGGCCTGATCAAGTCCGGCTCCACCTCCCGGCCGCCGCGGCCGGCCAAGAAGCAGCGCATCGTGCTGCTCACCAGCGGTACCACCGGCACGCCCAAGGGTGCGCCGCGTGACCTCGCCCTGTCACTGGCGCTGCCCGGGGGGTACCTCTCGAAGATCCCGCTGCGTGCCGCGCGCACGGTCGTGCTCGCTGCGCCCGCCTTCCACGCGTGGGGGCTGCTCAGCTCGTCCATCTCCCTCGGGCTCGGCAACACCCTCGTGGTGACGAGGCGCGGTACGCCGGAGTGGACGCTGGACGCCCTTGAGAAGGAGCACGCCGACGCCCTGGTCACGGTGCCGATCCTGCTGTCGCGGCTGCTGGAGCTGGGCGAGGACGAGATCGGGTCACGCGATCTGCAGGCCCTGCGTGTCATCGCGGTGTCTGGTTCGGCGCTGTCGGCCGAACTCGCCACCCGCACCATGGATCTCCTCGGCGACGTCGTCTACAACCTCTACGGCTCCACCGAGGTCGCGTACGCGACGATCGCCACGCCGGCCGACATGCGCGCCGCACCGGGCACGGTCGGCCGCCCGCCGTACGGGACGACGATCAAGCTGCTCGACGAGGACGGTAACGAGGTGCCGCGCGGCGAGTCAGGCCGCATCTTCGTGGGCAGCTCGATGCAGTTCGAGGGCTACACCGGCGGCGGCAGCAAGGAGGTCGTGGCCGGGATGATGTCGACCGGCGACATCGGGCACATCGACGACGAGGGACGGCTGTTCGTCGACGGGCGCGACGACGACATGATCGTCTCCGGCGGCGAGAACGTGTTCCCCGCCGAGGTCGAGGATCTGCTCGGCGGGCACGAGGGTGTCACCGAGGTCGCGATCGTCGGCGTGGACGACGAGAAGTACGGCAAGCGGCTGCGTGCGTACGTGGTGAAGTCGAACGGCAAGGACGTCGACGAGGACGCCCTCAAGGACTACGTGAAGAAGAACCTCGCCCGCTACAAGGTGCCGCGCGAGATCATCTTCATCGACGAGATGCCGCGCAATCCTGCGGGCAAGGTCGTGAAGCGCGAGCTTCCCGACCCGGACGACGACTCCGGCTCGAAGTCCGGCGCGAAGTCCGGCGCCAAATCCGGCGCCAAGCCCACGTCCGACTCGAAGTAGGTCGGCTACTCGACGCCGAGGGCCTTGAGGATGTCGGCGGTCACCTCGTCCTCGTGCTGGTCGGCGTTGATGACGTGTAGCAATCCGCGGTCGCGGTAGTAGTCGACGAGTGGACGGGTTGCCTCGTCGAACACCCGCAGCCGGTTGGCGACCGTGTCCGGGTTGTCATCGGCCCGGCCCTCGATCTCGGCGCGGGCGAGGATGCGGCGCATGAGCTCCTCGCGCGGCGCATCCAGGTAAATGACCGCGTGGGGGCTCGCGTCGGCGAGCTCGGCGAGCTTGCGCGCCTCGACGGCCTGATCGACCGACCGCGGGAACCCGTCCAACAGGTAGCCGTTAGCGTCGGCGGCGGCCAGTACGCGCGGCATCAGCAGGCTGAGGATCACGGTGTCGGGGACGAGATCGCCGCGTTCCATGATGTCGGCGATGCGTCCGCCCAGCGGCGTGCCGGTCTGCACCTCGGCCCGCAGCAGGTCCCCGGCGGCCAGGTGCTCGAGGCCGAGCCGTGCGGCGAGGCGTTCGCCCTGCGTTCCCTTCCCGGATCCGGGCGGACCGATGAGCAGCACGTTCATACCGACACCCTTGCATCAGCACGGCGATGCCGCGACAACGGGGCACGTGCCCTGCTCCACACCGAAATCCGCGCAAGCCGGGGTGAGGCCGGGTGGGCTGCCGCTCACTGTGCGTGCACCATGTCGGGTCGCCGGTTCGCCGGCGGCAGGGTGCATTTGTCGGAGTTCCTCCGTTCGCGGTGTGCTCGCCGGCGCGGACCTCACGGGCCGGCCGGTGTGCGATGTTTGCGGCCTGGCGCAGGTCCGGAACTTGGGTCCGAGGGCCGGAATTGCTGGCCCTGCGCGCCGGATTCATCCCGTCTGCCGGGTAGCTCCGCATGTACGGTGGCCATTTTGTCCGGACCGGAAAATTACATGGCAGAAGTTCAAAACTTTACCTTGACTTCACAGGGCGTCGTTTGCCAAACTTTGCGAGACAGCCCAACGGGACGGGTCCGGCGGACACAGTCGGTAACCGGAACAGCGGGAAGTCACGATCGGCTCCGGTGAATCCCCCGCTCATCGGAGCGGGTCGGTCGCTCCTGGCACGGTGTTCGTTTCCGGTGAATCCCCCGCTCACCGGAAATGCTCACCACGCTGCAAGAAGCCCCCGGTGGTCCCCCGCCCGCCGGGGGTTTCTGCTGTTCCGGGCCGCACGGCGCACGCTCTCAACGGACCCGGTAGCCGAGCGCGACGGCGCCGCTCGGCGTCGGCAGCACACTCAGCAGCTCGAGCCGCCGGATGTCTCCCGACTGCGGGAACAACCGGCGCCCGGGGAAGCCGACCGCCGGCCCGAGGACCAGCTGCAGCTCGTCCACCAACCCGGCGGCGAGCAGCGTCTGCGCCAATTCGATGCTGCCGTGCACGCCGATGTCCCCACCGGGCCGCAGCTTCAGGTCGCGCACGAATGCGTCGACCGGTGCGTCCGCCCGCTCGGCGTTGTCCCACTCGCTCGCCAGCGGCGTGGACGTCACGACGTACTTCTTGACGCCGTTGATGAAGTCGGCGAACGGCTGGACGTCAGAGGTGGGCCAGTAGCGCGACCATTCGTCATACATGTGCCGGCCCAACAGCACCGCGTCCTGCGTCCCGACGATCCTGGCTTCGTTGTCTTCGAGCACTGCGTCGAACTCCGGTGGCTGGCCGGGGGTCGGCAACTCCGCGAAGTACCGGGAGGGGTCGTCGACCTCACCGTCGAGGGACATCAGGGTGTAGAGCACGACCTTGCGCATGCGGAGCCTCCGAGGCGGACGAGGTGAGCGGGTCGCCTATATGACCGTGCGGAGGCTCGAGAATCATCGCTCGCGGGCGGGCGGATTCCGCCACACGGTCAGCGGGGCTTGCGGCCCCGACGCTGTGCGGCCCTGATCTGGGCCGGGGTGAGCTGGCGTTCGCCTTTCGCGCTCGGCTCGGACCCGTTCGCCTCGACGACGTTCGACGACGTGTCCTCGTCGTCCTCGTCCTTGGCCTTGCGTTCGATCGTGACCTTGCCGGACTCGAGGTCGATCCGCTTACCGCCCGAACTGTCGCCGATCTCCTCGCGCGTGGACTGCAGGCGTCGCTTCTCTTCATCCATGTGCCGCTTGGCCGGATTGAAGAGGGTGTCGAGCCCCCACTGGGTCATACGACAACATTACGTCTTCGCCGCCAGGTTGGCTGCTGTCCTGACGGCTCGTAGCCTCGATGGGGTGAGCCTCTTCTCCCGTCCGAAGACCCAGCTGGTCGACCCGGAGCGTGCGCTGCGCGGCCGCGATCACTACGAGTTCGCCGTCCCGGACACGCACTACGTCAACGGCCGGCCGATCAAACCGCCGTTCCCCGAGGGCCTGCAGCACGCGGTGTTCGGGATCGGCTGCTTCTGGGGCGCCGAGGAGATCTACTGGGAGCTGCCCGGCGTGTGGACCACCGCGGTGGGCTACAGCGGCGGCTTCACCGCACACCCCGACTACGAAGAGGTGTGCTCCGGGCTGACCGGGCACACCGAGGCCGTCCTCGTGGTGTTCGACCCGGACGAGATCTCCTACGCCGAGCTGGTCGCGAAGTTCTTCGAGATCCACGACCCGACGCAGGGCATGCGGCAGGGGAACGACATCGGCACGCAGTACCGCTCGGCGATCTACTACACCGACGAGCAGCAGCGCGCGGTGGCCGAGCGGGCCACGAAGCTGTTCGCCGCCTTGCTGGACGAGCTCGGCTACGGCGCGATCACGACCGAGGTCGCCCCGGCCGGAGAGTTCTACTACGCCGAGGCCTACCACCAGCAGTACCTCGCGAAGAACCCGAACGGCTACCGCTGCCACAGCACGACCGGCGTGACCTTCCCGCGCGACGGACTGACGTAGGGCCGTGGCCGATTAGGCTGGCGGCGTGCCGGAGCTACCTGAGGTAGCGGCACTCGCGACGTTCCTGCGCGAGCGTGCCGTAGGCCGCACGATCATGCGCGCCGACGTCGCGGCGATCAGCGCGGTGAAGACGTTCGACCCGCCCATCTCGATGCTCAAGGGCGCCTACGTCGTCGACGCGACCCGGCACGGGAAGTTCCTCGACATCGCCGTCGCCTCCGAGGCGGCAGGCGAGGTGCTGCACCTAGTCACGCACCTGTCGCGCGCCGGCTGGCTGCATTGGCGCGAGTCCCTGCCGCCGGCGCCACCGCGGCCGGGCGGCAAGGGACCGATCGCGTTCCGGCTGCATCTCGACCCGGAGCTGCCGGGCGGGCCGGTCGCGGGTTTCGACCTGACCGAGGCCGGCACCCAGAAGCGGCTGGCCGTCTATCTCGTCCGCGACCCGATCGACGTTCCCGGCGTCGCCCGCCTCGGCCCGGACGCACTCGCCGTCTCGCGTGACGAGCTGGCGGTGCTGCTCGGCGGGCAGCGCCAGCAGCTCAAGGGCGCGCTCACCGATCAGAAGGTGCTGGCCGGCGTCGGCAACGCGTACTCGGACGAGATCCTGCACACCGCGAAGCTCTCGCCGTTCAAGCTCGCCGCGAAGCTGACCGACGACGAGATCGGCCGGCTGTTCGAGGCCATGGGCACCGTGCTGCGCGACGCCGTCGAGCGCTCGGTGGGTCAGAAGGCGGCGACGCTGAAGGCGGAGAAGCGCAGCGGGCTGCGCGTGCATGGCCGCACCGGCCTGCCCTGCCCGGTATGCGGCGACACCGTGCGCGAGGTGTCGTTCGCCGACCGCTCGTTCCAGTACTGCCCGACATGTCAGACCGAAGGCCGCGAACTGGCCGACCGCCGCCTCTCGAAGCTCATCAAATAGCGCAGACGTCGGCAGGTCGTCTCCCGCCCGACATCTGGATGCGCGACGATTTCTCCGTGCTCCCTCGTGCCGCCCGTGCGCCGGTACGGCCGCCGGCGCGGCCGATGGTGGTCGCGCACCGCGGCGCGTCCTCCGTGGTCGCCGAGCACACGCTCGCCGCGTACGAGGCCGCGATCGCGTCCGGTGCCGACGCGCTCGAGTGCGACGTCCGGCTGACCCGCGACGGGCACCTGATCTGTGTGCACGACCGGACGATCAACCGCACGTCGGACGGGCGCGGGGTGGTCAGCGAGCTCGATCTCTCGGCCCTGGAAAGCCTCGACTTCTCCTCCTGGCACGGTGACCTGCCCGACTCGGCAGACGAACTGCTCTCCGACTCGCCGTACCACGCGGGCGTGGCTGCCGACCGCCTCGAACGCGGCGGCGGCGTGCTCAGGCTCGAGGCGCTGCTGCAACTGGTGCACGACGCAGAGCGCGAGGTGCGGCTGCTCATCGAGACCAAGCACCCGACGCGCTACGCGGGTCTGGTCGAGAAGACGCTCGTCGAGGAGCTGGCCCGGTTCGGCTGGGCCGGGCGGGCCGGGCCGCCGTTGAGCCTGCGCGAGCCGCCGAACATGGACAACCGGGTCGTGGTCATGAGTTTCGCGCCGACCGCCGTGCGCCGGGTGCGCCTGCTCGCGCCGGACATCCCGACCGTCCTGCTGATCGAGCGACTGCTGCCGCAGCGGCGCGCCGGCATCCTGCCCGTCGGCGTCCCCATCGCCGGGCCCGGGCTGCACGTGCTGACCGCCGAGCCGGAGTTCGTCGAGCGAGCGCACGCGCGGGGGCATCTCGTATACGTATGGACGGTCGACGCCCCCGAGGACGTCGAGTTCGTGCTCGATCTCGGCGTCGACACGATCATCACCGACCGTCCGGAGCAGGTGCGGAAACTCGTCGATTCGCGCTGATTGTTTCCCCCAGCTGCCGCCCGGGAATGCCTTAAATCGGACACGGGAGGAGCAGCCGTGGGAGTGCTGGCAGTCAGCCACGAACCGGCCAGTGCCGCAAAGGTGCGGCGCTCGATAGCCGACGACCTGTCCGGATACGCCATCCCGCAAGGCTGCGTCGACGACGTCGTCCTCGTGGCCAGCGAACTCGTGGGCAACGCGGTCGTGCACGCCGGGTCGGTCGGGACGCACGACGGCCTCGACGTCAGCTGGGACGTGCAGCCCGACGCGGTGCTGATCCGGGTCCTCGACGGGAGCCCGGAACTGCCGCACCGGCGCAGCAGTGACCTGCGCGACCGGAGCGGGCGCGGCTTGTCGATCGTCGCGGCGATCGCCCTCGACTGGGGAGTGCGGCGCAGCGGCACCGGCAAGCTCGTCTGGGCCCGTATCCCGATCAGCTAGCCGGACAACCCGCGCAGCACGCGCAGCGCGACCGACAGCGTTGCCAGGTCGGCCACCTCGCGATCGAGCGCGGCGCGCACCGTCGACCGTGCCCGCTCGACCCGCTCGACGTTGTGCTCGACCCACATGTCGATGCGGGCATCCGGGTCGAGGTCGTGATCGGTCGTGCGCAGCACCGCGGTGCTGATCGACGACAGCGCGGCGTAGACGTCGTGCCGCGCCGCCGACCGGGCCAACGTCGACCAGCGGTCGTCGCGCGGCAGCGCGGTGACGCGCGTGAGCAGCTCGTCGATGCTGAGCCGCTCGGATATCGCGTAGTGCACCTCGGCGACGACCCGCGGGTTGTAGCCGGTCGCGTGCGCGATCTCGACGACGTCGAGCAGCAGGTAGGCGCTGAGCAACTCGGCGACACGCAGCGCGAGGTCGCTCGGCAGGCCGAGCGCGACGAGCTTGTCCGCGTCGTTGAACAGCGTCTGCCGCTCGGCACCGCGCATCAGGTCGGGACAGCACGAACCGAGCGTGCCCACGACGTCGTGATAGCGCTCGATCTCGGCCGCGACGTCGGTGATGGGGAACCGGACGTCGACGAACCAGCGGGTGGCGCGGTCGATGAGCCGGCGCATCTCCGAGTACGCGGCATGCTGGGCCTGCGTGGGCACCTGGTTGTCCAGTGCTTCGACGGCGGCCCACAACGACGGCAGGTCGAACACCGCACGCACGATGCTGTACGCACGTGCGATCTGGTCGACGGCCGCGCCGGTCTCCTCGATCGCCCGGTGCACGAACGTCGTGCCCGAACGGTTGATCATGTCGTTCACGAGCGCGTCGACGATGATCTCGCGGTGCAGCGGGTGCTGGTTCAGCTCGTCCGGGAACCGCGCCGCGATCGCCGCCGGGAAGTAGTCGGCGAGCACCCGCTCGTACCAGGGCTCGTCGGGCAGCGTCGAATCGTCGATCTCCTTGGCCAGGGTGATCTTCGAGTACGCGGCGAGCACGGCGTTCTCCGGTGAGAACAGCCCGACGCCCTCGCCCTCGCGGCGGGCGATCTCGGCGTCGTCGGGCAGGAACTCGAGCGCCCGGTCCAGCTCGCCGCGCTCCTCGAGTTCCTGCATGAACCGTTGGTGCACCGAGACGAGTGCCGGGCTGAGCTTGCGGGCCATGCCGAGCAGCACGTTCTGCTCGTAGTTGTCGCGCAACACGTGGCGCGCTACGTCGTCGGTGGCGTCGGCGAGCAGGTGGTTGCGCTCGTCGCGCGTGATCGACCCGGACACCACCGCCCGGTCGAGCAGGATCTTGAGATTCACCTCGTGGTCGGACGTGTCCACGCCGGCGGAGTTGTCGATGGCATCGGTGTTGATGTGCCCGCCGCCGCGCGCGAACTCGATGCGCCCGCGTTGCGTCAGGCCGAGGTTGCCGCCCTCGCCGACGACCCGGCAGCGCAGCTCGCTCGCGTCGACGCGTACCGCGTCGTTCGCCTTGTCGCCGACGTCGGCGTGGGCCTCGGTCGACGCCTTCACGTAGGTGCCGATGCCGCCGTTCCAGAGGAGGTCGACCGGCGCGAGCAGGATCGCGTGGATGAGCTCCTGGGGGGTCATCTTCGCGATGCCGACCGGGATGCCGAGCGCGGCCGCGACGTGCTGGTTGATCGGAATGGCCTTGAGCGACCGGGAGTAGACGCCGCCGCCCTCGGACAGCTTGCTCGTGTCGTAGTCGGCCCACGACGAGCGGGGCAGGTCGAACAGCCGGCGCCGTTCGGCGAACGAACCGGCCGGTTCCGGGTTCGGGTCGAGGAAGACGTGGCGGTGGTCGAACGCGGCGACCAACCGGATGTGCTCGGAGAGCAGCATGCCGTTGCCGAACACGTCGCCGGACATGTCACCGATGCCGACCACGGTGAAGTCCTGACTCTGGGTGTCGAGGTCGAGTTCGCGGAAGTGGTACTTCACCGACTCCCACGCGCCACGCGCGGTGATGCCCATCGCCTTGTGGTCGTAGCCGACCGAGCCACCGGAGGCGAACGCGTCGCCGAGCCAGAACCCGTAGTCGTCGGCAATGCCGTTCGCGATGTCGCTGAACGTGGCGGTGCCCTTGTCCGCGGCGACCACGAGGTAGGGGTCGTCCGCGTCGTAGCGGCGCGTCTGCGGCGGTGGTACGACGTGTTGCGAGCCATCGCCGTCCGAAACGTAGTTGTCGGTCAGGTCGAGCAGGCTGGAGATGAACGTGCGGTAGCAGGCGATGCCCTCGGCCAGCCAGCCGTCCCGGTCTTCCGAGGGGAGCTTGCGACCCGAGCTTGTTGCAGTGGGGTCGGTCGTCTTTTTCACGACGAACCCACCCTTCGCGCCGGTCGGGACGATCACGGCATTCTTGACCGTCTGCGCCTTCATCAGCCCAAGGATCTCGGTGCGGAAGTCTTCGCGCCGGTCCGACCAGCGCAACCCCCCACGTGCGACCGGGCCGAACCGCAGATGCACGCCCTCGACGCGTGGCGAGTAGACCCAGATCTCGAAGCGCGGCCTCGGTTCGGGCAGGTCGGCGATGCGCCGCGGGTCGAGCTTGAGCGCGATCGCAACCCGGCGCTGACCGGCCGTGTCGGTGCGGTAGGCGTTGGTGCGCAGCGTCGCGTTCACCAGGTCGAGCAGCGAACGCAGGATGCGGTCCTGGTCGAGGCTCGCGACATCGGCGAGCAGCGCTTCTATCGCGTCGACCCGGCTCGTCTGCCCGTCGACCAGTGGCGCCTCGTTCTCCCGCGCCGGATCGAAGCGTGACTCGAACAGTTCGACGATCTGCTCGGCGATCGCGGTGTTGTCGATCAGCGCCTGCTCGATGTAGCCCTGGCTGAACGTGGTGCCCGCCTGGCGCAGGTACTTCGAGTACGTGCGCAGCACGTTGGCCTGCCACCAGGTGAGGTTGGTACGCACGACGAGCGCGTTGAACCCGTCCTGCTCGATCTGCTCGAGCCAGAGCAGCCGTACCGCTTCGATGACGTTGTCGGCACGTGCCTGGTCGAACGCGGTGCCGGCCGGGAGTCGCAGCCCGAAGTCGTAGATCCAGAGGGTGTCGCCCTCGGCGACCTCGATCTCGTAGGGCCGTTCGTCGAGGACCTCGATGCCCATCAGCGTGAAGATCGGCAACGCCCGTGCGAGCGAGACCGCGTGCCCCGTGCGGAACACCTTCAGCCGGTTGTCGGCCTCGTCCTCGTCGTCGGGTGTGTAGAGGTCGAACGCGAGCCCGTTCTCGACGGGCAGGTCGTCGAGGCGGGTGATGTCGCGTACCGCGGTGGCGGCGTCGAAGTCCTCCTTGTACGCCTCGGGCAGCGCGTCGGCGTACCTGCGCAAGAGGTGGTCGGCGCGGTCCTCGCCGACGGTGGCGGTCAGCTGGTCGCGGAAGTCGTCGCTCCAGCGCCGGGTGACCTTCGCGACCTCGTCCTCGACGATCTTGCGCTCGGGCGAGGGCGGCTGGGTGCCGGGGCGCACCGCGATCAGCAGCTGCATCCGGGCCAGGTTCAGTTCCACGATGCGGTCGTCGCGGCCGATGATCGTGCCCGGCCAGTACTTGTTGATCACCGCGGTGACCCGGCGCCGCGTCTCCGGGCCGAACCGGTCTGCGGGGAAGTAGACGAGGACGCTGACGAAGTCACGGTTGAGGTGGATGCGCGCGAACACACCCACCGTGCGGTGATCGGCGCGGTCGACGACGAGCTGGGCGAGGCGCAGCAGGTCGGTCGTCGGTGCCTCGAGCAGCTCGTCGCGCGGCAGCGTGCGCAGCGCGGCGAGCAGGCGGCGGCCGGTGTGGCTGTCGGCGCGTACCCCGGAGCGGAGCAGGATCTCGGCGATGCGGCGGCGCACCACCGGCACCCGGCCAACGGTGCCGTCCTCGGCGTTCGTGATGAGGCCGAGGAACACATGGATCATCTGCGGCTCGGAGCCGATCGCCGGGGTGACGACGGTGACGCAGTCGTAGTGCGCCGAGCGGCGCACGGTCGACACGAGCGGCGACTTGAAGATCACCAACGGGGCGCCGCTTCGGTAGGCCGGCAGCAGCTCGAGCGGCGAGATCCGCGCAGTGCCGCGCAGCACGCCTTCGGCGTCCTCGTCCGCCGATCGCGCACGCGGGCTGGCGAGCTCGTTCGCCGAATATGCGGCATGGCCGAGGATCATGTAGTTGCCGTCGGCCAGCCAGCGCAGCAGCTCGCCGGCCTCCTGGCTGGTCTCGCGGTCGAACTGGCCCGGGTCGGCGGCCAGGCTGTCGGCCAGCGACCGGATCCGGTGATACATGTGCGGCGCGTCCGCGACGGCGTACAGCACGTCGTCGAGCACCCGATCGAGGTCGGCGGAGAGCTTGTCGTGGTCGTCGCCCACGATGCGGTCGAGCTCGACGTGGATCCACGACTCGACCATCGCGCCCTCGGGCACGTCGGCGTTGTCGTCGATGTCGTAGACGCGGCTCATCGCCCCGTTGGGGTCGCGCGCGACGACGAGCTGCGGGTGCAGCACCCGCTCCGGCGGCCGGCCGGCGCGCTCGAGATCGGCCAGGATCGACTCGACGATGTACGGGGCGTCCATCGTGACGATGTCGACCGTCGTGGTCTCGGCGTCGGCGTCGCGGACCCGCAGCAGCGTCTGGCCCCAGGGCCGCACCGCGCCGAACGCCAGCGCGTCGCGCGCGAGCTCGGTGAGCGCCTCGGGCGGGCGGCCGGGGAGCTGGCTGCCCGCGTGGGCGAGGAAGCGCCGTGCGAACACGGCGGAGTCGACGAGCGCGGCACCGGTCTGGGTGCCCGCGTCCGTACCGGTCATGAGTCGGTCACCTCGTTGTGACGTCTGGCGTGCGGACGGCCAAGGTCCATCCTGGCACTGCGCCCGAAGAGATGCCCGGCCAGGCAGGATGCAGGCATGACCGCCGCGCCGAACCGTCCGCTCCCCACCAGCGCCTCCTACGGCATCACGGTGCGCCTCTATGCCGTGCCGTCGCCCTCGGCGGTCGGCGAGCTCGCGACCGCGGTCGGGCGGGCCGGCGGACTGGTCACCGCGATCGACGTGAGTGACTCGCGGCCGGACCGCATCACCGTCGACGTGTCCTGCTCGGCGGTCAACGGCGAGCACGCCGCCGAGATCGTCGAGGCGATGCGCGCGGTCGCCGGCGTCACCGTGCACCGGGTCAGCGACCGGACGTTCCTGCTGCATCTCGGCGGCAAGATCTCGGTCGAACCGCGCGTCCCGCTCAAAACCCGCGACGACCTGTCGATGGCCTACACGCCGGGTGTCGGGCGTGTCTCGCTCGCGCTCGCCGAGCACCCGGAGGATGTCGCCAAGCTGACCGTCAAAGGCAACGCAGTGGCTGTGGTGACCGACGGTTCGGCGGTGCTCGGACTCGGCAACCTCGGGCCGGGAGCCGCGCTGCCGGTGATGGAGGGCAAGGCGGCGCTGTTCAAGCGCTTCGGCGACATCGACGCGTGGCCCATCTGTCTCGACACCCAGGACGTGGACGAGATCGTGGCGACGGTGCGCGCGATCTCGCCCGGCTTCGGGGGGATCAACCTCGAGGACATCTCCGCGCCGCGCTGCTTCGAGGTCGAGCGCCGGCTGCGTGAGCTGCTCGACATCCCGGTCTTCCACGACGACCAGCACGGCACCGCGATCGTGGTGTCCGCGGCGCTGACGAACGCGCTGCGTTGCGTCTCGAAGAGCCTCGACGGGGCGCGGATCGTGGTCGCCGGTGGCGGTGCGGCGGGCACCGCGATCGTGACGCTGCTGCTCGCCGCAGGTGCGGGGCACGTCCTCGTCTGGGATCGCGAGGGCATCCTGTCGCCGACCGATACCCGGCTGAACCCGGCCAAGCAGGAACTCGCGGTGCTCACCAACCCGGCCGGTGTCACCGGCAACCTGCACGACGCGCTGCGCGGCGCGGACGTGTTCATCGGGGTCAGCGGGCCGGGTGTGCTCGATGCCGCGTGGATCGCGGACATGGCCCCAGGGGCGGTGATCTTCGCGCTGGCCAACCCAGACCCCGAGGTGGACGTCGACGCCGCGCAGCGCGCGGCGTCGGTGGTCGCCACCGGGCGCAGCGACTACCCCAACCAGATCAACAATGTGTTGGCGTTCCCCGGAGTCTTCAGAGGGTTGCTGGACGCGCGGGCCCGCGAGGTCACGATCGACATGCTGCTGTCGGCGGCACAGGCGCTGGCGGGCTGCGTGTCCGACGAGCAGCTCAACGCCACCTACATCGTGCCGTCGGTGTTCGATCCGGCCGTGCCGAAAGCGGTCGCCGCCGCGGTCCGCGAGGCGGCCGGAACCTCGCGCTGATCCCGTCTCGTCCTTTCCTGCACGCGGGGAAAGGACGAGGGACATGCGGCGACGGGTGTACGTGGCGGCGGCCGGTGTGCTGACCGTGCTGGTGGTGGGGGCGTGCTCGCACAACGGCGGCGGGAAAGGCTCGGCCGGGGCGAACTCGGCGGCCGGCGGTCCGGCGGCGGCCGCCCCGGCCGGCGGGTACAGCCGCGAGGACTCGCTCAGCGGTCGAGTGGCGACCGGCACCGGCGCCGGTACCGCCGGGTCGGCCGGCAATGCGGGAACGCGGCTGTCCGACAGCGCCGGCACGACCCAGCTCACCCGGGCCGCCAAGATCCGCGTGGCCAGCCTGACCGTCGCCGTCAAGGGCGCGCCCAACGTCGCCAGACAGGCCGACGCGGCCGACGCCATCGCGCTCACCGCGGGCGGCGACGTCGACTCGGACGACCGCACCAGCGGGCGCCACGCCAGCGCGAACCTGCTGCTGCGCGTGCCACCCGCGGCACTGCAACCCACGCTGCGCCAGCTGGCGAAGCTCGGTGACGAGCGCTTCCGCAAGCTGTCGACCACCGATGTCACCCAGGAGGTCGCCGACGTCGGCTCGCGTATCGCGAGCGCCCGCGACTCGATCAAGCGGTTGCGCGTGCTCTATGCCAGCGCGCAGAAGGTCCGCGACGTCATCCAGATCGAGAACGAGCTGAACACCCGCGAGGCCGCCCTGGAGTCGCTGCAGGCCCGCCAGCGCAGCCTGTCCCTCGAGACCGCGGACGCGACCATCAACCTCAGCCTCGTGACCGCCGCGAAGAAGAAGGCGGCCGTCGTCCACCACAAGCCGGCCAAGCACCGCGGCGGCTTCGTCGGCGGCCTCGACCGCGGCTGGGACGGGTTCGTGGCGGCGGCGGTATGGGTCGCCGGCGCGGTCGGCACCGTGTTGCCGTTCGTCGCGCTGCTGGCGATCCTCGCGCTCGCCGCACGCCGGTTCGGCTGGGCGAAACCCCACCACCGGCCGTCGCCCGCGCCGACTCCGTCCGAGTAGCCGTTGGGTCAGCCGGCCAGCTCGGCCGCGGCGGCGAGGAAGCGGTCGTTCTCGTCCGGCGTGCCGATCGTGACGCGCACGCCCGAGCCGGCGAAGGCCCGCACGATGACCTGACGCTCCTCGCAGCGCGCCGCCCAGTCGGCGGTGGCGTCGCCGAGCGGGAGCCAGACGAAGTTGGCCTGGGTCGGCGGTACCGGGTAACCGATCGCGAGCAGGGCCGCATGGACCCGTTCCCTCTCGGCCACGAGATCGGCGACCCGGGCCAGCAGTTCCTGCTCGGCCTGCGGTTCGAGGCTGGCCAGCGCGGCCGTCTGCGCCACGGTGGTCACCGCGAACGGCACCTGTGTCTGGCGCAGCGCGGCGGTGACCGCCGGGTCGGCGGCGATCGCGTAACCGACGCGCAGCCCGGCGAGCCCGTATGCCTTGGAGAAGGTGCGCAGCACGACGACGTTGCGGAACTCGTCGAGCAGCGTGAGCCCGTCCGGCACGTCCGGGTCGGTGACGAACTCGCGGTAGGCCTCGTCGAGCGCGACCACGATGTTGTCGGGGACCTCGCGCAGGAAGCGCACGAGCTCGTCGCGCCGAACCGCGGTCCCGGTCGGGTTGTTCGGGTTGCAGACGAAGATCAGCCGGGTCTTGCCGCTGATCTGCGCGCCCATCGCGTCCAGGTCGTGGACGTGGTCGGCCAGCGGCACCTGCACCGCGGACGCACCGCTGACCGCGGTGATGATCGGGTACGCCTCGAACGAGCGCCACGCGTAGATCACCTGGTCGTCCGCATCGGCGACGGCCTGCACGAGCTGGGTGCACAGTGACACCGAGCCGCAACCGACGCGCACCTGCTCGGCGTCCACGCCGTAGCGTGCGGCGAGCGCGGCGGTCAGCTCGGTCGAGAAGTTGTCCGGGTACCGGTTGATCTGAGCGGCCGCCTCGGTGATGCGCGAGACGACGTGCGGCAACGGCGGGTAGGGCGTCTCGTTGCTCGCGAGTTTGATCGCACCCGGAACCGTCCGCCCGGGCACATACGCCGGCAGCGTGCCGAGCATCGGCCGCAACTCGAGACTCACGCAGAAACCCTACAGATTCCCGCGCTTCTCCTGCTCCCGCTCGATGGCCTCGAACAGGGCCTTGAAGTTGCCTTTGCCGAACCCGAGCGAGCCGTGCCGTTCGATCATCTCGAAGAACACCGTGGGCCGGTCGCCGACCGGCTTGGTGAAGATCTGCAACAGGTAGCCGTCCTCGTCGCGGTCGACGAGGATGCCGCGCGCCTTGAGCTCCTCGACCGGCACCCGCACCTCGCCGATCCGAGCACGCAGCTCGGGGTCGTCGTAGTAGGAGTCCGGGGTGTCGAGGAACTC
>JAICKR010000051.1 GCA_025927835.1 Jatrophihabitans sp. | reverse complement strand
GCAGGACGCCGTCGGCGTACGCCGCGACGGCCTCGTCGGACAGATGCTGCGCGCTCATACCTCAGCGGCCTCCAACGTCACTCCGGGTTCGGCGGGCCGCAGGCCCGGGGCGCGGTGCGCGAGCGCCTCGCGCAGCAGCACCCGGCCGCGGTGGATTCGGGATCGGACGGTGCCGACCTTGATGCCCAAGGTGGCCGCGATCTCTTCGTAGGACAACTGCTCGAGATCGCACAGCACGACCGCGACCCGGAAGTCGGGCGGCAGGGCGTCGAGCGCGGCCTGGATCTCCGGGTCGAGGTGCAGCTCGTCGTAGGCCTGCTCGGGGCCCGGGTCGCTGCCCGCGAGCCGGTCGCCGGCGTCCTCGGGCAGGGCATCGAAGCGGATGCGTTGCCGGCGCCGCACCATGTCGAGGAACAGGTTCGTGGTGATGCGGTGCAGCCAGCCCTCGAAGGTGCCTGGCGAGTACTGGGCGAGCGAGCGGAACACCCGGACGAACGTCTCCTGGGTGAGGTCCTCGGCATCGGCCCGGTTGCCGGACAGGCGGTAGGCGAGGCGGTACACGCGGTCGGCGTGCTCGCGCACCACCTCGTCCCACGTGGGCGGTACCCACGTGTGCTCGGCGGTCTCGACCGTCACTGCTCTCACTCTCCGTCCGTGGACGCCGTCAACGGCTCTGCAATCACCGTATGGCCACAGACAACCAAACCAACCTGTACGCAGGCTAAACGTCGTCCATGACACGGACGTTCCCGTCCGACCGACCCGAAATGCCGCCCCCCGTACGCTTCTCGCTCGTGCATTCCTTCACCGCCGAGGACGAGCGGGTATCGCGCGCGCTGGCCGATTTCTGCCTCAGCCGGCTCGCGATGCAGGCCCCGCTGGACCGCGCGCGCACCCCGGACGAGCTGCACCGCGAAGCCGGCCAGACGGTCACCGCCAAGGGCATCGGCGCCGACGAGGCGCTGCGGCTGTGGCGCGACGTGCTCGGCCCGGCCTGCATGTCCGTCGACCACCCGCGGTACCTGTCGTTCATCCCGAGCGCGCCCACCAAGGCGGCGGCCGGCTTCGACATGCTCGTCGGCGCCACATCGGTCTACTCCGGCTCGTGGCTCGAGGGGGCGGGCGCGGTCTACGCGGAGAACCAGGCGCTGCGCTGGCTCGCCGAACTCGCCGGCATGCCAGCCGAGTCTGGCGGCGCGTTCGTGCAGGGCGGCACGATCGGCAACCTGTCCGCACTGGTAGCCGCGCGCGAGGCCGCGCTGCACGCGCGCGGCACCCGTCCCGAGCGATGGGCGGTGTGCATCACGGCCGAGACGCACTCGTCGGTGAAGCACGCGCTGCGCGTGGTCATGGACGTCGACGCGGTCGACGTGCCGGGCGATGCACGCGGGCGGCTCACCGGGCCGGCGCTGCGCGAGGCCGTGGCCGCGCTGCCTGCCGCGCAGCGCGACGGCATCTTCGCGGTGGTCGCGACCGCGGGCAGCACGAACCTCGGCGTCGTCGACGACATCGCGGGGATCGCGGCAGTGGCGCGGGAGCACGGCTGGTGGCTGCACGTCGACGGCGCATACGGCGGCGCCGGGCTGGCCGCGCCCAGCGTCGCGGGGCTGTTCGCCGGGGTCGAACACGCCGACTCGTTCATCGTCGACCCGCACAAGTGGCTGTTCGCCCCGTTCGACTCGTGCGCGCTGATCTACCGCGACCCCGCGCAGGCGCGGGCCGCGCACACGCAGCACGCCAGCTACCTCGACCCGGTCAACGTCGAGGGCGAGTGGAACCCGTCCGACTTCGCGATCCAGCTCACCCGGCGGGCGCGCGGCCTGCCGTTCTGGTTCTCCCTCGCCGTGCACGGCACCGACGCGTACCGCACCGCGATCGAGCAGACGTTGACAGTGACCCGGCAGGGTGCCGAGCTCATCCGGGCGGCGCCGCACCTGGAGCTGCTGCTCGAACCAGAACTGTCGGTGCTCGTGTTCGACCGGACCGGCTGGGACGTCGAGGACTACGCGCGCTGGTGCACCCGGCTGCTCGACGAACAGATCGGCTTCGTCACGCCGACCCGGCACGCCGGCCGGGTCTGCACCCGGTTCGCGGTAGTGAACCCGCTGACCACCGCGGACGACCTCGCGCTGATCATCGACACGATGCGTTGAGCTGGCGCTAGTCTCGGCCCGTGACCGAGCGAAGCTTGCGAGCGAGGCAGGGGCAGGGCGGCCTGAGCGGAGCGAAGGCATGAGCGAGGCGATGCTGAACCAGACCAGCCTGTCGTACGCGGAGTCGTTCGTCGGCGAGGACGACGTCGTGCTCCAGGCGCGCGAACGCGCCCGCGAGCTCGGCTGCGTGCCCATCGGACCCGCGGGCGGCGCCACGCTGCGCGTGCTCGCGGCGGCGACCGGCGCACGCAGCGTGGTCGAGGTGGGGACGGGAGCCGGCGTGTCCGGCCTGTACCTGCTCGCCGGGATGGCGCAGGACGGTGTGCTGACGACCATCGACGTCGAGGGCGAGAACCAGCGCGCCGCCAAGGAGGCGTACGGCGAGGCGGGCGTCGCGGCCGGCCGCTACCGGTTGATCAACGGCTCCGCCGGCGAGGTCCTGCCGCGGCTGCGCGACGAGGCGTACGACCTCGTCTTCGTCGACGCCGACAAGTCCTCCTACGCCACCTACGCCGAACAGGCGCTGCGGCTGCTGCGCCCGGGCGGCGTGGTGGCCTTCGACAACGCGCTGTGGCACGACCGGGTGGCCGACCCGGCCCAGCGCGACCCCGACACCGTGACGCTGCGCGATCTCGGCCGGGCACTGCGCGACGACAACCGGCTGCTGTCGGTGCTGCTGCCCGTCGGCGACGGCCTGCTGGTGGCCGCCAAGCGCTGAACCGGGGGCCGGGCGGTCGCTGGCGCCGGGTCGGTAGGTTCGAACGGTGCGGATTGCGGTTCTGGCGGGCGGTATCGGTGGCGCCCGGTTCCTGCGTGGCGTGCGCGCCGCGTGCCCGGGTGACGACATCACCGGGATCGTCAACACCGGTGACGACGTAACGCTGCACGGGCTGCGCATCTGTCCGGATCTCGACAGCGTCATGTACACGCTCGCCGGCGCGCACGACGCCGAACGCGGCTGGGGCCGCCAGGACGAGTCGTGGCGGATCATGGACGAGTTCAAGCAGTACGGCGCCGAGCCGTCCTGGTTCGCGCTCGGCGATCTCGACATCGCGACGCATCTCGTGCGCACCCGCATGCTCGACGCCGGCTACTCGCTCTCCGACGTCACCGCGGCGTTGTGCCAGCGGTGGCAGCCGGGCATCCCGCTGGTCCCGATGAGCGACGAGCGGTGCGAGACGCACGTCATCGTGGACCTGGAGGGCCAGCGCCGGGCTGTGCATTTCCAGGAGTGGTGGGTGCGGTACCGCGCCGGGCTGACCGCGCACGGCTTCGTCCAGGTCGGGGTCGACGACGCGAAGGCCTCGGCCGGTGCGCTCGCCGCGCTGAGCAGCGCCGAGGTCGTACTCGTCGCACCGAGCAACCCCGTCGTGTCGATCGGCACCATCCTCGGCGTGCCCGGCATCCGCGAGGCGCTCGCCGCCGGCCGCGCACCGGTCGTCGGGCTCTCGCCGATCATCGGCAACGCGCCGGTGCGCGGCATGGCCGACGCGTGCCTTCCGGTGCTCGGCGTCGAGGTGAGCGCCGAGGGGGTCGGCCGGCACTACGGCGCGCGCAGCTCGGGCGGCATCCTCGACGGCTGGCTCGTGCATGACACCGACACCGCCACTGTGCCTGGCGTGCGGGTGCGTGCCGTGCCGCTGCTCATGACCGACGACGACGCGACCGCGGCGATGGTCCGCACCGCGCTGGAGCTGGCCGATGCTCGCGCATGATCACGCGGTGCCGCGTATCGAGATCACCCCGGTCGTCGGCATCGGCGAGCTGCGCCCGGGCGACGATCTCGCGGAGGTGATCGCCGAGCGCGCGTCGCTGTACGACGGCGACGTCGTCGTCGTGACCTCGAAGGTCGTGTCCAAGGTCGAGCGACGGCTCATCGTCCTCGAGACCGACGATCCGGACGTGCGTGAGGCGGCCCGGCTCGCCGCGATCGAGGACGAGACCGCACGCGTTGTCGCGCACGGCCCCGGCCCGCTGCGCATCGTGCAGACCCGGCACGGGTTCGTGATGGCCGCCGCCGGCGTGGACGCGTCCAACATCGCGCGCAACGAGCTCGCGCTGCTGCCCGTAGACCCGGACGCGTCGGCCGAGCTGCTGCGCGAGGGGTTGCGCGAACGACTCGGCGTCGAGGTGGGCGTGATCATCACCGACACGATGGGCCGCCCCTGGCGCAACGGCCTCACCGACGCCGCGATCGGCGTGGCCGGCATTCGCGCGCTGACCGACCCGCGCGGCGAGACCGACGTGTACGGCAACGTCCTCGGCGTCACGCGCGTCTCGGTCGCGGACGAGATCGCCGCGGCCGCGGACCTGGTCAAGGGAAAGCTCAGCGGCATCCCGGTGGCGGTCGTGCGCGGCCTGGCCCCTGACGGCAAGCTGCCGGACGACGGGCTGGGCAGCCGCGAGCTGGTGCGCCCCGCGCATGAGGACCTGTTCCGGCTCGGCACCGAGGAGGCGATCGCGCTGGGCCGCGAGGACGCGGCCGGCGCCGACGCAGTCCCGCCGCCGCTGCACGCCGACGCGGTCGGCGTCATCTCCCGCATGCCGCGCGGCGACGTCGCGAGTTCGTCGGTGCGCGAGGCGTTCCTCGGCTTCCTCGCCGCCCGCCCGGACGCCATGTGGCGCGCGTGCGTGGCCGGGCATCTGACCGCGAGCGCGATCGTCATCGACCCGTCGCGCGAGGCCGTGCTGCTCACGCTGCATCCGCGGGTCGGGATGTGGCTGCAGGTCGGCGGGCACTGCGAGCCGGGCGATCACACCCTGCTCGATGCGGCCGCGCGCGAGGCGCGCGAGGAGAGCGGCATCGGCGCGCTCTCGTTCGATCCGGTGCCGATCGCGTTGGACGTGCACCCCATCACGTGCTCGCTCGGGGTGCCGACCCGCCACTTCGACGTGCAGTTCCTCGCGGTCGCGCCGGCGGATGCCGAGCCGGTGATCAGCGACGAGTCGGTCGACCTGCGCTGGTTCTCGTGGAACGACCTGCCGCCGCGCGCCGCGGCCGAGATTCCGCAGTTGATCGAGCTGGCCCGCGAACGCCTGCAGGCATGAACGCACCGCTGACCGCGCTCGACGAGTGGCCGGTCGGGACCGCAGCGGCCGCGGTGGTCGGGCCGTCGGGTGTCATCGCGACGCACGGCCCGGTCGAGCACGCGTTCCCGCTCGCGTCGGTCACCAAGCCGCTGGCCGCGCTCGCGATCCTCGTCGCGGTCGAGGAGGAGGCGGTCTCGCTCGACGACGCCGCGGACGAGTCGCTGCTGCCGGGCGCGACGCTGCGGCACCTGCTCGCGCACGCGTCAGGGGTGGCGCCGGAACGCCTCCTGCGCTCGTTCGCGCCCGCGCAGCGCCGGGTGTACTCGAACGTCGGCATCGAGCTGGCCGCGCGGCTCGTCGAGCGGGCGAGCGGCATGCCGTTCCCCCGGTACCTCGACGAGGCGCTGGTGCGCCCGCTGCACCTGGACGCGACCGTGCTCGACGGGTCGCCGGCCCGCGACGGCGTGTCGTCGGTCGCCGACCTCGCCCGCGTCGCGCACGAGCTGCTGTCGTCCACCGGCCTGCTCAGCGCCGAGATGCGCGCCGACCTGGCCGGCGTGCAGTACCCGGGGCTGCGCGGCGTGCTGCCCGGTTTCGGCAGCCAGGACCCGAACGACTGGGGGCTGGGCTTCGAGATCCGCAGTGCCAAGTCGCCGCACTGGACGGGCGCCACGAACTCGCCGGCCACGTTCGGCCACTTCGGGCAGAGCGGGGCGTTCCTGTGGCTCGACCCGCGCGCCAGGCTCGCGCTCGTCGCACTGACCGACCGCGACTTCGACGACTGGGCGCGCACGGCGTGGCCGGAGCTGTCCGACGCCGTGCTCGCCGCATTCACATAGCGCGGATGTCGGGATAGGCGAAGCGCGGCCCGAAGCGCGGCGCACCGATGCCCGTCGCCTCGACGAGCCGCATCACCCGCTGCCGCTGCCCGGCCCACGGCGCGAGCAGCTCGAGCATCTCCTCGTCGGTGCCGCGGGCCCGGCCGGTGAGCAGGTGCACCACCACGTTCGGCAGGTGGTAGTCACCCACGCTGACCACGTCCGCGGCACCGAGCGCGCGCTGCACGGTCTCGGCCGCCGTCCACGCGCCGATGCCAGGGACGACGCGCAGCCGCGCCACGGCTGCCTCGGGCGTCAGCGTCACGCATTCCTCCAGCCGCGCGGCCACGCCGGCGGCTGCCCGGATCGTGCGCTGCCGGCGCAGGTCGACGCCCATCCGGTGCCATTCCCACGTCGGGATGTCGAGCAGCACCGGCGCACTCGGCGGCACCCGCAGCCGCTCGTCCGGCCCCGGCGCGGGCGTGCCGTAACGCCACACCAGCTGCTTCCAGGACCGCCACGCCTCCTGGCCGGTGACCTTCTGCTCGAGGATCGCCGGGACGAGCACATCCAGCACGAGCCCGGTGCTGGGCAGCCGCAACCCGGGTCGGGCCCGGCGGGTGCGGTCGAGCACCGGCACCGCCGACACGTCCAGCGCCGACCAGTCGTCGGACTCGCCGAGCAGCGTCGGCACCCGTTGCAACAGCCAATCGCCGCCCGTGCCCCACGCGCGCGCCGTGACGCGCGGGCCGGCAGCCGAGAGCGCGAGCGTGCCCGGACCGGCCGGCGTGTGGCAGGCCCACCGGTAGCCGGCGGCGTCGCTGCGGTGCGCGGGGTCGCCGCTGCCGCGGCGCAGCGGGCCGAGGGTGCCGAGCAGGTCGACAGGTCGGCCGGCGTCCCAGGTGCGCTCCATCAGATGTCGGCGGAGAACCGGACGGCGCCGTCGGCCAACCGCACGCCCGGCC
This sequence comes from Jatrophihabitans sp., assembly GCA_025927835.1. GTDB lineage: Bacteria > Actinomycetota > Actinomycetes > Mycobacteriales > Jatrophihabitantaceae > Jatrophihabitans. The sequence goes on along the minus strand of JAICKR010000051.1, from coordinate 12,502 downwards.
AGATGCGGATGCCGGCGCGCAGTTCGAGATCGGCGCCGAGCACCGCCGCGTCGCCGATCACCGCATCCTCGACGACGGTGCCCGCGCCCACCACCGCGCCCGCCCCGACGACCGAGCGGCGCACGACGGCACCCGAGAAGATGTGCGCACCGTCGAACACCACCGACCCGTCGACGATCGCGCCCGCCGCCACGACCACGTCGCGGCCCAGCGTCGTGCCGCCGACCGCGCTCGCCGCCGGGTCGAGGCGCGCACCGGCCAGTGCGAGGTACTCGCCCGTCGCCGGAACCGCGGGCGAGGGGGCGATGCCGCGCACCAGGTCGGCGGAGCCGGTGACGAAGTCGGCCGGTGTGCCGAAGTCGCGCCAGTAGCCGTCGTTGACGAAGCCGCGCAGCTGCGCGCCCGCGGCAAGCAGGCCGGGGAACGTCTCGCGTTCGACCGACACCGGCCGACCGGTGGGGATCGTGTCGATCACCGGGCGGCGGAACGCGTAGAGCCCGGCGTTGATCTGGTCGGTGACCGGGTTCGGGTCCTTCTCGAGGAACGCGGTGACCCGTCCGGTCTCGTCGGTGGGCACGCAGCCGTACGCGCGCGGGTCGGCGACGCGATGCAGGCAGAGCGTGACGTCGGCACCGGACCGCTGGTGCGCGTCGACGAAGGCGTTGAGGTCGACGCCGATCAGGTTGTCGCCGTTGAAGACGAGGACGGTGTCACCGCGCAGCGCGTCGGCGACATTGCGGATGCCGCCGCCGGTGCCCAGCGCCTCGGTCTCGACGACGTACTCGAGGTCGACCCCGAGGTCGCCCCCGTTGCCGAAGTAATCCTCGAACACCTCGGCGCGGTAGGACGTGCCCAGCACCACGTGCGTGATGCCGGCCTCGCGGACCCGCGCGATGAGATGCGTCAGGAACGGGACGCCGGCGGTGGGCAGCATCGGCTTGGGCGCGGACAGCGTCAGCGGGCGCAGCCGGGTGCCCAGCCCGCCCACCAGGATCACCGCGTCGACGTCGGCCATGCCGCAGAGCCTAGGTCAGGTCGTAGGCGTTATCCGGACCCACGTCGTGCCGAGCACCAGCGCGCTCTGCAACTGCCCGCCGGTGATGTCGATGCTCACCTGCTGGCCGCCGACGCCGGTGCCGGCGACCGTGCCGGTGAGCACCCGGCCGCCCCAGACACCGTGCCCGTCGCGGGTGAGTGTGAGCGCGCTGATCGTCTTGAGTCCCAACCGCGTCGCCACCGCCGAGGTCGAGACCGTACGCACCGCGTTGATGTACGGGTCGTACTTCGCGATGTCGTACGGGTCGGCCTTCGCGACCAGGTAGGGCCGCGGCGGGTCGCCGGCGACCGTCCAACCTCCGTTCGAGGCGGAGAACTGCGCGAACACCGGCTGCCCGGCGTAGCGCAGCACCCTGTTGGACGTGTCGATCGCGGCCTTCGGGAAGTCCGTCCAGGCAATGGTGCCGTCGTGGTTGTAGTGGACGTGCCCGCCGTACACCTGGCACTGGCTGGTGTCGCAGATGTCGTAGATGCTGCCCGGCGCCGAGTTGCGCACCTCGAAGTCGCCGTAGGTGCGTGCCGCGACGCCCTGCGCGTCGGTGGCCGCGGCCGGCCAGGACGCAGGCGACTCACGCGGCACCACACCCTGCGTGTACTTGTCGTAGGTGACCCGATTGACGGTCTGCACGCCGCCCGTCGTGCCCTGCGGCGAGACGCGAACCGTCCGCAGCACGCCGTAGTAGCTCGTGCTCGTGCCGTCGCTCAGCCACAGCCGGGTTGCGGCGTAGCCGACGCGGTGGATCTCGGTGTTGTTCGGCAGGTTGGCGTGGATGGTCAGCCAGTGCGCGCCCTGCACGTTCGAGAGCCGCTGCAGGTCGAGCCCGGTGCCGGCGTTCGCGACGAGGCGGTAGCGCAGGATGTTCGTGGTCTTCAGCGGCGTGCTCATACCGGTGAGCAACAGACCGGACTGCGCCGGCACCATCGTGGTCGTCCCGGCCTGGCTGAGCAGCACCCGGATGCGCGCGCTGGTGGGCGTCGTGCGCAACGCCGTGCCCGGGTAGTAGAACGCGAGGATCTTCGGAAAGGTCAAACCGGCGTTCGCGGCCCCGAGCGCGCCGTACTGGCTCATGCCGTGCCCGTGGCCGTTGCCGCGGTAGGTCACGGTCAGGTGCAGCTGGTTCGCCGCGATCGTGATCGGCGGCTCCGTGACGCTCGCCGACGCACTGCCCTGCACCGACGCGGCGAGCGCCGCAGCGGACAGCGCGATGACCGCGACGGCACGAAGGGGTCGATGCATTACCAGCCGATCTACGGGGGGACGGAGCAGACACGCCGAGGGTACGTGCCGGTTTATCACGGGACCAGGTTTGTCCCATCTTTCACATCTTCATCAGGTGTCGCAGCCGGGTACGACCCCCGGCCGGCCCTAGCCTCGGAGCGGTGCAGCTCAGCCACGGCATGCGGGTCGGCGTGCGCGGCTTCTTCGCCTCGCTGTCGCTGCTGGTCATCCTGGGCAGCGGTATCGCCTGGTCGACGTACAAGAACTTCACCGCGCACGTGCCGCACGGGCAGCCGGTACCGGCGCTCACGGCCGGCGAGCACGACCCGGACGGCAGCGCGCAGAACATCCTGCTGATCGGCAACGACACCCGCGCCGGCGCGACGCGCGCCGAGCTCACCGCGCTGCACACGGGCCACGACAGGTCCACCGCGAACGCCGACACGATGATGGTGCTGCACATCCCGGCGGACGGCGGCCGGGCGTCGCTGGTCTCGTTCCCGCGCGACTCGTGGGTGGCGATCCCGGGCCATGGCCGCGGCAAGATCAACGCCGCCTATCCGGACGGCTACGCGGCCGCGAAGTCCGCCGGACGCAGCGAGCTCGCCGCGCAGAGCGCGGGCATCATCCTGACGATCAAGACGATCCACGCGCTGACCGGGCTGTACATCGACCACTACATGCAGGTGAACCTGCTCGGCTTCTACCGCATCAGCGAGGCGATCGGCGGGGTCACCGTCTGTCTCGACCACGCGCAGAACGCGAGCACCGACCGGGACGAGTTCGGCAGTGGCTACTCGGGCATCGACCTGCCGGCCGGCGTGTCGGTGATCAAGGGTGTGCAGGCCCTGGCGTTCGTGCGGCAGCGCCACGGCCTGCCGCACGGTGACCTCGACCGCATAAAGCGGCAGCAGTACTTCCTGCGCTCGGCGTTCCAGAAGGTCACCTCGGCCGGCATCCTGCTCAACCCGTTCAAGCTGCACAGGATGCTCGACGCGGTCGGCACGTCGCTGCTCGTCGACCCGAAGCTGGACCTGCTCTCGCTGGCCCGCGAATTCGAGTCGCTGAGCACCGGCGCGATCACCTTCACGACGATCCCCAACAACGGCGCGCAGCTGATCTACCCGGACGGCGTCGAGACGTCGATCGTGCAGGTCAACCGAGCGGCCATCCCGGCGTTCATCGATTCGCTCGAGGGCAGGAGCAACCCGGCCTACGCCGACGCGAAGCCGGCCGCACCGCGCTCGGTGACCATCGACGTGTTGAACGGCACCGACGTCGCGCGGCTGGCAGCACGCAACGCGACCGAACTGCGCAGTGCGGGCTTCACGGTCGACACCGTCGACTCGGCAACGGCGACCCAGGTCACCGTCGTCGAGTACCCGGCCGGGCGCGAGGCGCAGGCCAAAGCTGTCGTCAAGGCGGTGCCGCACGCCAAGGCGGTGCTCACCCCGGATGTCAAACGCGTCACGCTCGTCCTCGGCGCCGACGGGCACTGGGCGCCGCGGCTCGCAACCGCCGCCAGCCCCGCACCCGCGGGCCATCGAGCGGCCAAGGCCGATCCCACCCACGGCCTCGGCTGCATCGACTGAGCACCGGCCGTCCGCACAGCGCTCAGGCCGTTCACACGAGCGCGGCTTGTACCCTCGCTGGATGTCGTCCGGACGCTATGGAGCCGATCCGAACGCACCGCTGCCCCCTCATCTGGACCCGCGTGGCCGGCATCGCGGGCGCGCGAAGGGCACTGCCCGCTTCGCCCCGTACAAGCTTCTCGGCGGCACGCTCGGCGTGTTGCTCTCCGTAGGCCTGCTCGTCCTGTCCGGCTACACGTGGCTGACGTATCGCAACATCGACAACGGTGTGCACCGGCTCAAGGTCGCGCTCAACGCGCCGCCGAGCGGCAAGAAGGATGTCGACGGCAAGGACCAGAACATCCTGCTCGTCGGCATCGACGACCGCACCACGATGACGCCGCAGCAGATCCGCGAGCTGAAGGTCGGCAACGACGGCGGCAGCATGGCCACCGACACGATGATGATCCTGCACGTGCCGGCCAACGGTAAGAAGGCGACGCTGATCTCGCTGCCGCGCGACAGCTACGTCAACATCCCGGGCCACGGCATGAACAAGCTCAACTCCGCGTTCAGCGCCGGCTACAACGCAGCCGGCGGCACCCCGGACCAGAAACGTACTGCCGGCGCCGACCTGCTGCTGCAGACGATCACCGACCTCACCGGGCTGACGATCAACCACTACGTGCAGATCAGCTTCATCGGCTTCTACGACATCAGCAAGGCAATCGGCGGCGTGCCGATCAACCTCTGCCACGCGGTCAACGACACCGTCGCGTACAACCGCTCGATCGGCTCCGACGGCGGCTCCGGCTTCCGCATGTCGGCCGGCAAGCACACGATCTCGGGCGTGCAGGCGCTGGAGTTCGTGCGGCAGCGGCACAACCTGCCCAACGGTGACCTCGACCGGGTGCGCCGCCAGCAGTACTTCCTGACTGCGGCGTTCCGCAAGGTCGCCTCGGTCGGCATCCTGTTCAAGCTCAACAGCCTCGGCGACGCCCTGAAGAAGGACGTCTACCTCGACCCCTCGCTGCACCTCACCGATCTGGCCCGCCAGATGGAGAACCTCAACGCGAACAACATCATCGGCAAGACGATCCCGTTCGAGCGCTTCGAGGACACCGAGGTCGGCAGCGTCGAGATCATCAGCCCGGCCCACGTGCAGCGTTTCCTCGCCAAGCTGGTGAACCCGACACCGACACCGTCACCGTCACCGTCGTCGGCCGGCACCAGGACGGGCACGTCGACGGCGAGCGCGAAGCCGACGGGTTCGTCCACCCCGAACGCGATCGACGCGAAATGCATCAACTAGCGCGCACGCCCGAAGCCCAGTTCGCCGACCTGCTGCGCACCGACACGTCCCGTCCCCTCGTGACGTACTACGACGAGCAGACCGGCGAGCGCACCGAGCTGTCGATCAAATCGCTCGCGAACTGGGTGGTGAAGACACATCACCTGCTCGGCACCGAACTCGGCCTGGGCGTCGGTGACACCGCGATCGTCGCGCTGCCGGCGCACTGGATCTCGGTGCCGGTCCTGCTGGGCTGCCTCACCGCAGGCCTCGCGATCGCCGACGAGGGCCCCGCCGACGTCGCGTTCGTGACGCCGGACTCGCTCGACGCGGCAACGGACGTGCCCGACGTCTACGCGGTCGCGCCGAAGTCGGCGGCGGTCGGCTTCGGCAGCTCGGCCCCCGGTGCCGCGCTGGACTACGTGACCTCGGTGCGCCCACACGAGGACAAGTGGCCGAGCGTGCAGCTGGTCGGCGGACCGGACGACCCGTGCGTCCCCGGCCGGACCCGCGGCGAGGTGGCGACGCTGGCGGCGGCAAGTGGCCTGCAGCCCGGCGCCCGCCTGCTCACCACCCGCTCCTGGGCCGGCGCGGACGACTGGATCGACGCGGTGCTCGCGCCGATCGCAGCGAACGGCTCGGTCGTCATCGTGGCCAACTGCCCGGACGAGGCCCTGATCACGCGCCGCATTGAGCAGGAACGCGCCACCATCCGCCGCTGACCTGTCACACCGGGCCGCGCCGTCTCGTCTCCAGTCCGAACACCGAGACAAGGAGACAGTGATGCGAGTATTCGTCGCCGGCGCCACCGGCGCAGTCGGCCGGCAACTCGTCCCCCAGCTCGTCGCTGCGGGTCATCAGGTGATCGCCGGCACACGCAGCGAGTCGAAGTTCGATGCACTGGCCGCACTCGGCGCGCAGCCCGTGGCCGTCGACGGCCTGGACGCCGCCGCGGTCGGCGAGGCGGTCGCACACGCCGAGCCGGACGCGATCATCCACCAGATGACCGCACTCACCGGCGGGTCGGACCTCAAGCACTTCGATCGCACGTTCGCCGCGACGAACCGGCTGCGCACGACCGGCACCGACAACCTGCTCGCCGCCGCGCGTGCTGCCGGCGTGCGGCGCTTCGTTGCGCAGAGCTTCGCCGGCTGGCCCAACGTCTGGACCGCCGGCCCCGGCATCACCGAGGACGACCCGTTCGACGAGCACCCGCCGAAGCACCAGCGCGAGTCGCTCGCAGCGATCAAGCACGTCGAGCGCGCGGTGCTCGAGGCGCCGCTCGAGGGCGTCGTCCTGCGCTTCGGGTTGTTCTACGGCCCCGGTGCGTCCGAGGACATGGTCGAGCTCATCCGCAAGCGGCGCATGCCGATCGTCGGCAGCGGCGACGGCATCTGGTCGATGACCCACGTTGCAGACGCGGCCGGCGCCAGCGTCGCCGCGCTCACACACGGCAGTGGCGTCTACAACGTGGTCGACGACGACCCCGCGCCGGTGCGTGACATCTTCACGACGCTCGCCGAGGTCACCGGCGCCAAGAAGCCGCCGCGCGTGCCGGTCTGGCTCGCCCGGCTGATGGCCGGCGAGGTGGGTGTCTCGCTGCTGACGCAGGAACACGGCGTGTCCAACGCCAAGGCCAAGCGCGAGCTGCAGTGGGCTCCGCAGTGGGCCAGCTGGCGTGACGGGTTCCGCTCCGGCATGGCGGACACACACCCCGCGTCCGCGAGATGATGACGCCGTGCCGGCCGATGCCTTCACCGAGCTGCGTCCACTGCTGTTCTCCATCGCGTACCGGATGCTCGGCAGCGTGAGCGACGCGGAGGACGTCGTGCAGGACGCGTACCTGCGCTACCACCGGGCGGAACAGGACGGCGTCGAGATCGAGTCGCCGAAGGCGTACCTCTCCGCGATCACGACCCGGCTGGCGATCGACCTGCTGCGTTCGGCGCGGGTGCGGCGCGAGACCTACGTCGGCGAGTGGTTTCCCGAACCGCTCCTCGGCGACCCGGCCGCACCGGACCCGGCGGAGGCAAGTGCCGAGTCGGACTCGCTGTCCATGGCGTTCCTGCTCGTGCTCGAGCGGCTCAGCCCGGTCGAGCGCGCGGTGTTCCTGCTGCACGACGTCTTCGGCTACGAGTTCAGCGACATCGCCGCGATCGTCGAGCGCTCGGCGGACAACTGCCGCCAGATCGCGGTGCGCGCACGCAAGCACGTCCAGGCGCAGCGGCCGCGGTTCGAGGCCTCCCGGGAACGCCGCGAGCAGCTCGCCGACCAGTTCGTCGCCGCGCTGAGCGAGGGCGACGTGTCCGGGCTGGTCGAGATGCTTGCCGAGGACGTCGTCGTCAGCGGCGACAGCGGCGGGATGAGCCCGTCCTGGCCACGTCCGATCGTCGGCCGGGAGAAGGTCGTCCGGCTGCTCGGCGCGATCGCCAGGCAGCTGGCCGAGATCAGCGGCGTGCGCGTCGAGCGCGCCGAGGTGAACGGCCAGCCCGGGGCGGTGGTGCGCGACGGCGCGGGAAACCTCGTCAACGTGTTCAGCTTCGACGTCGCCGACGGGGTCGTGCAGACCGTGCGCTCGGTGATCGCACGGGACAAGCTGCGCCACCTCGGACCGCTCGCGGACATCGGCGAGCTGCGCGCCGCCCTGCGAGCGGAGGGCAGCTAGGACGCGACACCCTGGTCCGGCCCACGCCGTAGGGTGAGGCCGTGACGAACGACGCCGCGTCGGCGGCCTACCAGAGCGCTCTTTCCGTCATCGAATCCGTCGAGCCGACCGTGGCCGGCGCGATCCGCAGCGAGCTCGCCGACCAGCGCGCCTCGCTGAAGCTGATCGCGAGCGAGAACTACGCCTCGCCGGCCGTCCTGCTCACGATGGGCACCTGGCTCTCGGACAAGTACGCCGAGGGCACCATCGGGCACCGCTTCTACGCGGGCTGCCGGAACATCGACACGGTCGAGCAGGCGGCGGCCGATCACGCCCGCGAGCTCTTCGGCGCACCGCACGCGTACGTGCAGCCGCACTCGGGCATCGACGCGAACCTCGTCGCGTTCTGGTCGATCCTCGCGCAGCGCATCGAGGCGCCGGCGCTCGCCGAGAAGGGCGTCAAGCACGTCAACGACCTGACGCCCGAGGACTGGGAGACGCTGCGCAAGGCGCTCGGCAACCAGCGCGCGCTCGGTATGTCGCTCGACGCGGGCGGCCACCTCACGCACGGGTTCCGGCCGAACATCAGCGGCAAGATGTTCGAGCAGTCGTCCTACGGCACCGACGCCGAGACCGGGCTGCTCGACTATGCCGAGGTGCGGCGCAGCGCGCAGGAGTTCCGCCCGCTCGTGCTCATCGCCGGCTACTCCGCCTATCCGCGCAAGATCAACTTTGCCACGATGCGGGAGATCGCCGACGAGGTCGGCGCGACGCTGATGGTCGACATGGCGCACTTCGCCGGGCTCGTCGCCGGCAAGGTCTTCACGGGCGACTTCGACCCGGTGCCGCATGCGCACGTCACCACGACCACGACGCACAAGTCCCTGCGCGGCCCGCGTGGCGGGCTCGTGCTGTGCCAGCCCGAGTACGCCGACTCGGTCGACCGCGGCTGCCCGATGGTGCTCGGCGGCCCGCTCGGGCACGTGATGGCCGCCAAGGCGGTCGCGCTGGCCGAGGCGCGCCAGCCGTCGTTCCAGACGTACGCGCAGAACGTGGCGTCGAACGCGGTGACGCTCGCCGACGGGCTGATGAAGCGCGGCGCGCGGCTCGTCACCGGCGGCACCGAGAACCACCTCGTGCTCATCGACGTGTCCACGTTCGGGCTCACCGGCCGGCAGGCCGAGTCGGCGCTGCTCGACTCCGGCATCGTGACGAACCGCAACGCGATCCCCCGGGACCCGAACGGCGCCTGGTACACCTCGGGCGTGCGCATCGGCACGCCGGCGCTCACCTCACGCGGGTTCGGCGCGGCCGAGTTCGACCGCGTCGCCGAGCTCATCGTCGACGTCCTCACCGGCACCCAGCCGACCGCCGCGCCGAGCGGCGGCGTGTCCAAGGCGAAGTACGCGATCGCCGACGGCCTGGCCGCGAAGACGCACGATGCCGCCGCGGAACTGCTCGACGCGAACCCGCTCTACCCCGGCCTCGAGGTGAGCTGACCGATGCCGCTCGACGAGAGCATCGCGGGCCTGCTGGCGCTCATCGCGGCGTCCGAACGCCCGCCGGTGGCCGAAGGCACCGTGGCCGAGGCACGCGAAGGCATGCGGACGCTGCTCGTCACCTTCCGCGACGAGTCGACCGTTGCGCAGGTGCGGTCGGTGTCCGACGGCACCGTCGCGGACTCGATTCCCGTGCGCGTCTACCGGCCCGAGGCGGACGGGCCGGTGCCGACGATCGTGTTCTTCCACGGTGGCGGCTGGGTGATCGGTGACCTGGACACGCACGAGAACGTCTGCCGGTTGCTGTGCCGCGACGTCGGTGTGGTGGTGGTCAGTGTCGACTACCGGCTCGCGCCCGAGCACCACTTTCCGGCCGCGGTCGAGGACGCGTACGCGGCGGTGCGCTTCGTCGCCGAGCAGATCGACGAGTACGGCGCCGACGCGTCGCGGTTGGTGGTCGCCGGCGACAGTGCGGGTGGCAACCTCGCCGCGGTGTGCGCGCAGCAGGCACACGCCGACGGCAGGTCGCTCGCCGCACAGGTGCTCGTGTATCCGGCCGTCGACGTCGAAGGCGACTACCCGTCGCGAACCGAGAACGCCGAGGGCTACTTCATGTCGCTGGCCGACGCACGCTGGTTCGCCGAGCAGTACATCGGCATGAGCGAGGACGAGGCCCGCGCGCGCGGCCTGCTCACCGATCCGCGGCTCTCTCCGCTGCACGCCGACTCGCTCGAGGGGTTGGCACCCGCGATCGTGATCACCGCCGAGTTCGACGTGCTGCGCGACGAGGGCAACGCCTATGCCGCTGCGCTGGAGAAGGCCGGTGTGCCGGTGGTGCAGCGCGAGTTCGCCGGCCTCATCCACGGCTTCTACGGCATGGAGGGCTTCAGCCCCGCGGTCGCCGAGGCGACAGCGTGGATCGGCGCGCAGCTCAAGGAGCTGCTCGCCTGATCGCGCCGGCGTGGTGGCTATTGATGCGTCGCGGTTGCCAGCATGCGCTCGAACGCCCGCCGCTGCCCGGCCGAGTCGCCGCTGCCGAAGTAGCCGAAGATCTGCAACGTCTTGATCATGCCGCGATTACTCGAGGGCACATGCACTGTCGCCTTGACCTCGTAACGCGCGCCGGACGGGCAGTCCACACACGGCGATCTCTCGACAGTCGAAGGCAAGCCGGCCAACTCGACCCCGACCTGCTGCCAGCTTGACGGAGGGCGCAACACCAAGCCGAGTACGTTGCAGCGCCGCCGTGCATCGTCGCGCCCGACGAGCACCCAGCGAGGGCCGCGGCAGCTGCCGCGAGGACGCCCAATCCGATGCGCGCATCCACGTCAAGGCCTCCCCCAACGCACTCTGTGGCAAGTATGACCTGCGTTCAGCTGAACGCGTTTTCTCAAGTCCGACTCGAGGGTTCGACCGCTAGGGAGTGCTGTCGTCGATCACCACGAGATCGTTGAACTCCGGCGGTCCGGCGAGGATCTCGCCCATCATGACGCGCAAGGTCGCGAGTCCGTCCGCCCGACGCGGGTCGGTTTCACGAGCTCGCGCGCTCGCCTCGCTCTGGAACACGGCCAGCACCAACACCCGATTGGGGTCCGCCTGGTCGCGCATTGCCGTCGTGCGTATCCAGCCGGACCCGGGTTGTTCGATGCCCCGGAGATGAGCGAGCAACTGGGACACCTGCTCGTCCGTGCCGTCCTTGACGCGCATCGTTATCAGCTGTGCCCACATGCGGCATCGCCTCTCCTTCGAGCTCTATCGCTTCGCGCGGCTGAGCGCGTCCTGCACTGCGTCGTCGGTGCGTCCGACCAATGTCGTGCCGTCGTCCGCGGTGATGATCGGGCGCTGGATGAGGACCGGATGCGCCGCCAGCGCGCCGATCCAGCGATCACGCGATGCGGCGTCGCGCGGCCAGTCATTCATGCCGAGTTCGGCGCCGATCGGCTCGGCGACGCGGGTGATGTCCCAGGGTTCGAGGCCGAGGCGATCGAGCACCGCGATCAGTTCAGCCGCCGTCGGCGGATCGTCGAGGTAGCGCCGGACCGTGTACTCGATGCCGGCCTCGTCGAACGCGGCGAGTGCCGTCCGGCACTTCGAGCAGGCCGGGTTGATCCAGATCTCCACCCGTCAGCCGAGAACCTTGTTCGGGTCGTGCAGGACGACCGTGCTCGCCACGAGGTCGTGCAGGCTCTGCCGTTTGGCCGAGGCGAGGAACATGATGAACGAGACGACGCCGTCGATCGCGATGCCGTCGACGAGCCCGCCGACGATGTTGCGCAACGCCATCCGGCCGAAGCCCGCGACCTTGTGGTTGTTGGGCTCGTACACCTTCATGCCCAGCACCTGCAGCGCCGGCGAGGTGCCCTTGCTCCACGCGATCAGGCCCCACACGAGGTAGCCGATCACCAACGTCACGACGACGAGCACGAGCGACAGGAAGAACGCGCCGATGCGCCGGCCGATCGTCGCGAGCTGCGTGCCGGGCGGCAGGTAGAGCCCGGTGTTCTGGTCGAAGACCGTGCCTGCTGGGCCGGGCTGCCCGCCACCGGTGTAGGCGGCCGGCGCCGCCGCGTAGCCGTATGGCTGGTTCGGCGGCGGCTGCCAACCTTGCGGCGGCTGCGGCGGCTGGCCCGGCGGCGGCTGGCCCGGCGGCGGATAGCCGGGCGGCGGCTGCTGCGGCGGGTACCCCGGGGGCGGCTGCTGCGGCGGGTAGCCAGGGGGCGGCTGCTGCGGTGGGTAACCGGGCGGCGGGCCATAGCCCGGTGGCGGTTGCTGACCGTACGCCGGCGGCTGGCCGTAACCGGGCGGCGGCTGCTGCGGATAGCCGGGCGGGGGCGGTGGCTGCTGCCCGGGCGGCGGCTGGTCCTGGCCGGAAGGCTCGCTCGGCTCGTTCGGCTCGGTCATGGCCCGCACGCTACCGCGAGTGATCGCTAGGTTGGAGGCATGACCGACGCAGTCGTGACATCGGCCTGACCGGCTCGGCGCCGATCGGCCGCGAGCCCCCCGCCACGCGGGCGCACTCTCACCGTGAACAATCGCTGCGTCGACCGCGCGATGCGGCAGGCGGACCTTGTTACGTTCGCAGGTACCTGGCGTTGTTGATGATTGTGGTGTCTCTAGCCGCCGCGACGATCTCGTACGTTCTCGTCGAGCGCCGATTCCTTCGGCTGAAGGAGCGACTCGCGCCGCGACCCGTCGCCGTGCTCTGACTCAGCCAGTCGCGAT
>JAICKR010000136.1 GCA_025927835.1 Jatrophihabitans sp. | reverse complement strand
TGTCGCCGAGGCGGCCGGTTTCGCCGGGACCATCGTGCTGGCCGTGAAGCCCCAGGACATCGACACGCTGCTGACCGAGCTCGCCGCGAGCGTGACGGACCGGCACCTGATCGTGTCGGTGGCGGCAGGCATCACGACGGCGCACATCGAGGCCCGGCTGCCCTCGGGCGTGGCGGTCGTGCGGTGCATGCCGAACACCCCGGCCCTCGTCGAGCAGGCCATGACGGCCGTCTGTGCGGGCGCGCCCGCGCGCGAGACGCACCTGGCCACCGCCGAGGCGCTCTTGTCGGCGGTGGGGCGCGTCGTACGGGTGCCCGAATCGCAGCTGGACGCGGTCACCGCGCTCTCCGGTTCCGGCCCGGCCTACTTCTTCTACCTGGTCGAGGCGATGATCGACGCCGGCATCCTGCTCGGCCTGCCACGCACGCTCGCCACCGAGCTGATCGTCCAGTCGGCGATCGGCTCCGCGGTCATGTTGCGCGATTCCGGCGAGCATCCGGTGCAGTTGCGCGAGGCCGTGACGAGCCCGGGCGGGACGACGATCGCGGCCATCCGCGAGCTCGAGGTGCACGGCGTGCGGGCCGCGCTGCTCGCCGCGATCGAAGCCGCCTGCAACCGCAGCCGCGAACTCGGTCGGGACTGAGCAGCGTTCGATTGACGCGCCCCGTTCGATATCGGGCGAAGAAAGTGGGGGGATAGGTATCGCATCTGCCCCACTGGTACCGCTAGTCTCATCAGGAGCACGTGCGTGTCCCGTTCGTCGGTGGGGACTCCGACGCACTGACACGTGCCGAAGGTGTCGGTGAGACATGCCTGCAGCACGGGGAGATGGCGAACAGAAGGAACCGACCGTCCGTCCGGCCGATCCTGCGCTCGCCGAGGTGAGGTTCCTGACGGTGGCCGAGGTCGCCACGCTCATGCGCGTGTCGAAGATGACGGTCTACCGCATGGTGCACGCCGGCGAACTGCCCGCCGTGCGCGTCGGCCGCTCCTTCCGGGTCCCGGAAAAAGCAGTCCACGAATACCTCAGAGCGGCCTTCATCGAGACCGCGTAGCTGGGCAACCTCGCGGAAATGCCCGCCAGGTAGGGTGAGGGCCGGTTTTCCTTTCAATTCGGCGAGGGTTGGTTCATGGGTTCCGTCATTAAGAAGCGGCGCAAGCGGATGGCCAAGAAGAAGCACCGCAAGCTGCTGAAGAAGACGCGCGTCCAGCGCCGCAACAAGAAGTAGCGACCCCCGCCGCACCCGCCGTGTCCGTCGTCCTGATCACCGGCGTGAGCCGGTTCCTGGGCGGGCGGTTGGCTGCCCAACTCGCCGCCGATCCCGCCGTCGAGCGGGTGATCGGCGTCGACACCGTCCCGCCGAGCAGCGCCGACGGTGCGCTGCTCGGACGCACCGAGTTCATCCGCGCGGACATCCGCAACCCGCTGATCGCCAAGGTCATGGATCAGGCGCGGGTCCGCGTCGTCGTGCACGCCGCACTCATGGCCTCGCCGCGCGCGGTGGGCAGCCGGGTGGCGATGCAGGAGATGAACGTCATCGGCACCATGCAGCTGCTCGCCGCCTGCCAGAAGTCCGATGCCATCGAGCGGGTCGTGCTGCGTTCCACGACCGCCGTCTATGGCTGCGGGCCGGGCGACCCGGCGGTCTTCACCGAGGACATGCACCCGCACGGCGGCCCGCAGACCGGTTACGCAAAGGACGCCGTCGAGGTCGAGGGATACGTGCGCGGCTTCGCGCGCCGCCGCCCGGACGTCGATGTGAGCGTGCTGCGGACGGCCAACGTCATCGGCCCGACGATCGACAACGCGCTGACCCGCTATCTGCGCATGCCCGTGGTGCCCACCTCGCTCGGCTTCGACCCGCGGCTGCAACTGCTGCACGAGAGCGACGCGGTCGAGGTGCTGCGGCTCGCGACCGTGTCGCACCGCCCCGGTGTCGTCAACGTGGCCGGTGCCGGAGTGGTACCGCTGTCCCAGATCGTGCGCAAGGCCGCGCGCATCCGCGTCCCGGTGCCGGCACAGGCCCTCGGACTGGTCGGTGCCGTCGTGCGCAACAGCGGCGTCGTCGACGTCACCGCCGAGGAATCGGGCTTCCTGAACTACGGCCGGGTGGTCGACACCACGCGGCTGCACACCGCGTTCGGCTACCGCCCGCGCTACACGACCAACGAAGCGGTCGAGTCGTACCTGGCGGCGCAGCGTCCGGGGCCACGCGCCGTCCTCACCGGCGTGGGGATAGCGTCGCGGGTACTGGAGTCCCGACACGAGCAGCGCACGTTGACTCGCTCCGGGACCTCGTGAGCGCCGGCGAACGAGGAGGGCCAGGGGTGGAAGAGGCGCGGGTCATCCCGCTGTTCGCGCCACCCCGCGCTGTGCTGCCCGCCGAACTCGAGCTGGAGCCGGTGGCCCCGCGCACGTGGGAGCAGCGCGCGGCCGACACGCTGACGTTCCTGAGCCGCCGGCTGCGCGGCGACTACTCGGTGGACGAGTACGGCTTCGACGCCGACCTCACCCAGCACGCGGTGCTACCGGTGTTCCGGCCGCTCTACGAGAAGTGGTTCCGGGTCGAGGTCAACGGCATCGAGAACATCCCCGACACCGGCGGCGCGCTGCTCGTCGCGAATCACGCCGGCGGGCTGTGGGCGCTGGACGCCGCGATGACTGCGGTGGCGGTGCATGTCGAGCACCCGGCCGGCCGCTACCTGCGCATGCTCGGCGCCGACCTGCTCTTCGCCCTGCCCGGAGTGGGCACGCTCGCCCGCAAGACCGGCAGCACCCTCGCTTGTGCCGACGACGCCGAGCGGCTGCTCGCCGCGGGCGAGCTCGTCGGCGTCTGGCCGGAGGGCTTCAAGGGCATCGGCAAGCCGTTCCGCGAGCGCTACAAACTCCAGCGCTTCGGCCGCGGCGGGTTCGTGCACGCGGCGATCAAGTCCGGCGTGCCGATCATTCCGGTGTCGATCGTCGGCGCCGAGGAGATCCACCCCGTCCTCGGCAATGCCAAGACGCTGGCCCGCCTGTTCAATCTGCCCTACTTCCCGATCACGCCGACGTTCCCGTGGCTCGGCCCGCTCGGGTTGATCCCGCTGCCGAGCAAGTGGTACCTCGAGTTCGGCGCGCCGATCCACACCGAGTCGTTCCCGGCTGACGCCGCGGACGACGCGGCGGTCGTGTTCGACCTGGCCGATCGGGTGCGCGAGACGATCCAGAACACGCTGTACCGGCTGCTCGTACAGCGCTCGTCCGTCTGGCGCTGAGGAGCCGGTCAGGACGCGAGGCGCCGGCGGGCGGCGAGTCCCGCCGCGACGCCGCCGACCGCGGCGCCGAGCCCGAGCGCGGCCGGGATGCCGATCCTGGCCGCCTTGCGGCCGGTGCGGAAGTCGCGGATCTCCCAGCCGTGCCGCTTCGCCTCGGCGCGCAGCGCGGAGTCGGGGTTGACGGCCACGGCGCGCCCGACGAGCGAGAGCATCGGCAGGTCGTTGATCGAGTCGGAGTAGGCGGAGCAGTGCGCGAGGTCGAGCCCCTCGCGTGCGGCGAGCGAGCGCACCGCAGCGGCCTTCGCCTCCCCGTGCAGCACCTCGCCGACGAGCCGTCCGGTGTAGACGCCGTCCTCCGACTCGGCAACCGTGCCGAGCGCGCCGGTGAGCTCGAGCCGGCGGGCGATGATCGTCGCCAGCTCGACCGGCGTGGCGGTCACCAGCCAGACACGCTGACCCGCGTCCTGGTGCAGCCGGGCGAGCGCGAGGGTGCCCGACCAGATGCGGCCGGACATCTCCTCGTCGTAGATGTCCTCGCCGAGCGAGACGATCTCGGCGACCTTCTTGCCCGCCACGAACGCCAGCGCCGACTCGCGTGAGCTGTGCATGTCGCCATGGCTCTCGCCGGTCAGCCGCAGCCGCATCTGCCGGGTGGTGAAGCGGGCGAGGTCGCGCCAGGAGAAGAAGTCCCGGCTCGCGAGCCCCTTCGCGAAGTGGAAGATCGAGGCGCCGACCATCATCGTGTTGTCGACGTCGAAGAATGCTGCGGCGGTCGGGTCGGCGGGCACCTGCAGCTCACGATCGAGCTCGACGGCTCCGCCCGGCTCGTAGCTCACGTCACCGAGCGTAGCGACGACCGCAGACGCCGAACCCGGACAGGCTGCGCGGCGCCGCGGTGTGCGGCGTCAGCTCACGGGTGCAGCGAGAGGTGGATGCCCGAGCACAGCCCGATACCGATGCCGATCGGGCCCAGCGAGGCGGCGATGCCGCAGCTGGACACCGTCAAGGGCAGCGACGGTGAGATCGAGGGGAGCAGCCCGCCGCTGCTGGACGACTCGGATCCGGTCGGCTGGGCACCGGTGGACGAGGTGTTGTTCGGCACCACCGAGTTGACGCCGCCGTTGCCGCCGGGCGCGCTGTTGCTGGCCGACGACGACGGCGCACCGGACGAGTTCGGCTGGGTGCCGCCGATCGACGGGATCACCGAGGTGATGCCGCACTGGGGCAGCGGGCCGAGCGAGTCGCTCGCCGTGCCCGTGGCGCAGCCCGCGGTCACCTTGGGCGCGAGGAGCTCGGCGCGGTTGACCGCCGCCGTGACGAGGTTGGCCGACGACTGGGTGCGCTCGCGCAGCGTCGGGTTCGGCATGGCCGCCGCGATCGAGTTCAGCCGCGACAGCTGCGAGGGCGCCCACTTGGTGATGACCTGCAGCGGGCTCGTCGTCTGCTTCTGCACGGCCTGGGTGGCAAGCAGCGAGGAGGCCGACTTCACGTCCGAGTCCGCCGAGGCGAGCGTGGACTTGATCAGGTTCGCGGTGTGCGCGTCGAGCCCGCCGGCCTGCGGGCCGTCGCCGGAGATGCCCGCGCGGTGCAACAGGCCCTGCACCTCGTGGGCGCGGTTTGCGGCGAAGTCGAGCAGATCGCGGGCCTTCTCGGTCTGGCTGCCCGCGAGGTCGAGCTGCACGCTCTCGCTCGCCCGCTTGAGGCTGTAGAGCGCGTCGCCCGGCAGTGCCTTCTTGCTCATCCAGACCGCGCCACCCATCAGCACCGCGAAGGTGGCGACGACGGCGAGGGCGACCCGGATCGGGCGGCCGATCGGGAGGGCGCGCAGCCGGGCGAAGGTGCTGTCGGCGTGCCGCGGCCGGCGGCCCTCGGTGGCCGGCTTGCCGGACGCCTTGAGCACCGGCAGCGGGACGGTCGGGGCCGTCGTCTCGCCGATGATGCGGGGCGCGATGGCCACCAGCTGGGCGCGCAGCTCGGCGCGGAACTCGGCGCGGGGCTCGGGAGAGGGCAGCGTGGCGAGGGCGGATACCAGGCTTCGCACACGCGGATCGCGCGATAGCGCGGGATCCTCGAGGCGCCGCCAGGATGCGCCCAGCATCGGCACGCGATGCTCAGACATTTCGCCCATCCCCAGCTCGTGCGCGCCGGTGCCCCGTCCGGCAAGGTGTGTGTGTTCCGTTCACTGAATCTTCTACCGGAACCAACGAATGTGGACGCATCGCGTTACTCATCGGAGGTCAGTCCCGACGAGATCGGCCAGCTTGCGTACCGCCCGGTGCTGCAGGGCCTTGATGGCCCCGTCGTTCTTGCCCATCACCTGGGCGGTCTCGCTCACCGACAGGCCGTGGACGAAGCGCAGCATGACGCACTCGCGCTGCTCGTCGCCGAGCTGGCTGACGGCCTGCATGAGCCGCTCGGACTGCAGGACGTCGAGCACGGCGGACTCCGTGCTCTGGGCGTGTTCCTTGCCCTCGATCGTGTCGGCGGTCGTCATCTCCAGGCGGTGCCGGGCCGACTTGAGGTGGTCGAGCACGATGTTGCGGGCGATGGTGATGAACCAGGCACCGATGTCGCGGCCCTGGTAGGTGATGGTGCCGATGCGGCGCAGGGCGCGCAGGAACGTCTCGCTGGTGAAGTCCTCGGCCAGGGCGCGGTCGTTGACCCGGAAGTAGATGAACCGGAAGACGGTGTCGAGGTAGCGGTCGTAGAGCTGGCCGAACGCCTCGCCGTCGCCCTGCTGGGCGAGCCGGACGAGCCGCCACGTCTCGACGTGCCCCTCCTCGACCTCGGTCTCGTCGGGGCCGGCATCGCCGGCCGCGCCGGTCGGGTCGGGCGGGCCGGCGTCGGGTTCGGGCGAGCGCTGACTGTGCGCGATGCCGTCGCGCAGCGGGCTGGGCCGGCGCCGGGTGACGGGGGTCGAGTCGATGGCGGACATGACCTGCGGACCGGCGAACACCGGGTGCGTACCCATTGCGAGCAGAGCGTCGTTGACAAGGTCGGCGAGGGCACGCAACCCGGCGCCGGGGCGATCGTGCCCCGTCCACCGACTGCGTTGCCGAGCCATGCCACGCCCTTCCGAGCCGTACGCCAAAGGTCGCGACGACGTCGCTGTAAAATCGGTGCTAAGACTAACCGGCGAAGTCGTCCGTTGAACAGAGCGGTCCCATGATCAGACCGTCCCTGGAACAGGCTGGCAGGGTTACTCACTGTTAGCAATGGCCCGATGGCCCTTGACGAGCCTCGACGAGCGCGAGAACCGGTCGCGAAATCCGGGCAGATAGAACAGGCATGGACAGCTCGGACAGAAGGGAAGACGTGCCAGGCGACGACGTGCTGGGGCCCTCGGACCTGCTGCGCCGCGCCTCCCGGAACGCGCCGGAGCAGGTCGCGCTCGTCGACGGCGACACCCGCCACAGCTACCGCGAGCTGGACGCGCGGGTCAGCGCCACCGCACTCGCCCTGCAGTCGGCCGGTCTGCAACCCGGTGACCGGGTCGGGCTGCGGCTGGGCACCGGGGCGCCGTTCGTCCACCTCTATCTCGGCGCGCTGCGCGCCGGGCTGGTCGCGGTACCCGTCAACACCGCCTACACCGACGCCGAGGTCGAGCACCTGCTCACCGACTCCGGTGCCGCGCGTTGCTTCGGCGCGGCCGAGGCCCGGGAGCTGCTCGACACCGCGCCGGCCGGGCCGGACCCGATGGCTGACCGCGGCGGCGCGGAGCTCGCCGCACTGCTCTATACGAGCGGGACGAGCGGGCGCACCAAGGGCGCGATGCTCTCCGCGCGGGCGCTGCTCGCCAACCTCGACCAGCTCACCTCCGTCGAACCGCCGCTGGTCACCGGCTCCGACGTGGTCTTCGTCCCGCTGCCGCTCACCCACATCTTCGGGCTGAACGCCGGCCTGGGCATGGCGCTGCGGGTCGGCGCGACCCTCGTGCTCGCCGATCGTTTCGACGCGGGCGAGACGCTGGCGACGATGACCGCCGAGCAGGTGAGCGTGGTGCTCGGCGTGCCGGGTCAGTACGCGGCGTGGCTCGCGCACCCGGCCCTGGCCGAGGGCTTCGCAGCGGTGCGGTTCGCGATGTCGGGCTCGGCGACGCTGGCCCGCGGCGTCGTCGACGGCTTCGCCGCGGCCGGTGTCACCGTCTACGACGGGTACGGGCTCACCGAGGCGGCACCGGTGATCGCGATCAACGCGCTCCAGGGTGGTCGTACCGACCCGACGAGCGGCTCGGTGGGGCTGCCGCTACCCGGTGTCGAAGTCGAACTGCGCGACGCCGACGGCGAGATCGTCGACGAGGGTGACCCCGGCCGGATCTTCATCCGCGGCGCGAACCTCTTCTCCGGGTACTGGCCGGACGGGCACGACGGGCCGGACGCCGACGGCTGGTTCGGCACCGGTGACATCGCGGTGCAGGACGAGGCGGGCCAGCTCTACCTCGTCGGGCGCAGCACCGAGCTGGTCATCGTGAACGGGTTCAACGTCTACCCGGCCGAGGTGGAGGCGGTTTTCGCCGCCCAGGACGGCGTGGCCGAGGTGGCCGTGGTCGGGGTGGCCGACGAGCACACCGGCGAGGCGGTGCACGCCTATGTCGTGCCGACGCCGGGCACCCGGCTCGACGCGGACCACCTGCTCGGGGTCGCGGAGCGCTCGCTGGCCCGGTTCAAGCTGCCGAAGGTCGTCGAGATCGTCACCGCACTGCCGCACACGGTGACCGGCAAGATCATGAAGTGGCAGCTCGCCGATGCCCCCTGAGCAGCACGCGGTCACGCTCATCACCCGCGCCGGCTGCCACCTGTGCGAGGAGGCGGAGCAGCTCCTGCGCCGGCTGTCCGGCGAACTCGGCTTCGGCTACCGCGAGGTGGACGTGGACGGCTCCCCGGTGCTGCGCGACGAGTACTCCGACCGCGTCCCGGTGATCCTGCTCGACGGCAAGGAGCACGGGTACTGGCGGGTCGAGGAAGCCCGTCTGCGCAAAGCGCTCGCGAGGTGAGAGAGACCCCTTAGCACAGGGGTTGGCGATTTGGGAAAACTTTCACGAGCGGCGTACCGTTCGGTGAGTTCCAGCCCGCTTCTACCACACCGGCCAGGCGTCGCACTTTCGGGTCCGCCGACTCGCGTGCGCCGGTCCCGAGGTGCCATGACCGTCCACCGCGAAGCCCGCCGCAACGGCCGCGTCGACGGCCGCGCCGGCGAGCACCGGGTGAACGGGGGAAGCCGCGTCCCGGACGCCACGGTCGCCCGGCTGGCCACCTACCTGCGGGTGTTGAGCAGCCTGGCCGACCGCTCGGTGGGCACCGTCTCCTCCGAGGAGCTGGCCGCGGCGGCCGGGCAGAACTCCGCGAAGCTGCGCAAGGACCTGTCCTACCTCGGCTCGTACGGCATCCGCGGCGTCGGCTACGACGTGACGACCCTCACCGAGCAGATCTCGCGGGTGCTCGGCCTGACCGTGCACCGCTCGGTGGCGCTGATCGGCGTCGGCAACCTGGGCCAGGCGCTCGCCGGCTACGCGGGCTTCGCCACCCGCGGGTTCCGCATCGCCGCGCTGCTCGACGCCGACCCGGCCCGGATCGGTTCGCAGCTGCGTGGGCTGGAGGTGGCCGACATCGCCGACCTCGACCGCATCGTCACCGAGAACGCCATCACCATCGGCGTGCTCGCGGTGCCGGCCGCCGCGGCGC
>JAICKR010000120.1 GCA_025927835.1 Jatrophihabitans sp. | reverse complement strand
TGATGCCAATCGACGTTCGGAAGCTCGAAGCGCGACGCAGGTGCCGACGCCTCTGGAGCGATCCACCCTCGTCAGCAAGTCTCTGCCGTTCGGAGCGACCTCAGGCGAAGAGCGAAGGCAGCGAGCCAACCCAAACCACGCGGCGCCGCGAGGTTCGCGCAGCGGTGTGCGGCGACGGCCATCGGATGTCGCGCACCTCGGCTGAGAAGCGTTCGACGACCTGAGCGGGGTGAATTCGGACGCGGGCGCGGCACACGACGGGCGCGTGATCGTCGGCGTCGACGGCTCATTGACGAGCCTGCGCGCGTTGCGTGAGGCGGTGGCTGAGGCGCGTCGAGTGGCGCAAGGCTGATCGTGATCAACGTTCGCCCGGCCGCGCGGGCAAACGCGCCCTTTGGTCTACTCGGCGTCCCGGATCCGATGCCGTGGCCGGGACAGGAGACGGTGCGCTCACTCGATCACCGCGCCGAAGCACGAATCACACGCTGCATCGAGGAGAGCATCGGCAGCACGCCGGCAGATGTCGCGGTGTCCATCCACGTAGGGGTCGGCGTACCGCACCGGGCACTGGTCCACCAGGTCCGGCGCGACGACGACCTGCTGGTGGTCGGAACCAGTAATCGATCACGATGGGCCCATGTCAGCGGCGACGTGGTCGGCGGCGGGGTTTGGTGGTTTTCACGATTTCGTCGACATCGAGGGTCGCGATGTGGGCGGCTAGCCGGCCGAGCAATCCCGCCAACTCTTCCCGCTCCGCCAAGCTGAAGATCGCGAACTCCGCGGCATGCAACGCGGTCACTTCGGCCAGGAACTCGTCGATCAGCGGCTGAGCCGTATCGGTCAACTCGACCAACACCACTCGCCGATCGCTCTCCGGCCGCACCCGACGCACCAAACCCTTGCGCTCGAGCGTGTCGACAAGCGACGTGATGCTCGCACCCGTCACCAGCAGTCGCTCGGCGAGCACGTTCGCGGCCAGCGGCGTCCCAGCACCCTCGATCGTGGCGAGCAGGATCCGGGCCGCGATCGACAGCCCGTGCCGGCGCAACCCCCTGTTGTCTGCGTCGGTGAACCGGCTTGCGGCCAGCATCAAGCTCTGCGCGCATTCGGTGGCGGCGGCGTCTGCCGAGGGGAACTCGCGCGCGAAGCGGCGCCGGTCGACTCCGGAGCGGGCGTCGGCCGGCGCTGCTTCGTCCTGCATGGGTGAATCCTGGCGGATCAGTAGTGCACCTCTTCGACCGAGTTCACGATGTTGACCGACGGAGCGCCGATCACGCCGCCCTTGGCCATCGCCTCGCGCAGCGTCGGGTCGGACATGAAGCCCTGCGCCGACTCCTCGTCCGGGAAGTCGACCAGCACCGTGAGCGAGTTGCCCTCCCGCAGCACCCGGTGCCCGGTGGCGCCGTGCTGGCGGCGTGTCGACTCGTGCCCGTCGAAGGCCGGCTTCCAGCCCTCGTAGTCCTCGACGTCCTGACGAACCTGCAGTGTGACCGACATTTCGAACCCCGCGCTCATGCATCCTACGGATGCTGATAGTTAGATATCTAATAAATAGACCTCGAATGACCGGGTGTCAAGACTGAATTTGAGAGCAGGTTTATCGTCTGTGCGTGGATGGCGTACTGGCACGCAACAACGTGCGCGTGTCGGGACAGCCGCAGGGCCAGCCGATCGTGTTCGCGCACGGCTACGGCTGTGATCAGGCGATGTGGCGTTTCGTGGCGCCGACGTTCGAGCCCGAGTACCGGGTGGTCGTCTTCGACCATGTCGGGTTCGGCGGGTCGGACCTCGCCGCATGGAGCGCGCAGCGGTACGGCACGCTGCAGGCGTACGCGGATGATCTGCTCGAGATCATTCGTGAGCTCGATCTGCGTGATGTGGTCTTCGTCGGTCATTCGGTGGCGGCGATGATCGGCGTGCTGGCCGCTAATGCCGAACCGCGCCGGTTCGCGCACCTGATCCTGCTGGGGCCCTCTCCGCGCTACATCGACGATATGGAGGCGGGCTATGTGGGGGGGTTCAGCGAATCTGAGATCGACGAGCTGCTGGAGGCCCTGGAGGGAAATCATCTCGGCTGGTCGGCCGGGATGGCGCCGGTGATCATGGGCAATCCCGATCGTCCCGAGCTCGGGCGCGAGCTCACGGAGAGTTTCTGCCGAACCGATCCGCGAGTAGCCCTCACGTTTGCCCGCGCGACGTTCCGGTCCGACAACCGAGCCGATCTGGCGCGCGTGACGGTCCCGACCCTGGTGGTGCAGTGCGCGCAGGACGCGATCGCCCCGGAGGTGGTCGGCGCCTACGTGCACGAGCACATCGCGACGAGCGAACTGGTGGCGCTTCGGGCGACTGGCCACTGTCCGAATCTGAGCGCACCGGGCGAGACGGCGGCCGCGATCGGTAGCTACCTTCAACGCCATGGCGCCCCGATCACCGATTGACGACTCCGCGGCGTTCGGTACCGCGGATTGGGACGGCGCACCCTGCGGCTTGCTGCGCCTGGACGAGAGCGGCCGGATCGTTGCGGCGAATGCCGGGTTCCTGGAACGGAGCGAGTACGCGGTGGGCGATGTTCTCGGGCGCCGCTTCTGGGATGAGTTGCTCGCGGTCGGCAGCCGCGCGCTGTTCCAGACGCAACTGGCCCCTGTCCTGGAGCTGGACGGCCGGCTGGAGGAGGTCATGGTCGACCTGCGCACGGCCCGCGGCGAACGGGTCCCAGCACTGCTGAACGCAACCCGCCTCACGGGCGAAACCGGGACATCGATCGGGACATCGATCGCGCTGATGAGCGTGCCGGACCGTCGCACCTACGAACGTGAGCTTCGGGCCGCCCGCGACACTGCCGAGCGAGCGCTGGCCGCGGATGCCCGAGCGAGGCGCCGGCTGGAGCTGCTGAACCAGGCCAACACCGCGCTGGCCAGCAGCACGGACGCCGAGATCGCGGCCGGCAGCCTCGCGCGGGCCTTCGTGGCCCAACTCGCGGATTGGTGCCTGATCTACCTGCCCGATCCGGATGCGTCAGAGTTGCTGCGTTGGTCTGCGGCACACGCCGACCGTGCCCGGACGTTGTTGGTGGACCGTCTCGCGGAGTTGCTGCCCGTTCATGCCGGGCCCAGCTCAGCGTTCGGCCACGCGCTGCTGCGCGGTGAGCCGGTGCTCCTCACCGAGGTCACCGAGCAGGACCAACGCGAATCGACCGACAGCGCGGAAGTTCTTGCCCTGTACTCGGCGCTACGGCCGGGCAGCGCGATCCTCGTGCCGGGCACGGTGCGTGCCCGGCAGCTGGCGACCATCGTCGTGGTCCGCGAGCACGGGCGCGCACCGTTCACCGACGACGACCTCGCGGACATGACCGACCTTGCCGCCCGCACCGGCATCGTGATCGACAACCTACGTCGGCAGGCCCGCGAGCACAGCAACTCGGTGGCCTTGCAACAGGCTCTGCTCACCACACCGCCACCGACCCCTGCGTTACAGATCGTCACGTGCTATCTGCCGGCCACCACCGGCAACGAGGTCGGCGGCGACTGGTACGACGCGTTCCTGCAACCGGACGGCACCCCGGTGCTCGTCATCGGCGATGTCGTCGGCCACGACATCCACGCCGCCGCCGCCATGGGGCAACTGCGCGGCGTGATCCGCACCGTTGGCTACACCCAGCCCGGCCCACCAGCCGACGTGCTCACCCGCGCGGATGCGGCCGCGCGCGGGTTAGGGGTCGACGTGCTCGCCAGCGCGCTCGTCGCGCATCTCGAGACCGGTGCGGACGGCTCGATGGCGTTGCGGTGGTCCAGCGCGGGGCACCCGCCGCCGATCTTGTGTCGCCAGGGACAGGCGCGCGCATTGGATGTGGCGCCTGACCGGCTGCTCGGCCTCGGGCCCAGCCTGCAGAAAACCCGGCACGACCATCAGGTCCCGCTCGAGCCTGGGGACACCGTCCTGCTCTACACCGACGGGCTGATCGAAGATGTTGCCGAGGACATCGATGTCGGTATCGCGCGACTGATCGCGTCGATCGAGCGAGCTGGTCGCGGGGGACTGGACGAGCTGTGCGACTTCATTCTGAAACAGCGCGCCGCGGAAGGACGCGATGACGTCGCGCTGCTCGCGATCCGGCTCCTCCGCAGGCCGTCAGCACCCGCCTGACCGGGACGCGACGGCACGCCGACCCGGAGACGACCCGCCTCGGGCTCGGACAGCTCGGGTATCGAAGCGGCGTGTCAGGCGGGAGCGGCCTCGACCGGCCACGCATCCAGCATTCCTGCGGTTTCCAGGACGTGGGTGACGCGATCAGAAAGGGCCTGCAGCCCGAACGCGACGCCTGCGTCCTCGGCATCGCCGGCGATCTGCACCACGGCGCCGATCCCGCTCGAATCGAGGAACGTCACGCCGGCCAGATTGAGCACCAACCCGGCCAGGAGGGGGGCGGACAGCGCCGCACCGGCAGCCTGCAGCAGTTGATCGCGGCTGGCCAGGTCGAGCGAGCCGACAAGCTGCAACACCTGACGCTGCTGCGCGTCCACGGTGTCGATGATGGAGAGCTCCACCGGCGCACCCTATCTCGACCGCGGATTGGCGGACACGTCGAACGTGTCGACGCTGCTGGTGAGGTGACGGCGATCTGGGATCTGGGCAGCCTGACTTGTATGGATCGAGGTGCGGCCGACCCGTCGGCTGGTGCGCCGCGCGTGGTGGAAGCCGCGATCCTCCTGCCGGCTGGTACCGACGCACCTGCGCATCGTTGACGCGGTTGCCTCCAGCTGGGGGGTCGAGCCCGCCGATCCGCCTCCTGGCAAGCTCGTCTGGTTCGAACTTCGCCCCAGCTGAGCCGTCCCGGCGACGAGACTCTGCTCAGACCATCGCGCGAAGGTACGTAGATTCGCGCAGAACCTTGCTGCGAAGCGACCTGGGCGCCTTCATCCGATCAGTATGTCAACGGCGTGATCACGTCCTTTCTGAGTCACAATCACCGCTGTGCCGCCGGTTGTCAGGCTCGCTCGCGAGGCGGACCTGTCATTCATGAGGCAGATGCTGGCCGCGGCCGCGTTCTGGTGCGGCGAGTCGGGAACCGAGCAGGATGTGCTCGCCATACCGTCGTTCGCGCACTACCTCCATCGGAGTCGTGCACGCATCTCGCGGACGCGGCATCGGCACCACGTTGCTGCACGCGCTCATCGCTGCAGCGCAGTCCGGAGGGTTCCCAGCCATTTCGCTGAGCGTCGAGGTGGGCAACGATGCGCTGCGCTTGTACGAGCGTTTCGGGTTCCATCGAGTCAGCGAATCGGACGGGGCTTTGACGTTGCTTCAGGTTCGCTGATGCGCACGGCGTACCTGTTGACCGGGCGTCGCTCTGACGCCGAGGACGCGGTCCAGAGCACCTTGCTGAAGGTCTTCTTGGCGTGGCCGAGGATCGAACGTGCCGAGGCGGTTGAGGCCTACGCGCGCAAGACACTGGTCCGCGAGGTGTCGACCGTGCGGCGAGGCCCGTTGCGGGCCTCTTCGTAAACGCGCTTAAGAGCGAGTTAGACAAGCAGTTAGTCACGCAGCAGCGAAGAGGCCACGATTCTGTGAATCCAGAAAACGCATAGTGCCGCGAATTCCTTGGGTCGGGGTGGCGGGATTCGAACCCACGGCCTCTTCGTCCCGAACGAAGCGCGCTACCAAGCTGCGCCACACCCCGGGCAGCAACCGAGCCAGCATACCTGCGCCGGAAACCGATCAGCTCCGCGGGAGCAGCGTGAGCAGGGTGGCCTCGGGGCGGCAGGCGAAGCGGACGGGCGTGAACGGGTTGGTGCCCAGCCCGGCGCAGATGTGGAAGTACATCCGGTCGTCCCACTGGTGCAGCCAGCGGGCGCGCGAGCGCTCGATGCCGCAGTTCGTCACGATGGCCGGGCCGAACGGCAGCCGCACCTGGCCGCCGTGCGTGTGCCCGGCCACGACGAGGTCGTAGCCGTCGTTCGCGAACCGGCGCAGGAGAAACGGCTCAGGGGAATGGGTCACCCCGATGCGCACGACCGCGCCGGTCTCGGCCGGTCCGGCGATGGAGTCGTAGCGAGCCCGGCGCAGGTGCGGGTCGTCGGTGCCGGCGAGCGCGACGCGCTGCCCGGCCACCTTGAGCACGGTGCGGACGTGCGTGAGCTCGAGCCAGCCCTGGCGCACGAGTGCGGTAGCCAGCTGCGGCCAGGGCAGCGGTGCGCCGTGGTCGCGGTGCGTCGGCTGCCGGAAGTACTTCGTCGGCATGCGGAAACGGGGGGCGTAGTAGTCGTTGTTGCCCGGCACGAACACGGCAGGGAACGCTGTGAGTGGCTCGAGCGCGCGCAGCACCGCCGGGATCGCGTTCGCCGCCGACAGTGTGTCGCCGGTGTTGATCACCAGGTCGGGCTTCGTGTCAGCGAGCGCGCGGATCCACGCGTGCTTGCGGTGCTGGCTCGCGGTGATGTGCAGGTCGGACACGTGCAGCACCCGCAGTGGCGCGGCATCGGGTGCGAGCACCGGTACGTCGAAGGTACGCAGCGTGAACGCGTTGCGTTCGATGAGCGAGCCGTAGAGCAGCGCACCCGTCCCCGCCGCACCCAGGGTCGTCACTGCTCGCCGCATGGTCGAAAGCCTACGGAAACCTCGGCCATCGCTGCCGTACGGTTGACCGCGTGGCTTTGAAGGCGCAGTTGCAGAGCGACCTCAACGCGTCGATGAAGGCGCGTGACGAGGTGACGACGGCGACCCTGCGCATGGCGCTCACCGCGATCACCACCGAGGAGGTCGCCGGCAAGACCGCCCGGGAGCTCACCGACGACGAGGTGCTCAAGGTCCTCGTGCGCGAGGCGAAGAAGCGCCGCGAAGCCGCCGAGGCCTTCGACGGCGCCGGCCGCACCGAGCTCGCCGCGCGCGAGCGGGCCGAGGGCGAGGTGCTCGACCGCTACCTGCCCGCACAGCTGGGCGACGACGAGCTGACCGAGCTGATCAGCGCCGCGATCGCCGAGTCGGGTGCGAGCAGCCCGCGCGACATCGGCGCCGTCATGAAGCTCGTCGCGCCGCAGGTCGCGGGCCGCGCCGACGGCAAGCGGGTCAGCGACGAGGTGCGCCGCCGGCTGTCGTAGCGGCCGTTAGTTGCCCGGCAGTCCGCCGTGCCCGTGGCCGTGCCCGGTCGGTGTCGAGGACGTGCCCCCGGCCGGCGTGGACGACCCGCCCGCACCGGTGCTGCCCGAACTGCCCCCGGTCGGTGTGTTCGAGTGCGACGGCTTCGGGATGATCACGATCTGGCTGACACCACTGCTTACGCACACCGTGATCGTGGCGCCCTGTGCCGCGCGCTGGGGCCCGTAGAACGCGATCGTCCCGTACGGCTCCTTGCTCGGGCAGAGCTGCGAGTCGCCGCCGAGGCGGACCATCTTGTAGCCGAAGTCGGAGAGCGTCTGGCGCGCGTCGGACGGCGTCTGCCCGAGGATGCTGGGCACCGAGCTGCCGCCGACGGTCGCCGGGTCGGGCCACGACCAGTGGCTGTGCACGAGCGTGGGCTCGAGCGCGTGCAGCCAGACCTTCGCGGCGAAGTCGCCGTACGCCTGTCCCTTGCCCTCGCCGACGAGCCCGGCCGACGGCACGAACGTGTTGTCGAAGTCGATGATCGCCGACGCGGCGACGAGCTTGGGCGTCATGCCGACGAACCAGACCGACGAGTTCTTGTCCTTCTTGTTCGCCTGCGCGGTACCGGTCTTGCCGGCGACCAGGCTGCTGTTCTCGCCGTACCAGTTCGAGAACACCGACGCGGACGTCCCGATGCTGCTCGTGTCGCCGGTCAGGATCGTCGCGGCCTGCGCGGCGACCTGCGGCGAGAGCACCCGCACGCCGGGCGTGCGCTTGACCGGAACCGCGCTGCCGCCCTGATCCTCGATCGCCTTCACCGGCGCCGGCGCGTTGAACATGCCGCCGTTGGCGACCGCGGCGTACGCGCCGGTGATCTCCAGCGGGCTGGTCGGGACGGAACCGAGCACGAGCTGCTGGCCGCGCTGGTTGAACACGAGGTTCTGCGCGTAGGTCAGCTTCGGGTTGTCGTTGGAGTCGTGCAGCTGCAGGTTCTGCATGCCGAGCCGGGTCATCAGATCGGTGATCGGCTGCAGGTTGCAGTTGAGGAGCTGATCGGCGAGCGCCACGTAGTACGTGTTCGACGACTTCGCGGTGGCGGTGGCCAGCGTCTCGGTCGTGCTGTACGAGACGTTCGCGTCACCGTTGATGGCCGTGCTCTCCCGCGCGCAGTTCTTCGTCTTGTACTCGCCGAAGTTGCCCGCGGTGCTGAGCGGCCAGTTGCTCGGGACGCCGGTCTGCAGCGCGGCGAGCAGCGGGAACAGCTTGTACGTGGAGGCGCCGAACGCGGTCGCCTTGGTGAACACCGGCTGCTCGGTCTCGCCCCTGGCGGTGCCGTAGCGCTTGCTGGTGGCCATCGCGAGCACGTCACCCGTGCGCGGGTCGACGACCGGCAGCACCGCGGTCATCGGCGAGCGGGGTGGGACGTAGGTGGCGATGTGGCGCTGCGCGCTGGCCTGCACCTTCGGGTCGAGCGTGGTGATGATCTTGTATCCGCCGGTCTGCAGGTCGACCTGCTTGATGTGCTGCTGGGTCTCGAGCCAGTTCTCGGCGTACTCGCAGAAGAACGCGGCATTGGGCACCGTGGTGCTCGCGTTGGCGCAGCCCTCGCGCACCTGCGGCGGTGACTTGGTGGCGAGCGCGATCGGGGTCGCCTTCACCTTGTCGGCGGCACTCTGGCTGAGCTTGCCGACGCTGACCAGGTTCTGCAGCACGTCGTCGCGGCGTTGTTGTGCGGCCGCGCGGTTCGTGAACGGGTCGTAGGCGGACGGTGCCCGCAGCAGCCCGACCAGCATCGCCGACTCGCCGAGGCTCAGCTGGGAGGCCGGTTTGTTGAAGTAGGTCTCTGCCGCGGTCTGGATGCCGTAGGAGTGCTCGCCGAAGAACGCGATGTTGAGGTAGTCGTCGAGGATCTGGTCCTTCGACTCGTGCAGTGTGCCCTCGATGTAGAGGGCACACTTGGCGTCCTCCATCTTTCGACTGAGGTTGATCGCGATCGCCGCTTCTTGCTTCTTCTTGTCGTCGCCGGCCTGGTAGTAGCGCACCTGCTTGACCAGCTGCATGGTCAGCGTCGATCCGCCCTGGGTGTCACCGCTGCCGGTGCTGATCGCGGAGCGGATCAGGCCGCGCAGGTCGACGCCGTGGTGCTTGTAGAAGCGCCGGTCCTCGGTGGCGATCAGCGCGTCCTGCAGTGCCTTGGGCACCTGGCTCAGCGGGACCGGCACGCGGTCCTGGCTGAACAGGGTGGCGATGACCGTCTTGCCGTCGTTGGCGTAGAGCGTGGTCTTCTGCGGCACCTGGCTGGGGTGGTAGTTGCACGTCGTGTCGATGAACTTGCCGGCCGCCTTGCCCGCGACGAGGCCGAGCCCGCCGATGTAGGGCAGTGCCAGCCCGGCCGCCAGGATCCCGACCGCGAGAAGCGCCCCGACCAGCTTGGCGATCGTCGGCCAGGGATCGGGACGACTCGGATCAACTGCCACGGGGCACCAGAGTAACCGGGCATTCTGTACGGCCCGTCATGAGCTCAGGCGCCCAGCAGCCCGCCGATCGTGCGCAGCCCCTCGAGATCGTGGACGTCGGCGGGCAGCGCGGGCAGTGAAACCAGCGCCACCTCGGGGTGCGCGGACGAGAACCGCTTGGTCATCCGGGCGTCGTGCTCGGCGGCGGCGGCGATCTCGGCGTGCACGAGCAGCGCCGCCCTGGCCAGTCCCGGCCCCGGCTGGTCGGGATCCAGGCCCTCGGCCGCGGCCTCGGCGCGGGCCGCGCTCAGCGGCTTGGCCCCGTCGACGGGTGCCGCCTGCCTGGTGCGGTTGACGACCACCCCGGCGAGCGGCATCTGTTCCTCGGAGAGCCGCTCGACGAAATAGGACGCCTCGCGCAGCGCGTCCGGCTCGGGCGCGGCGACCACGAGGAACGCGGTGCCCGGCTTCTTGAGCAGCTCGTAGGTCTGCTGGGCGCGTTCACGGAAGCCGCCGAACATCGACTCGAGCGCGGTGACGAAGGTGGAGAGGTCGTTGAGCAGGTCGCCGCCGATGACCTTCGTGAAGACGCGGGCCACCATGCCGACCGACACGGTGACGACCTTGAGATAGGCCTTCCCGCCGGCCTTGGCCGGTGCCGTGAGCAGCCGGATCATCCGGCCGTCCAGGAACCGGCCCAGCCGGTTCGGCGCGTCGAGGAAGTCCAGCGCCGAGCGGGACGGCGGGGTGTCGACGACGATGAGGTCCCACTCGTTCGCAGCAACGAGCTGGCCCAGCTTCTCCATCGCCATGTACTCCTGCGTGCCCGCGAACGAGGACGACAGCGATTGGTAGAACGGGTTCGCGAAGATCTGCTCGGCGCGCTCGGGTGTGGAGTGTTCGAGGACGACGTCGTCGAACGTCCGCTTCATGTCCAGCATCATCGCGAACAGGTTGTTGCCCTTCACCCCGCTCACCGCGCGCGGAGTGTTGTCCAGCTCGGTCAAACCCATCGACTGCGCGAGCCGGCGCGCCGGGTCGATGGTGAGGACGACGGTGCGCCGGCC
>JAICKR010000108.1 GCA_025927835.1 Jatrophihabitans sp. | reverse complement strand
TCAAAGGTCAACGTGAAGTCGACGCTTGCGGACTATTTGCGGACTGTGCTTCGGTGCAGCGTGGACTCCTCGCGGTGCAGACTCTACAGCCCAGCAAAGACGGGGCTCTGACGGTGCCCCCGGCAGGATTCGAACCTGCGACGCCCGGCTTAGGAGTCCGGCGCTCTATCCCCTGAGCTACGAGGGCGGATCTGCGTGCGGGCCAAGGTTACCGAGCGGGGCGGCTCAGCCGGTCGGGATGGACAGCGAGGCGGGGGAGGAGAGCGTGAGCGTCGAGCCGTCGGGCTCGGCCGATGCATACCGCTTGTCGGCGGTGTCGACGACGAGGGAGAGATGGTCGCCCGCAGCGACGGTCCACGCCAGCGGCCGTAGCGTCATCGACACCGCACCCGGCGACACCGTGGCCGGCGCGTACGACATGAGCGTCGCCGTGCCGGACGGGTCGACGTCGTACAGGTAGGCGAACAGCGTCACCTTCGACGCGGACGACGCGACCTGCACCTTGACCTCCGGCGTGCCTGCCACCACTCCCGCGCCGGGCAGCGCCACCGAGTTCCAGGCGAACGCGTGCTCCCGGTTGAGCGAGCCGATCGAGATCGTCGGCGACTGATAGCTACCGCCGGTCAGGATCGCCGCGTTGCCGATCGACGCGCCGCTGTCCTGGCCGGTGGTGATCTCGTGCGACCACGTGGGCGGATCGGCCGACGTCATGTTCACCGTGCTGCCCGGGGCGGCGAGCTTCTGGGTGCGCATCGTCGCCGGCCACGACGTGTAGGTGTGCGGCACGCCGGTGGACCCGTCCTGCAGGACGATCTGACCGCCCTCGTCGATCTTGTTCTTCGTACCGTTCAGATAGAAGTCGAGCCACTTGCCGGCCGTCGAGATCACCGCATCGGGCGCACCGCGCAACCCGGCGATCTCCGGGCCGCCGTGATCGCCCGTCGCGAGTTGCAGCCGCTTCGGGGTGTGCAGCGCGTCGAAGAACGAGACGAGCGGGGTCGGGTCGAGTAGCGAATCCTCGAACCCGTTGGCGATCATGATCGCCGGCTTGTTGCGGTTGAGTGCGTCGATCTCCTTGTCGACCGACCGCGTCGCCGACATCTGTTCGAGCACGTCGCCGGAGGAGAGCGGTTGGTCCTTGAGGTCGTCGGCGACCTGGTGCACCTGCGGGGTCAGCTTGTCGAGCGGGACGGTCGGGCTGTCGAACAGCCAGCCGAGCGCCTCCTTGTTGACCGCGCCCTGCGGCACGAGCGAGCCGGCGAGGTCGGTCCAGGTGCTGGTGGCCACGACGGCCTTGACCCGCTTGTCGTGTGCGGCGCCGAGCAGCGCCACCCCCCCGCCGTAGGACGTCCCGAACAGTCCGATCCGCTTGGGGTCGGCGTGCGTGTGCTTCAGCGCCCAGCTGATCACGGTGCTGACGTCCTGCTGGGTGGCCTCGCCGGCGAAGTCGATCGAGCCACCCGATCCCTGGAACCCGCGCTGCGAGTAGGCGACCACCGTGAAGCCGGCACCCACGAACGCCGCACCCAGGTTCGCGTACTCGGACGCCCCAGACCCCCAGCTCGCCGGCATGACCACCAGCGGGTAGGGCCCCGGACCGGGCGGCGAGAACACCTGCGCCGAGAGGGTCACCCCGCCCGACGCCGGGATGTTCGTCGCTCCGGCGTTGGTGCCGTGGCCGGGCTTGCGCAGCACGATGACGACGAGCAACGCGACGACCAGCAGCGCTGCTGCGCCGGCGATGAGTAGGGACCGGACTGCCCACGTCGGTAAACGCATAGACGGACCATGATGCCGTGCCGGCCTGTGCGAACCTGCAGAGGAGGGCCGGCCCCCTACAGCGAAGCGGGCCGCCGGGATGTCCCGACGGCCCGCTCAGCTCCCCCTGCGTCTAGCTCGCGCTCAACGCGGTGTCATCGACGACGAACGACGTCTGCAGTGAGACGTCCTCGATGCCGGTGAACGACAGCGTGACCGTCTGGCCCGCGAACGACGACACGTTGAACGTGCGCAGCGTGTAACCCGATGCCTTGTTCAGGTTCGAGTACGTCGCCAGCGTGGTCGAGCCCAGCTTGACCGTCAGCTTGTCGTACGCCGTCGCCGTCGTGGTCTCGGCCGAGTCGATGTGCAGATAGAAGGACAGCGTTGCCGCGCACCCGGACGGGATCGTCACCGACTGGGTCAGCGTGTCGGTGTGAGAACGGCCGTAGCCGTCCAGCCAGGCCTTCCAGCTACCGCTGTGCGCCGGCTCGCCGGTGCTGTTGTCGATCACACCCGCGGACGCCGTCCACGCTGTCGCGCCGGACTCGAAGCCGGGGTTGTTCAGCTTCTGGCCGGGCGCGGCACAGCCGCCACCCCCACTCGGGTTGACCGTCCACGCGAAGGTCGCGCTGCCGGACGCGTTCGTGCTGTCCTTGGCGGTCACCGTGCTGCTGTAGCTGCCCGCGGTCGTCGGGGTGCCCGAGATCAGGCCGGTCGAGGCGTTGATCGACAGCCCGGCGGGCAGGCCCGTCGCGCTCCAGGTCAGTGCCAGCCCGCCTGAGTCGCTGCCGCTCAGCTGCAGGCTCTTCGCGGTGCCGACCGTGGCGGTCTGACTACCCGGGTTCGTGACGGTCACGGTGTTGCTGCCCGTGCCGTGCGTGACGATCGGGTGCGAGATCGCGCAGCTGTTCGTGTCGTTCGACCACGACGCCTGCTCTGCGTAGGAACCGAACGAGCCGAACGAGATGTTCGCGGCACCTCCGGTCTGGCCGGGCGCGATCCACGCGCACTCGTCCGAGTTCTCCTGCTGGTAGTACTGGCTCGTCGTCTGGTGGTTCGTCCACCCGCCGGCGGGGTTCTGGTCGGACATCATCTCGTGCCACTCGTGGCCGAGCGTCATCGTGTAGCCGTCGGTGATGCCCGCGGTTCCGCTGTTCACGAAGTGCGTGCCGCAGCTCGCGCCGAGGTCGATGTTGTACGGCTGGTTGCTGAACGCGATGTCGCCGTAGGGCGACGAGACGCCGACGTCACCGTTCCAGTCGTGCCACGCGCAGTAGCCCTGCGTCGGGCTCTGGTAGTTGTCCGGGTTCGTGCCGTGCGGCGACAGGATGACG
The DNA here is from genome assembly GCA_025927835.1 of Jatrophihabitans sp. GTDB lineage: Bacteria > Actinomycetota > Actinomycetes > Mycobacteriales > Jatrophihabitantaceae > Jatrophihabitans. The sequence goes on along the minus strand of JAICKR010000108.1, from coordinate 8,380 downwards.
TAGTAGGCGTAGCGGTTCGAGGCCGCCGTCGTGTTGCCGAAGTGCGAGGCCGCGGACACGGCCTCCTGGCCGAGCTGCGCCGCGGTCGCGGCAGACGGCGAAGCCTTCGAGTTGTCGTACCAGACGCCGGACAGCACGCCGCCGCTCTGGTAGGGGATGTAGTTGGCACCGCTGGCCGGGCAGCTGGTCGCCCCGGACGCCACGCCCGCGCCGTCGCACCACTGGGTCAGGTCGGCCGACCACAGCTCGCCGTTCGTGCCGATGCCCTTGAACATCTGCTGGACTGCACTCGCAGCCCCGTTCGCGTCACCGGTGAACTTCAGGTTGCCGTTCGCGTCGGTGGACGAGGTGCCCCACTGGGTGCCGTAGAAGACCAGATAGGTCTTCGAGTGTCCGCTCTGCACACCGATGCCGTCGACGCCGCCGCCGTAGGCCAGCGTGCGCGCGCTCGTTGCGGCTGCGTGCGGCGAGTTCTGCTTCGACCAGGCTCGCATCTTGTTGAGGACTGCGCGCGTCGGGAGCGCACCGTGTCGGTACGAGTGTCCGGACGAGGGCGCGTACGGGTTGAATTCGTTGCCGCCGCGATGTGGTGCGGCTGATGCGGGGGCGGCCAGGGCAGCGACGGTAGCCGCCGCGCTCACCGCTGCGAGGACCCCCAGTCCTCGACGACCTGATCTCACTACAACCTCCTGGGTTGCGTATTGGCCCGGCGTGTTACCAGGGCCGGACGAAATGTAGAGCCCGCTGTGTCTGATGTAGATACCTTGTTAGGTCGCAGCTTCTGCCGTGACAGCAAGTTGCCTGACCAACACCGGAACTAGGCTCACTGATGTGACAAGTCCGGCAGGCGATGGCAGGCAGCTGACACACGTCGACGCAGCCGGCGCGGCCCGGATGGTGGATGTCTCCAGCAAGGACGTGACGGTGCGCGAGGCGCGCGCCGCCGGGCGGTTCGTCACGACTGCGCAGGTCGTCGAGTTGCTGCGCCGCGACGGACTGCCGAAGGGCGACGCGCTCGCCGTCGCGCGCATCGCCGGCATCGCCGCGGCGAAGCGCACCCCCGACTTGGTGCCGTTGTGCCATCCGATCGCGCTGCACGGCGTCACCGTCGACCTCACCCTGCTCGTCGACGCGGTCGAGATCGTCGCGACCACCCGCACCGCCGACCGCACCGGCGTCGAGATGGAGGCGCTCACCTCCGTCGTCGGCGCCGGGCTTGCGCTCTACGACATGGTCAAAGCGGTCGACCGCGGCGCCCGGCTGACCGACATCCGGCTGCTGGCGAAATCCGGCGGCCGATCCGGCGATTGGAGCGCGGAATGAAGGTCGCGGTGATCACCTGTTCCAACCGTTCCGCGTCCGGCGACCGGCCCGACGACAGCGGTGAGGTGCTCAACTCCGAGCTCGAGGCGATGGGGCACGAGGTCGTGCTGCGCCGAGTGGTGCCCGACGACGTGTCCGACATCCAGAAGGCGGTGCGCGAGGCGCTGAAGGCCGGCGCGCGGGCGGTCATCACCACCGGCGGCACCGGGCTGACCCCCACCGACGTCACACCGGAGGCGATCGAGCCGATGCTGCACCGCATCGTCCCCGGCATCGCCGAGGCGTTGCGCTCGATCTCGCGGGAGAAGGTGCCGACATCGGTGCTCTCCCGCGGTATCGCCGGCACGATCGGCGAGTCACTCATCGTCACGCTGCCGGGCTCGCCCGGAGGCGTGCGCGACGGCGTCGCGGTGCTCGCACCGCTGCTCGAGCACGCGGTCGACCAGCTCGGCGGTGGCGATCACCGGCCCGGCGGTGGCGTGTGACCCGCAAGCCCGGCAGCGAGGTCGACCCGGTCGTGCGGCTCGTCCAGGTGTCGAACGAGCCGCTCTCGGTCGAGCTGCACGAGGCCGCGGTCGACCATGCCGGCGCCGGTGGGCGGGTCGTGTTCTGTGGCGTGGTGCGCGAAGTCGATCACGGCCGTCGTGTCGTCGAGCTCGAGTACCAGGGGCACCCGTCGGCGCAAGCTGTGCTCGCGTCGATCGCGGACGAGTTCGCCGCATCGCCCGACGTGCTCGCGCTCGCCGTGAGTCATCGCGTCGGCGTGCTCGAGATCGGCGACGTCGCGCTCGTCGCGGCCGTCGCCACGGCGCACCGGCGCGAGGCGTTCGAGATCTGCGCGCGCTTCGTCGACGAAGTCAAGCATCGGCTGCCGATCTGGAAGCGGCAGGTGTTCGACGACGGCACCGACGAATGGGTCAACTGCCCGTGAGCGGGGCGCGCGAACCTTCGCAGCGTCCGCGGCGTCACCCGCACAAGTCAGCGGACGACGAGCCGGTGCTGCCCGACGTCACGCGTGACGAGCGGGACGAAGGCTGGGGCGACGAGGCGGGCGGGCGCGACGAGGACTGGTACCGCCGCGAACGCCCGCCGCATCACGAGTGACTCAGGAAGGCATCGGCCGGTCGGCGGACGGCCCGCTCGAGCCCTGGCTCGCGGCGAGCAGGTCGCGGATCTGCTCGAGCAGGATGATGTCCTCTGGCTTGGGGTCGGGATCGGGCTCGCCGGACGCGACCTTGCGTGCCCGCCGCTCGGCGATCCTGTTCAGCGGCATCACGATGACGAAGTAGATCGCGGCGGCGATCAGCACGAACGAGATGACCGCGTTGATGAAGTGGCCGTACAGGAACGTGCTGTCGTTCACGGTGAACTTCAGTGCACTGAAGTCCTGCTTGCCTGCGATCGCCGCGATGAGCGGCGTGATGAAGTCAGCGACGAGGGCCGTGACGACGGCGCCGAACGCGGCACCGATCACAACGGCGATCGCCAGGTCGACGACGTTGCCGCGCATGATGAATTCCTTGAACCCCTTGAGCATGGTTTCCTCCGAGTCCGTCGGTGCGTCCGTCGGCTAACGTCGCAAACCGGACCCTAGGGCGGAACCACAACGGCTGTGAACACCTGCGTGGATCTGTCACGGGTAAGTCGCACCGCGGTCGGCCGGTCGACAGCCAGCACGAGGGCGGCGGTGCCGTCGCCGCGATCGGCCAGCACCCGCAGCACGAGCGCGTGCCGCACCGCGGTCGCGACCCCAAGGACCGGGGCGGTGTCGGGTTCGACGAGATCGGCCGGCCGGGCACTCTCGAGGATGTCGACCCGGTCGCCGTCGTGCACGAGCTCGGCGCCGCTGGGATCGTCCAGGGTCACCGCGGCCGCGACGACTCCGGCAGGCAGCCCCGCCGCCAACCCGGTGCCCTTGCGGCGGGCGTCGTGCGTGGCGCCGGTGCCGCCGCCGAACGCGCTGCTCAGCGCGAGAAGCACGCAGGTGGCCGCGACCAGCAGCCGCGGGCCACGGCCGATGTGCGGCAGCCGGGCGCGCAACGTGGCGAACATGCCGCCACGCTAGGAAGCGGCCCGGACTCAGACAGCTGCCCGACGGGCGGCTGTGGACGGCGAGTTGCCCTGTGGACGGGGTGCCGCGGCGCTAGGCGGAGGCTGCAGCCTTGCCGGTGCTGCTCGACGGGCTCGACGAGGACGAGTCGGGGGCGGAGGAGAACTTCGCGGCGGGCGCCGGCTCCTTGGGGCTCGAGGAGTCCGTGGACTTCTCCGACTTGTCCGTCGACGAGGACGAGGTGGACGCCGCCGACTTCGTCTTGTCGCCGGCCCGGCTGTCGGTGCGGTAGAACCCGGAGCCCTTGAACACCACGCCGACCGCGCCGTAGACCTTGCGCACCGCGCTCCCGCACACCGGGCACTCGCTCGCGGCGGGGTCGGTGAACGACTGCACGAGCTCGAACCGGTTCTGACATTCCGGGTTCGTGCAGGCGTACTGGTACGTGGGCATCGGTGGTCCTCCCGGGCTGGCCAGCACCAGGCTGGCACTCCAAGTCTACGACTGCTAACGCCGTGCGGCCATTCAGGTGTTCCGCGCGAGTTGCCGCCAGCCGCTCGGGGTCACCACCGCACCCACCGGCCGGTCCCATGCGTCGCTGGGCAGCGTGTCCACGACCTCGTCCTCGAAGAGCAGCGCCGCGACCAGGGTCGACGGGCCGCAGCGGGCCAGCGCGCGGTCGTACGAGCCGCCGCCGCGGCCGAGCCGGGTTCCGTCCGCGGCCACCGCGAGCGCCGGCACGAGCACCACGGACGCGTCCGCGATCGCCGTGACGCCGAGCGGCGCGCCGATCGCGTCGGGCAGCCACGGCGCCCAGTCGAGGTCGCGGTCGGGCTGCGTGACCGGCACCAGCACGGTCGCGCCGAGCTCACGCAGACCGGCGAGCAACTCCACCGAACCCGGCTCGGTGCGCATCGGGACGTACCCGCAGACCACTGGGGCGCTGATCACCCGAGCGATGACGTGCTCGCGGATGGCGGCTCTGGCGAGCTCCAGCTCGGCCGGCGGCCGAGCGCGCCGTGCCGCGAGAAATCGCTCACGCAGTGCGGCCTTGCCCTGCTCCGCGCCGTCCACCCGGCAATTCTGGCCCCGATACGCTCGGATGATGTCGTCGCCGCGCGTGTCCAAGGCGCTCATTCCCGCCGCCGGCCGAGGCACCCGCTTCCTTCCGTTCACGAAGGCGGTGCCCAAGGAACTCGCACCCGTGGTCACCCGTCCCGCCCTCGAACTCGTCGTCGACGAGGCCGCGCGGGTCGGCGTCACCGACGTGTTGTTCGTGATCAGCGACGGGAAGGCGGCGATCGGCGAGTACTTCCGTCCCAACGTCGACCTCGAGGCGGCGCTCGAGGCCAAGGGCGACACCGACGGGCTCGCGGCGATCCGGCACGCCGAGGGTTTGGCCACCTATCACTACGCCGAGCAGAAGGAGCCGCGTGGGCTCGGCGACGCGGTGGGGCACGGTGCCGAGTTCGCCGCCGGCGAACCGATCGCGGTGCTGCTGCCCGACGACCTCATCGACGAACGAGACGCGCTGCTCGGCCCGATGCTCGACGTCCATGCCGAGCACGGCGGCATCGTGCTCGGGCTGCTCGACGTCGGCCCGAAGGAGATCAGCAAGTACGGCTGCGTCGTCCCGGCCGAGGGCGCCGACCCCGGTGCCGACGTCGTCGGGATCGCCGACCTGGTCGAGAAGCCGAAGGCCGACGAGGCTCCGAGCACGCTGGCGATCATCGGCCGCTACGTGCTGCCGCCGGAGATTTTCGCCGCGTTGCGCGACACCTCGCCCGGCGCCGGCAACGAGATCCAGCTGACCGACGCGATGCGCGCACTGTGCCGGGCCGGCACGCCGACCCACGGCGTCGTGTTCGCCGGCCGCCGCTACGACACGGGTGACCGGCTCGAGTACGTCAAGGCCGTCGTGCGGCTTGCGGCCCGACACCCGGTCATCGGCGAGGACTTCCGGGCATGGTTGGGGGAGTATGACCCGGGGGCCGACGGATAAGGGGACGTGCTGGTGGCTGACGACGATCGCCTACGGACGGTCGACGAGCACCTGTCCATCGTGCTCGACAGCATCGGCTCGATCGACACGATCGAGCTGACCCTGCTCGACGCGCAGGGCCTCCTGCTCGCGGAGAACATCAGCTCGGACTTCCCGCTGCCCAGCTTCGACAACTCGGCGATGGACGGCTACGCCGTGCGCGCGATCGACACCCGCGACGCCTCCTCCGCGGAACCGGTGCAGCTGCAGGTCGTCGGCGACGTCGCGGCCGGCGCGAAGTCCCGCTCCGGCATGGGACCGGGTCTGGCGATGCGCATCATGACCGGCGCACCGATCCCGGCCGGCGCCGACGCGGTGATCCCGCTCGAGGAGACCGATCGCGGGCTGGCGCGCGTGACGCTGCACCGCCCGGTGCACACCGGCAACTGCATCCGGCACACCGGTGAGGACGTCGAGGCCGGTGCGCCCGCACTCGGCGCCGGTGCCGCGCTGGGTCCGCAGCAGCTGGGGCTGCTCGCCGCGATCGGCCGCGACCGCGTCGTCGTGCGGCCGCGACCGCGGGTGATCATCCTGTCCACCGGCAGCGAGCTCATCGAGGTCGGCCGGCGGCCGTCCTTCGGTGAGGTCATCGACTCGAACTCGTACATGATCGCGGCGGCCGCCAAGGACGCCGGCGCCGACGCGCGGCGCATCGGCATCGTCCCGGACGACCACGCCAAGCTGCTCGACACCCTCGAGAGCCAGCTGCTGCGTGCCGACGTCCTGATCACCAGCGGCGGCGTGAGTATGGGCGCGTTCGACGTCGTCAAGGAGGCGCTGTCCGAGCTGGGCACCGTCGAGTTCTGCAAGATCGCGATGCAGCCGGGCAAACCGCAGGGCTTCGGTCACCTCGGCGACAAGATCCCGATCTTCTGCTTGCCCGGTAACCCGGTGAGCAGCCTGGTGTCGTTCGAGGCGTTCGTCCGCCCCGCGATCCGCAAGCTGCTCGGCAAGCGGCAGCTGCAGCGGGCCACCGTGCAGGCCGTCGCGCTCGAGGGCGCCACCAGCCCGCCCGGCATCAGGCAGTACCGGCGCGGCGTGCTGCACCGCGAGGCCACCGGGGGCTACGGCGTGTCATTCGTCGGCGGCGCCGGCTCACACCTCATCGGGTCGCTCGCGCTGTCGAACTGCCTCGTCGTCATCCCGGAGGAGGAGACCGAGGTTGTCGCCGGCCGGCTGGTGACGGTCATGCCGTTGCTGCTCGCCAACCGGTGAGCCGGCAATGGCCAAGGTTCCGGGCTGGCCCGCCACGCCGTCGGCGGGCCCGGTGCTGCTGCGCGCGCCGCGGCTGCGCGATGCCCGCACCTGGAGCGAGATCAGGTTGCGCAACGAGCGTTGGCTCGCGCCGTGGGAGCCGAGCTCGCCGCACGACTGGGAGGAGCGCAACTCGGTAGGCGCCTGGCCGGCGCTGCACTCGGCATTGCGCTCGGGCGGCCGCAAGGGCCTGATGCTGCCGTTCATGATCTGCTACGGCGGGCGGCTGGTCGGCCAGCTGAACGTCTCCAACGTGGTGCACGGTGCGTTGCGTTCGTGCACCGTCGGCTACTGGGTCGATGAGGCCATGGCGGGACGCGGCATCACGCCGACCGCTCTCGCCGTTGCGGTCGACCACTGCTTCGGCGCCGTCGGGCTGCACCGGGTGGAGGTGGACATCCGTCCGGAGAACACCGCAAGCCTGCGCGTCGTCGAGAAGCTCGGGCTGCGCCGCGAGGGGTTCTACGAGCGGTTCCTCGACATCGACGGCGGCTGGCGCGACCACATCGCGTTCGCGATCACGGTCGAGGAGCTGAACGGGCGCAGCATGGTGTCGCGACTGGCGGCGCTGCCGCCGGCGCCCGCCTGGCGCAACGGCCGCGCGTGAACAAGATCGACATCCGGACGCCCCTCTCAACCTCAGGTTGAGCTTCTTGGGCGACACGCCGTCGCGCGTACCCGCACCCGCGCTGCTCCGTCACTAACTTTGTCGGAGCGTGTTACTGGTGTGACTGGAGGTGAAGGATGTTGTCACCGTTGATGACGGTCGTCGTCCTCACCATCCTGTGGTTGATCGTGGTGGTGCCGATGGTGGTGCGGCGCACCGACGAGCGCCGCCGCGAGCGTTCGGTGAACGGTTTCGGCCGTGCGATGCGCGCCCTGGGCCGCAACGCGGCGACCGTCGGCGAGTCCCGCGCCGAGGTCTACGTCCCGCGCCAGAACCGCGCCAAGCTCGCGGCGCCCGCTCGCCGTCCCGTGCCGGCTGCCCAGGAGGCGCTGATGTACCCGCCCGACCGCTCCGAACTGTCTGCCGCGCGCACACAGATGCTCGCCCGCCGGCGCCGCTCGCTCGGCATCCTCATCGGTGGCAGCGCGATCTTCGGTCTCCTTGCGCTGATCATGGGCGGCATCATGTGGGCGCTGGCCACCCCGTTCCTGCTCGGGGTCGTCGGTTACATGTGGTTCCTGCGCAACCAGGCGATGCGCGACCGCGCGCGGCGCGAGAACCGCCAGGTGCGCGCCGCCCGCCGCCGGCCGGAGAGCTACGACGTCACCGAAGCGGTCGCCCGCTTCGACGAGGCGCCCGACTCGGTGGTACGCATCGACGACGACGACGTCGAGTTGATGAGCATGGACACCATCGACCTGACCGGCCTGTACACCGAGGAACTGGAGCCCGCGGCCGCGCAGCGGCGGGCAAGCTGACCCGCTGCGGCTGATATCCTCGTCGACGGCCCAACGGGCCGTTTCCGAGTATCTCGGGGCTGTAGCGCAGTCCGGTAGCGCACCTCGTTCGCATCGAGGGGGTCAGGGGTTCGAATCCCCTCAGCTCCACCAACTCAGGCCAGCAATTCCGGGACCTACCCTCCATGCTCTCGTCGGCACCGGTCGCTTTTTTGACTCGGTTTTGAAATTGACAACGTGAAACCACGCGGCACCCCCCCCCACCCACACCCACAAGACCGCGGGTGTTAAGGGGGGCGGCGACAGTG
>JAICKR010000214.1 GCA_025927835.1 Jatrophihabitans sp. | reverse complement strand
GATCGTCTCGGAGGAGAGTACTTTGCTCGTGTTCTGCTCGTCATGGATGCTGCTCACGACATCGTGGATGACGACCGAGAGGATCTCGCCGGCCGTTGGGAACATGTCCGGGTTGAAGCGTCCGTTGCAGCCTTCCAGGCTGTGTCCGTCGCGGGCGACGACGGCGGTCGTCGCGGCGTACTCGTCCGGTACCCCGACGTGCGTCGCGTTGACAAAGGCTTTGAACGGCACCGTCAGCGATCGGCCGATCAGATGGGTGATCGCCTCGATTGCCGCGGGAACCTGCGCCCGGATCCTGTCCTGCAGCGCCGACATCGTGTCGAGCACGCCGGTCGCGAGGAAGCGGGTGGCATGACTCGACGGCGCGGGCGAGGTCGGCGCCCGTCCGAACGCGAGCACGGCCGCGCGCTGGGCTTCGGTGAGCTCGTGCCAGTGGCCGTAGACCATGCGGACCGCGATCGTCCCGCTGATCGCGCCGGTGCCGACGAGGTGCTGTTTCGGCGTCCAACCGGGTAGCGGACCGATCAGCGCGCTCCACGCGTCGAGCGCGAGATCCTTCGGGACGCTGCCGTCCGGGCCGAGGCGTGCGGCCACCGCGTCCTCGAACGTCTTGGGCGCTCCGGGCGGCATCGAACCCGTGGCGGTGGGCCGTACGGTCGGCTTGCCCTTCGTCGAGCCCGTGCACGAGGTGCAGAAGAGGGTGGCGAGGAGCGCGGCAAGCAGGACGAGGCCACGCACGGCGATGGAGCGCGCAGTGATCACCGGTACACGATGGCCGCCGCGCCGCGCCCGGGCATGGGGGTGCGCACCCCACTTTCGGCGCGAGCGCGGGAGCGCGTGTCAGTCGCCGCGCTCGGCCATGCGCTCGCGCTGGGGGACGACCGTGTACTTCGGGTCGCGCGCGGACTCCTGCCCGGCGTGGAAGATGCCGAACCGGGTGCACGCCGAGCCGGCCAGCAGCGCAGCTCCGGACGCAGCGGCGAGCGGGCGGCTCCGCCCGCCGAGCAGCGTGCCGACGGCACCCGCGAGTGTCAGCGCCTGGCTCGCCCGCAGCAGTGCACCGGCGCGGCCGGTGTGCAGCGGTTCGGCGGCAAGCCCGGCCGAGGTCTCCATCCGTTGCGATGCCGCGAGCTCGAGCAGCGCGCCGCCCACGGCTGAGCGCCGCGCCGGCCCCGCTTCCGCCACCGGCGCGAGCAGCATGCCGAAACCGCCGGAGGCCGCGGCCGCCGAGCCGACGAACACGAACGGCAGCTCGCGATAGGACTCGTGCCAGGTCGGAGTGGACGTGTCGGCGATGAGCACCGCGGTGTAGGACGCGACGGCCGGCCCGAGCGCCGCGGCAGCGAGTCCCGCCGGACGCGCCGCGCGGCGCACCAGCCCACGCAGCGGCCGCGGCACCAGGCGCGGCACCTCGGCAGCCGCCGCGATGCCGACGCACGGCCCGAAGGCGGTGAGGATCCAGGTGCCGACAGACATCGGTGAGGTCGGCTTGGCGACCCGCAGCATGTTGACGAACCGGCTGGGCCGGCCGAGGTCGTGCACCAGCGCGGCGAAGCTGAGCCCGATCGCGCCGAGGGCGCCGAGCCGGGACGCGCGGCGCAACGCCGGCCGCCGGCTCAGGTCCGCGCCGGCGCCGAGCAGCGCCGAACCTCCCGCCAACCCGCCGAGGAACAGGTAGGCAGGGATGTCGTCCTGCCACGGCGATGCCTTGAGGATCGGGCGTCCGTAGTACGAGGTGAACTCGGCCTCGGGCACCATCGCCTGCTCACCGCGGCCGCGACGGCGCCGGTGCCGTCCCTCGACGGTCATCCGCGTCGTCCGGCGAACGCGCCGAGCACACCCGCGGCCATCGCGACTGCCGCCAGCGCCGCGCGTTTCCACATGTCGGGCAGGTCGCGCGTCGTCACCACCGGATCGGGCGGCAGCCCGTAGGTCTCGGGCTCGTCCAGCAGCAGGAACATCGCCCCGGCGCCGCCGATGCCGTCGTCCGGGTCATGGCCGTAAAGCTGCGCCTCCGCGACGCCCGACTCGTGCAGCTCGCGCAGCCGCGCGTCGGCGCGGGCGCGCAACTCGTCGATGTCGCCGAACTGGATCGACTCGGTCGGGCAGGTCTGCGCGCACGCCGGGGTCATGCCGGCACCGAGCCGGTCGTAACAGAGCGTGCATTTCTGCGCGAGCCCGCCGTTCTTGACTGCGGTGCCGCCGGACCGTCGGTCGATGACGCCGAACGGGCAGGCCGGCACGCAGTACCCGCAGCCGTTGCAGATGTCGTCCTGCACGACGACGCTGCCGAACTCGGTGCGGAACAGCGACCCCGTGGGGCACACGTCCAGGCACGCCGCGTGTGTGCAGTGCTTGCAGACGTCGGATTCCATGAGCCAGCGGAAGTCGCCGTTGGCCTTGGCGGGCTGTTCGATGAAGGCGACGTGCCGCCAGGTGCTCGCGCCGAGACCGCCGGTGTTGTCGTAGGACGAGCCGAGCAGGTCGAACCCGTCGTCGGGAACCCCGTTCCACTCCTTGCAGGCGACCTCGCAGGCCTTGCAGCCGATGCACACCGACGTGTCGGTGAAGAAGCCCATTCGAGCCATGCGCGTCTCCTACCCAGGCCAACACTCCCTGACGCACAATTGTGGTTGCTGGACGCGATCTTGGGGAATGCTGAATCGAATCCGCTGCGAGGAGAAATCGTGACCGCGCGCCGAAGCCCGCTGGAATGGCCGGTTCTCCGGCAGTTGACGGGGACGGACCGGACGGCGCGTGGCGAGGCGGCCAGGTCGCCGAAGACCGAGCAGCGCTTCCATCCGCGTATCGACGGCGCCAAGGTCGTCGGCAGCATCTGCCCCTACTGCGCGGTCGGCTGCGGGCAGCGCGTATTCGTCCGCGACGAGAAGGTCGTCCAGATCGAGGGTGACCCGGACTCGCCGATCAGCCGCGGCCGGCTCTGCCCGAAGGGCGCGGCGAGCCTGCAGCTGACCACCGGGTCGGCGCGTGAGTACCAGGTCAAGTACCGCAGGCCGCACGGCACCGATTGGGAGGACCTCCCGCTCGACACGGCGATGGACATGATCGCCGATCGGGTGATCAAGAGCCGGCGGCAGTTCTGGGAGCACGAGGTCGACGGCAAGATCGTGCGCCGCACCATGGGCATTGCGAGCCTCGGAGGAGCGACCCTCGACAACGAGGAGAACTACCTCATGAAGAAGCTCTACACCGCCCTCGGGGCGATTCAGATCGAGAACCAGGCGCGTATTTGACACTCCTCCACCGTCCCCAGTTTGGGGACCTCGTTCGGCCGCGGCGGCGCGACCACCTTCCAGCAGGACCTGCAGAACGCCGACTGCATCGTCATCCAGGGCTCGAACATGGCCGAGTGCCATCCGGTCGGTTTCCAGTGGGTGATGGAGGCCAAGGCGCGCGGCGCGACGGTGATCCATGTCGACCCGCGCTTCACCCGCACCTCTGCAGTCGCCGACCTGCACGTCCCGCTGCGTGCCGGTAGTGACATCGCGTTCCTCGGCGGGCTCGTCAACTACGTGCTGTCCGGTGGCCACGAGTTCCGCGACTACCTGATCCCGTACACGAACGCCGCGGCGATCCTGCGCGAGGACTTCGAGGACACCGAGGACCTTGACGGCCTGTTCTCCGGCTTCGATCCCGAGACCGGGAACTACGACACCGAAACCTGGCAGTACGAGCGCAGCGAACTGGCGCCCGCCGCCGGTCAGCGCGACGCGCAGTACGACGACCGAACCGGTGCCGACAGCGAACAGGGCCAGGACGCGAGCCGCGGCGAGCAGCACGGCAGCGGCGGCGCGGCGATCGGCGCCGAGCCGCCGCGCGACGAGACGTTGCAGCACCCGCGCTGTGTCTTCCAGGTGCTGAAGCGGCACTTTGCGCGCTACACGCCCGAGGTGGTCGAGGACGTGTGTGGCATCCCCCAGGCGATGTTCCACAAGGTCGCCGAGGCGCTGGTGGCGAACTCGGGACGCGAGCGTACGTCCGCGTTCTGCTACGCCGTCGGCTGGACGCAGCACACCGTCGGCGTGCAGTACATCCGCACGGCCGCGATCCTGCAGACGCTGCTGGGCAACATCGGCCGGCCCGGCGGGGGCATCCTCGCGTTGCGCGGGCATGCGTCCATCCAGGGCTCGACCGACATCCCGACGCTGTTCAACCTGTTGCCCGGCTACATCCCGATGCCGCACGCGCACGAGCACGAGACGTTCGACGACTTCCTCGCCGCGGACGCGGGCAGCAAAGGCTTCTGGGGCAACATGCGTTCCTACGCGGTGAGCCT
>JAICKR010000197.1 GCA_025927835.1 Jatrophihabitans sp. | reverse complement strand
GGTCCGGAGCGCCTGAACGCCTACGCGGACACGATCGCGCCGGAGGCGGCCTGCACCAGCGTGCAGTTCCACTTGCAGGTGAGCCCGCAGGACTACGCGGCGACCTGGAACGCCGCCCAGTGCATCGCCGGGGTCCAGCTGGCGCTCGGCGCCAATTCACCGTTCCTGTTCGGAAAGGAATTGTGGCGCGAAACGCGGGTGGCCCTGTTCGAGCAAGCCACCGACACCCGGCCGCAGGAGCTCAAGGAGCAGGGCGTGCGGCCCCGCGTGTGGTTCGGCGAGCGGTGGATCACCTCGGTGTTCGACCAGTTCGAGGAGAACGTGCGCTACTTCCCCGCGCTGCTGCCGGTGTGCGACGCGGAGGATCCGGTCGCGATGCTGCGCCGCGGCGACACGCCGCGGCTCGGCGAGCTGCGCATGCACAACGGGACGATCTATCGCTGGAACCGGCCGGTGTACGACGTCTATCGCGGCAAGCCACACCTGCGGGTCGAGAACCGGGTGCTGCCCGCCGGCCCGACCGTCGTCGACATCCTCGCCAACGGCGCGTTCTACTACGGCGCGCTGCGCACCCTGGTGGAGCAGGACCGCCCGCTGTGGTCGCAGATGTCCTTCGCCGCGGCCTTCGACAACTTCGAGTCCGGCGCGCGCCGCGGCATCGACGCACACCTGTTCTGGCCGGGGCTGGGTGAGGTGCCGGCCACCGAACTCGTGCTGCGCCGGCTGCTGCCGATGGCCCACGAGGGGCTGGCGGCGTGGGGCGTCGACAGCACGGTGAGCGACCGGTTGCTGGGCATCGTCGAGCGGCGCTGCACGACGCACCAGAACGGCGCCGAGTGGCAGGCCCGCACCTTCCACCGCATCGACGACCAGCGCCAGCCGCTGGACCGGCGCGATTCGCTGCGCGAGATGCTGCGCCGCTACGTCGAGCACATGCACAGCAACGAGCCCGTCCACACCTGGCCGGTCGACTGAACCAGCCCGCTCGACTGAACCATCGGGCGCCCGAGTCCGTGCATACGGGTGAAGGGACGGTGGTACGGATGACCACGCACGCCCGCAAGACCGAGATCGCGCTCATCGCCGTGGTGGTGGTGGGCCTGGGCATCGACGCATACGTGCACTTCGATCTCGCCTCGGCATTCGCCAACATCAAGACGAGCACGCTGAGCCAGGCGGACATCTTCCGCATCGACGCCAGCGCCGCGATCGTCGTCGCGCTCGCCCTGATCCTGCGCCCGCGCCGCTACACGGCCGCGTTTGCGTTCCTGCTCGCGGCCGCGGGAACCGCCGCGGTGGTCGTCTACCGGTACGTGGACGTCGGCACGATCGGGCCCATCCCGAACATGTACGACCCGTACTGGGCGCCGTTCGGCAAGGCGCTCAGCGCGATCGGTGAGGCTGCCGCCACGATCGCAGCCGCGGCGCTGTTCGCCGTCCTGCACCAGCAGGCGCGCAGCACGTCGAGCGCCCGGTCGTCGGCCACCGTCAGCTCAGCCGCGCCTGCTCGTCCTTGACCCACAGGCCGATCAGGCCGCGGTAGTGCGCGATGAACTGGTCGTGTTCGTGTGCCGGGAACGTCGACCGCACGGTCTCGACGAGCAGCTGGTCGAACGCCGGTCCGGCGAACCACTCCGCCGCGACCTCGTCGAAGTGCGCGAGCCGAGAGGCGCAGAAGTCGGTGTAGCGCTCGGTCTCGAAGTACTCGTCGGCCAGCGCGCGGTAGGCCGCGAGCTTGTCGGCGTAGCTGAGATCGGTGCGGTCGGCGATGTCGAAATAGCGCCTGGTGTCGAGGTCGTAGCGCGGCCGCCGCCCGGTCGCGCAGCAGAACACCGACCACTTCACCAGCGCCTTCATCGCCCACGGGAAGTAGTAGTGCAGGCTGGTGATCGCGACGTCCGGGCACGCGTTGGCGTAGTCGATCGGGTAGACGACACCGTCCTTGATCAGCGTCTCGCACGAATTGAACTCCCACCGGAAGAACGCATTCACCAACCGGCCGATCGTCACCGCCTCGTCGCCGGTCGCCGCGTCGAGGAAGTCGTGGCTCACCGAGTACCGGCCGTGCATCGGCTGGTCCGGGTCGAAGCGCATCACCATCGTCTCGGCACCGATCGACAGCGACCGCGCGAACACCTCGTAGCCGTCGACGGCTTTCTGCAGATGCATCAGCCGCTGCCCGGACTCGTCGTAGGCGCGGTGCAGATCGGTCGAATCCTTGATCCGCGAGACACCCACCCAGGCGCCGCCGTCGTACGGTTTCATGAACAGCGGATAGCCGAGTTGCTCGGCGAGCGCGTCCAGGTCGAACGGGCGGTTGTACCGCGCGGCGGTGAACGCGTACTTCGCGTGCTCGGGCGGGTTCTTGTACGGGACGAGCACGGTGTCGGGCACGTGCAGCCCGAGCCGCATCATCGCGCAGTAGGCGGCGTGCTTCTCCATGCTCTGGAAGGTGAACGGGCTGTTGAGCAGGTAGACGTCGTCGGTCAGCGCGACCTTCTTCAGCCACTCGCGCGGGTGGTAGTACCAGTACGCCAGCCGGTCGATCACCAGCGAGTGCCGCGGCGCCGCGCGCAGGTCGAACGGCTCGATGGTGACCCGTTCCAGGTCGAAGGCGTGCGTGTTGTCCAACCCGTCGGTCACCGTGCCGACCTGGCGCACCAGCGCCTCGAACGCCGTCGGCCAGTCCTCCTCGGTGCCCAGCAGCAGCCCGATGAGATGCGACGCGTCCGACACGGATCCTCCTCAGCAGAACCGGGGTAGGTGATGGCGTAGTTGTGCCCGCCAGGACGGCCAGTCATGCGGCACGTCCTCGCCCCACACGTCCAGCTCGTGCGGGATCTCCTTCGCGGCGAGCCGCGCGGCGAACTCCCGCGTGCTCGGTAGCGCGCCCGTCGGGTCGACCTCCCAGGCACCCTGCCCAACGACGAGCAGCAGGCTGACCCGGCCGCGCAGCCAGTCGAGATGCGCGCCGTGCAGGTGGCTCACGTAGGCCATCGGGTTGTGGAAGTAGGTCGCGTCGCCCGGCTCACCCCAGCCGTGCCACGCCGTCGGGTCGTAGTTGCCGGAGAAGCACATCGCGAACGGGAACAGGTCGGCGTGCCGCAACGCGACGTTGGCGGCGTGGTACGCACCGAGGCTGCAGCCCAGCGCCGCGAACTCGCGCACGCCGCCGCAGTCGTCGCTGATCCAGGGCAGCACGAGCTGGGTGATCCACTGCTCGTAGGTGTCGTGCCGGCGTGCCCGCTCCTCGGTCGGGATGGAGCGGTCCGACCAGGTCTGCGCGTCGCCGCTGTCGACGCAGTACAGCTTCACCCGGCCACCGTCGATCAGGTCGGCCACCGCCTCGACCATGCCGTTGTTCTCGAAGTCCCAGGCCCGCCCCTGCTCGGACGCGAACACGAGCACCGGCCGGCCGTAGTGCCCGTACGCGATCACCGTGCCGGGGCCGAGGTCGACGTGCTCACGCCGCACTGGCCGTCACCACCTCGTTGACCAGACCGGTGAGATGCGGGTGCAGCGCGTCGCGCCACGCCGTGTAGTTGTGCGCGTCGCGCACCGCGCTGAACCGCGCGCGATATCCGAGACGTTGCAGCGACGCGGTCATCAGCTCGTTGTTCGCCAGGTTCTCCTCGACCCTGCCGCAGGTGAGCGCCGCCGGTACGGCGCGGGTGGCCGTGTCGGCCGCGTGCACGGACGCGACGAACTCGGTCACCGCCGCAAACCCGGAGAAATCCGCCTCCTGCGGATCGAGCTCCGGGGTGAAGAAGCTGCTCGACTGCAGGAGCAGCCCGTCGAGCCGGTCCGGATAGCTCACCTGGGCGTGCAACATCGCCAGACCGCCGAGGCTCGCCCCGACGCCGATGCGCACATCGCCCGGCGCGAGCTCGGCCACCGCGGGCAGCACCAGCTCGCACAGCGCGTGCGCGTATGCGGGGTTCGCCGAGTACCACGCGTTGCGCTCGCCGGGTGACACCAGCGCCGCGCGCAGCGGCGGGATGTCGCGCGCCGCGACCGCCGCACCCAGGTACTGCGTCAGGCCGGCGAGGTGCGCGTACTCCGGGCCGTCGTGGACGACGAGCAGCGGCGCCGGGCCGGCCAGCTCCGCGGGCGCCCAGAGCGTGACCTCGACCGTGCCGTCGAGCTCGGGCGCGTCGACCTCGAGCGAGGCCTCCGCGCTCTCGACGGGCACCGCGGCGAGCCACGCCGGCGGCTCGTAGCCGTCGAGTTCGAGTACCGACTTCTCCCCGAACGCACCCGGCGCGCGCCGCGGGTTGCCCGGATCGGGAATCGTCATGCGCGCACCGTTCGCGTCGCGCACCTCGAACAGGTACTCCATCCGGTCGACCTCGGGCAGGTCGACCGTCAACCGCCAGCTGCCGCGAGTGCGCACGAACTCCAGCGGGCCGGACAGCCCGATCTCCTGCTGCAGGCGCACGCCGGACAGCCGGCCGGACCGGTCGACCAACTCGAACGAGACGTGATGGCCCACGTCTCGGACCTTACGGGGTGCGGTACTTGCCGACCCAGGCCAGCTTCCAGGTGTTGGGCCCGATGTAGCCGTTGGGCACCAGCCCGTTGAGCCGCTGCAACTGCTTCACCGTGCGCAGCGTGTTCGGCCCGTACTGCCCCGTCCCGACCGGGAAGAACCCGCGCTTGTGCATCTGGTCCTGGAACGTCTTGATGTGCCGGCTGTTCTCGCCGTAGGTGTACCAGTGCGTGCCGCCCGGGAAGGCCGGGATCCGCAGCGCACTGCTCGTCGTGCTCCCGCCCGCGGACGTGCTCGTCGGCAGGTGGATGTCGCTGGTGCGGCCGGAACGGGCGTCCGCGTCCTCACGCAGGCCGAGGATGCTCGCGCACTGCCACGGCTGCCAGCCGCGCTCGCGGTAGAGGATCAGCGCGCGAAGATCCTGCTCGGCCTTGCTCGCCTTGTTCGGGTAGCCACGCCCGCCCACGCTCTGCCACGTCGGCAGGTCGAACTGGTAGGCGCCGTAGTGGTCGTTGCCGGTGTCGATGGCGTAGTTGTTGCTCGATTCGCAGACCCGCAGCTTGTACCAGGCGGTCGGGGACGGGTCGGCAGATGCGGTGCCGCTGCTGAGCAGCGCGATGCCACCGGCGGCGACGAGCGAGGCCGCCGCGGCACCGGCGATGCCGCGGCGGGCTCGGGTCGGCAGGTCCGCGAACGAGCGGCCGGCGTT
>JAICKR010000191.1 GCA_025927835.1 Jatrophihabitans sp. | reverse complement strand
CTGCGTCGGGTCGGTCTGACGGGGTTCGAGGACCGCTACCCGCACCAACTGTCCGGCGGTATGCGCAAGCGGGTCGCAATGGCGGCGGCGCTGATCAACGAACCGAAGATCCTGCTGATGGACGAACCGTTCGGTGCGCTGGACGTGCAGACGAAGGCGATCATGCAGACCGAACTGCTCGGGCTGTGGGAGCAGACCCGTCCGTCGGTGCTGTTCATCACCCACGACCTCGACGAGGCGGTTGCGCTCGCCGATCGGGTGCTGATCATGACGAGCAGCCCCGGGTCGATCAAGCACAGCTTCGACATCGATCTGCCCAGGCCGCGCGGTGAGGTGCAGGAGATCCGGCACGAACCTCGCTTCCTGGAGTTGCAGAACCAGATCTGGGCGTCACTCAAGGACGAGGTACTGCGCGCCTACGCACAGACGGCGGACGCGGCATGAACGCGACCGGACTCAGCATCCCTGCGCCCCATCCGGCAGCACCGGCAGCGGCCGCGGAGATCGACACCGGGTTACGCACCTCGGCGCGGCGCGCGCGCCGCCGGCGCCGCCGGCTCGTCTGGCTCGGCCGCGTCGTGCTGCCCGTCCTCGTCATCGGCGGCTGGCAGTGGTTCACGTCCGCGGGCATCGTCGACAAGTTCTTCTTCGGACAGCCGTCCGGCATCTGGCACAGCTTGGTGAGGCTGTTCGAACACGGCACCGCGTTCGGCTCGATCTGGGTGAACCTGGAGGTCACGATCAAGGAGGCCGGCTACGGCTTCCTGCTCGGGACGGGTGCTGGCGTCGTGCTCGGACTGCTGCTCGGGCAGAACCGCTTCCTCGCCGAGGTCGTCGGCCCCTACATCAAGATCCTCAACTCGATCCCGCGGATCATCCTGGGCTCGATCTTCATCGTCGCCTTCGGTCTGGGCACGTTCCCGAAGGTGCTCCTGGCCGCCGTCCTCGTGTTCTTCATCGTGTTCTTCAACGCCTTCCAGGGCGTTCGGGAGGTCGACCAGAACCTCGTCGCCAACGTCCGGGTGCTCGGTGCCTCGCCGCTCCAGGTCGCGCGGCACGTCACCATCCCGTCCGCGCTGACCTGGATCATCGCCAGCCTGCACACCGCGTTCGGGTTCGCGATCATCGGCGCCCTGGTCGCAGAGGTGCTCGGCGCACAGCGCGGCATCGGTCTCATCATCAGTGAGGCGCAAGGCAACTTCGACATGGACACCGTCTTCGCCTGCATGACCATCATGTCCGTCGTCACGCTCGTGGCCGAGTACCTCATCACGTTGCTCGAGAAGCGCGTGCTGGCCTGGCGACCACCCAACCGTTCAGAGGCCGCGAGCATCTGACGCGCGCCGCCCCGATGTATCACCCCAACGAAAGGAAACTCATGTTCAAACGCGTCCTCGGTGCGGCTGCGGTCGGGGCTTTGGCCCTCGGCGTCGCCGCGTGCTCGAGCAGCGGCTCGGGATCGTCCAACAGTGCGTCGACGCCGACCGTGAAACTCATGGTCGGTGGTATCGACAAGCAGATCTACCTGCCCTACCAGCTGGCGCAACAGCTCGGCTTCTACAAGAAGTACGGCGTGAAGGTCGAGCTCTCCACCGAACAGAACGGTGGCGTCGGTGCGGAGGAGGCCATGGCGTCCGGGCAGGTCGACATGGCCGGTGCGTGGTACATCCACACCATCGACTTCCAGGCCAAGGGGAAGGACGTGGTGGACGTCGTGCAGCTCTCCGGCGCACCCGGCGAGCGGGAGATGTGCGGTACCGATACCGGCGTGCACTCGGCCGCCGACTTCAAGGGCAAGAGCCTGGGCGTCACCGACCTCGGCTCCGGCACGGACGAGCTCACCCAGTTCCTCGCCGCTCAGCACGGTGTCGCGCACAGCGGCTACCACACGGTCGCCGTCGGCGCCGGCTCCACCGCGATCGCCGGTATCCAGCGCAATTCCGTGCAGTGCGTCATGACCACGCAGCCCACGGTCGGTGCACTTGAGGCGAAGCACCTCGCCTACTCGGCGATCGACCTCGCCACGACGCGCGGCGCGACGACGGCACTGGGCGGCGCCTGGCCCGCCGCCGGCGTCCTCGCGCAGCAGAGCTGGGTGAACTCGCACAAGAAGGCGGTGCAGAGCGTCGTGGACGCACTCGTCGCGACGATGCACTGGATCGCAACGCACTCGGCGGCCGACATCGCGGCACGCATGCCGGCGCAGTTCGTGTCGAACAGCACGATCACCAAGGCGCAGTACGTCGCAGGTCTGCAGAGCGACAAGGGCCAGTTCCTGCCGGACGGCGTCATGCCCGCGGGAGGCCCGAAGACCATCTACGCCATGGAGAAGGTGCTCGGCGTCGACGTCGGCAAGGTGAAGCTGGCTGACACGTTCACCAACACCTTCGCGATGAAGGCGAACAAGCTCGAAGGCACCACCGTCACCACGACACCCGCGACCGCCGCGGGCTGACCTCCCGCGGCTGTGAACCGGGCCGATTCGGCCCGGTTCACCCGCTCGGTAAACATTGTCCGCGCCCATCACTGACTTTGGTCCCGCAGGATGGGTCCGCTCGGACCCTGCAAGGATCTTGGTCGGTAGCGAGACTCGTCCCATGTCCAGCCCACGCCCAGCCGAGCAACTTCGACCGATCGCGCAGCCGCCGGTTCCGCGGTCGCGTCGGGAGGCATGGATGTGGGCCGCCATCGTGTTCGCCATTCCCCCGTGGTGGTACACGAAATCCCCCGTACGGGGCTGACCCGGGATGACGGCCCGGCCCCGAGTAGGACGCGGGCCGTCACACCCGATTCGGTCAGCGGTGCTCGAGCGAGACGTTGCCGTCCGCGAGGTGCACGTCGACGGTGACCGGGCCGCCGATCGTGGTCGTCGGCGGCGGGATCACCCGGTTCACGCCCACCCCGCTGTCGCGGGTGAAGTCGACCTCGACACCGTCGGTCTCGACCTGACCGAGGTGCACGTTGGCGAGCACGGTCAGGTTCATGGTGCGCGGCGCGATGATCTTCACCTGGCCCGCGCCGAGTGTCACGTGGATGACCTGGCCCGAGTCCTGTTGCGGCAGCGCGGTGAGATCGAGGGTGCCGCGACCGAACATGAGCCGGTAGTCCGACACCGCGGCAGCGGCCGTGGGGCGCCAGTCGCGCTGTCCGATGCCGTCGTGCAGGCTCGCGTGGCTGCCGCCGAACGCGATCGCACCGGCGATCGCCGGGAGCAGCAGCGGCAGCATGCTGAACGGGAAGCGACGGGTGACCAGTCCGGCGAGCAGGCCGACACCGACGATGCCGAGCACCGTCCAGAAGTAGACCTGGAACTGGATGCCGGTGATGCCGTCGATGATGGCGAGCACGGTGAGGGTGACGAGCAGCGTGGCGAGGATCGCGATGCGCAGCGGCAGGGAGCGGCGGCGCCGTTCGCGGGCGGCCGCACGCGCCTCCTCGTACCACGCGCGGGCATCGCGTGACCAGGTCGGTGCGTCGGGCGCTCCGGGCGCGGTCGTGGTGTCCGTGGCCGCGGACGCGTCCTTGGTGAGATCGACGGTCCGGGGCGGCGCGGTCGTGGCCGCGGCGCGGCCGGGGCGCATCTCGCGCCGTGCGAAGAACACCACGACGAGGATCGCGACGGCGACAACCGGGAAGAACGGGCCGGGGGCCCACCAACTGAACGCGACGGCCCAGAGGATCAGTCCGCCGATGACGGCGGCGACCCACACCGGGAACCGGCGTCGGCGCATCCACGCGATGAGGTTGTCGATCGGCGCGTGCGCGGTACCTGCCTCCGGGATGGCCGCCCAGGCGAGCAGGTACGCCAGGATCCCGGCGCCGCCGAAGAACGCCGCGGTGGCGAACAGCACGCGGAACAGGACGGGGTCGAGCCCGAAGTAGTCGCCCAGGCCACTGCACACGCCTGCCGCGACGCGGCTGGACTTGTTGCGGCGCAGCAGCCCGCGCTCGGTCGTGGGAGGCGGGGGCGGGAAGCCCAAGGTGTCACTCGTCGTCATGGCGTCGAGAGTGCCTTTCGTCGTGCCTGAGCCGCATCGGGTGTCGCCCGGATCTCGACCCTGAACATAGAGCGGTGCAAGACTCCGGGCGCATCCTGATGCGCTGGGATGCATCGCCCGGCAATCATGATGCAGTGACCACCGCGACGCGCCGGCTCTACCGGCGCCCTGACCTCGGCATTCTCGGGGGTGTCGCGACCGGAATCGCCCAGCACGTGGGTGTCCCGACCAAGGTCATCAGGCTCGTTTTCATCTTCCTGACCTTCGCCGGGGGTCTCGGGGTCGCGCTCTACGGCGCGTATCTGATCGTGCTGCCCACCGCTCCCGGCACCGGCCGCGGCCGGCTGCCGATCTGGCTCGAATACGTCCTCGCGGTCGCCGCGGCGGTCGGCGCGGTGGCCGGCGCCGCGTTCTCCTACCCGAAGGGCGGGCTGTTCGCGCCGCTGCTGCTCGCCTGCCTCGGCGGGGCGCTCATCTGGCGGCAGGCCTCCGAGCCCGATCGCGCGCGGCTGCGCCTGCTGTCGCGCGACTCGCTGGTCGCGCAGCGCGGCGAGCGGCTGGCGCGCATCCGCTTGGCGTCCGGTCTCGCGCTCGTGGTCGCCGGCGCGGTGTGGTCACTGGCGCGGGCGAACTTCACCGCGGTACGCGACGGCCTGCTCGCCGTGCTCGTCACGCTGATCGGCGTCGCGCTCATCACCGGTCCATGGTGGATGCGGATGATGTCGCAGCTGTCGAGCGAACGCGCGGAGCGGATCCGGTCGCAAGAGCGCGCCGACATCGCCGCGCACCTGCACGACTCGGTGCTGCAGACGCTCGCGCTCATCCAGCGCAACGCCGGCTCGCCGCGTGAGGTCGCCCGGCTGGCGCGCGGGCAGGAGCGCACGTTGCGCACGCTGCTCTACGGCAACCGCACCGCGGAGGGCCAGTTCGGCGACGAGTTGCGCGCCGCTGCGGCCGAGGTCGAGGACGCGTACGCGGTGACCATCGACGTGGTGCTCGTCGGCGACGCCAAGCTGGACGACGATCTCTCCGCGCTCGCCGCGGCTGCGCGCGAGGCGCTCGTCAACGCGGCGAAGCACTCCGGTGTCGAGGCGATCAGTCTCTACGCCGAGCTCGAGGCGGATCAGGTGAGCGTGTTCGTGAAGGATCGCGGCGTAGGTTTCGAGATGGACGAGATCGCCGACGACCGGCAGGGCGTGCGCGGCTCGATCATCGGACGCGTCGAACGGCACGGCGGCACGGCGCGCATCGACAGCGCCAAGGGTGCCGGCACCGAGGTCGAGTTGAGGATGAGGAAATGACACGGGTAGTGCTCGTCGACGATCACGCGATGTTCCGCACCGGGGTGCGGGCCGAGCTCGGCAGCCGGGTCGAGGTGGTGGGCGAGGCGGGCGCGGTCGCCGAGGCGATCACGGTCATCAACGAGACCCGTCCGGAGGTCGTCCTGCTCGACGTGCACATGCCCGACGGCGGAGGCCTCGCGGTGCTCGAGTCGGTCTCCAAGCAGCTGCCCGAGACGCGCTTCCTCGCGCTGTCGGTTTCGGACGCCGCCGAGGACGTCATCGCGTTGATCCGCGCCGGCGCGTCCGGCTACGTGACGAAGACGATCTCGGCCGACGACCTGGCCGCGGCGATCACCCGGGTCGCCGACGGCGACGTGGTCTTCAGCCCGCGGCTGGCCGGGTTCGT
>JAICKR010000123.1 GCA_025927835.1 Jatrophihabitans sp. | reverse complement strand
GCTTGTCGATCTCGTACGCCATCCGGCGCCGGCCCCACACGTCGACCGTCTCGACGGTGGCGCCGTCGCTCTTCACGACCGAAAGGAACTGGTCGAGGGACGGGGCGACGGTGCGCTCTTCCAGGGTGGGGTCGAGGATGACCATGACTTCGTAATGGCGCATGTGAGTGCCATTCCTCCTGTGGACTGATCGGCCACGGACGGTCCGTGGCAGGAGGGTGTCGCCGCGCCGAACTCGGCAAAGGCGACCCGGATTACCCCGTCAGACTACCTGGCGGGCACGACCGACCTGAAATCCGTGCTTACTTCTCGTGTTTCAAGAGGTAGAGCCGGGCGTAGGTCGCGGCGACGAAGGTCAGCGCGATCAGCATCACGATCGCCAGCACCGGCCATACCGCGCTGGTGGTGGGCCGGCTCGAGGCCAGGTCGATCGTCTTGTGCTTGCCGGTGCTGTCCTGCTTGACCTGCGCCGGGTCGGCCGCCTTGTGTCCGTTGCTGCCGGCCGCGGTTACAGCGCCCTGGGCCGAGCCACCGGTGTCGGGGAGCGCGCCGGCGTTGTATCCGCCGAGGTCGGGCAGGACACCGTTCTGGCCGGGTACCACGAGCGCGGGCACCGGGATGACGTTGCCGCCGTCGGCCGGTGCGCTTGCGCCGCCGCCGGGGCCGCTCTGCTTACCGCCGCCGCCGAGCTGGCCGGGGTCGAGGTTGGGCACGGAGATCGCGATCGTCGGCAGCGTGATGCCGGGGACGCCGATCGTGCCCAGACCGTGCCCGGCGATCGTCGGCGCGACCGAGACGCCCGGCAGCTGGATCGAGATGCCGCCGGGCGGCGGGTTGTCGGCGACGATGACCTTGCCCACCCAACTGTTGGTGGCGTTGAGCGCCACACCGGCCTTCTGCAGCACGTTCAGGTCGGAGTCGCTGATGCCGTTCTTCGTGCAGCCGAGCAGCAGCGGCAGGACGTACTGCACCTTCCAGGTGAAGGCGTAGGTGCCCTTGTTCGGGAAGGTGAACGACTTCGACGGCTGGCCGGCGCACTTGCCCTGGGTCGGGCCGCCGAGCGTGACCGTCTGGGCACCGCCGGGGAAGTTGGAGCCGAACGAGACGACGACCTGGTACTGGCCCAACGCCGTGGAGAGCAGGTTCTCGAGCAGGGTGCCGAGGGCCGGGATGTTCTCCAGCCCGGCTGTGGGCAGCGCGGAGGCCTTGAAGGCGACCGTGTCGCCGGGGTGCACCCCGATGGCCGAGCCGCCGAGGATGTTGGCCTTGGTGGACACGCCGGTCAGCGAGAGCTGGGCGTTTACCGTGGTCGCGGCCCCCTGGGCCGGCTGGAGCGTGAAGACCAGTGCACCGACGATCGCCGCGCCCGCGAGCCCGACGAGCCAACGCAGCCGCGGCCGGCGGCCTGTCGGAGTCTCGTGGCGACCCGGCATCTGCACTCCTGTCCGAAATGTCCCGGCTGAACCGAGCTAAGCCGAGCAAAACACAACCAGAGCTTAACGCACCCGGCGTCTGGCTAAACGAGCAGTTCTCAGTCTGGGATACGCGCCCCCCGCGCGCCAGTGGTGCTGTCGGCGGGTCCTCGTAGCCTGGCGGCATGGCGATCGGTGCACACGTGAAGTCGGACGACCCGCTGCAGTGGGCCAAAGAGACCGGCGCTGAAGCGGTCCAGTTCTTCCTGACCGACCCCCAGGCCTGGGAAAAGCCGCAAGCACCTCATTTCTCGGATGCCATCAGAACAAGCGGGCTGACGGTCTACATCCACGCCCCGTACCGCATCAACGTGGCGACCACGAACAACCGCATCCGCATCCCCAGCCGCAAGCTGCTCGCCCAGCACGCGAGCGGCGCCAAGGAGATCGGGGCGAAGGCGATCATCGTCCACGGCGGGCACCTCAACGAGGCCGACGACCCGGCGATCGGGTTCGACAACTGGCGCAAGACGTTCGAGTACGCGAAGAACGACGCCGGCGGCTTCGCCCTGCCGGTGCTCATCGAGAACACCGCGGGCGGGACGAACGCGATGGCGCGCCGCTTCGACCGGCTGGCCCAGCTCTGGGACGCGGTCGGCGATTACGGCGTCGGCTTCTGCCTCGACACCTGCCACGCCTTCGCGGGCGGCGAAGAGCTCGACGGCATCGTCGACCGGGTCATGGCGATCACCGGACGCATCGACCTCGTGCACGCGAACAACAGCCGCGACGCGTTCGACTCGGGCGCCGACCGGCACGCGAACTTCGACGCGGGCACCATCGACCCCGCGGCCATCGCCGACATCTGCCGCGCCGCCGGCAGCGACGTGATCGTCGAGACGCCCGGCCCGGACGGGCAGGCTGCCGACATCGACTACCTGCGCGGCTCCAGCTGAGGCTCGACGTCGTCCATCAGGTTCACCGCGACCTCGGGCCCCTCGCGCAGCCAGTAGTCGGGCGCGTGGTCGAAGATCCCTCCTGAGGGGTCGTCCACGCCGTCGACGCGCACCACATCCAGCCACGGGTGCCACATCTCCCACACGATGAGCGCGGCGAGGGCGAGCAGGAGCCCGTCGCGCACGAGCAGGATCAGCATCAGCCAGCCGTAGTTGATGCCGTGCGCCGGAACGTCGTAGCCGAGCAGCAGCGTGAGCGTCGCCATCCAGACGAGGATCTCGCTGAACTGCCAGACGAGATTCAGCCGCCAGCGCGGTCGGGCCAGCGCGAGCAGCGGCACCAGCCACAGCGAGTACTGCGGGCTCCAGACCTTCGTGGTGATCAGGAACGCGAGCACGCTGAGGAACGCGAGCTGGGCCAGCCGCGGGCGCACCGGAGCCGCGAGCCCGATCACCGCGACGATGATGAGCGCAGCGATGAGCGCGAGCGCGACGGCGATGCCGGGCGGCTTCCAGAACGGCGTGTCGCCCGCGCTCACCGAGCCGTCCGTGAGGGTGCGGAACATCGCCCACACGGTCGAGCGCTCGGTGCTCCGCTCGATGCTGAAGTCGTAGAACTTCCACCAGCCGTCGTGATACGCGATCGCAATCGGCACGTTGACCGCGCACCACACGAGCCCGGCGCTCATCGCGGCCCAGACCGCGTCGGCGAAGCGACGGGTGCGCACCGCCAGGATGCCGATCGCGACGAGGAGGAAGACGGGGTAGAGCTTCGCCGCGGTGCCGAGCCCGATCATCGCGCCGGACAGCACCGGCCGTTCCCGCGACCACGCCCAGAGCGCGCACGACGTGAACGCCATCGCGAGCAGGTCCCAGTTCGAGAACGCATGGAAGATCAACAGCGGCGACAGCGCGAAGATCGCCGCATCGTACGGACGGCGGCCCGCGGTGTAGGCGGTCGAGGCGGTGACGATCAGGCCGCACAGCGCGAGCAGCAGCGCGGTGAGCGCGCCGAACACGACGATCTGCGACCAGCTCGACATGATCGTGTGCACCCCGGTGGTGAGCCTGGCGGTGAGCCACATGAACGCGCCGGTGAGCACCGGGTACTCGACCTTGGTGTCGCGGTACGGCACCGCGCCGACGTTGAGCCGCTCGTCGCTCCACAGAGGGACCACGTCGGAGTAGCAGAAGTGCGTGTACTGCTTGTGCCCGTTCCAGATACCCGTTGCGCACGGCGACTTCTGCACGTACCCGAGCAGCAGCGTCGCGATCGTCATCGCGAACAGGAACCGGACCGGCGTCCACCACGAGAGGTTCGCCACCGCCGCGTGCCGCCCCCACGGCCCGCCCAACGGCCGAGTCGCCCGCCGGACCGTCGCGTCCACCCGACTCGGCAGCCGGGCCGGACGGTCACCCGCGTTGCGGTCGCGCCCGGTGTCCTCGGCGACGGTCACCCGGACATCCAAACACGGCCTACGGGCTACACGTGTGCAGGACCTTCGGGGTGCAGGTCGGCGTCGCAGTGGTCGTCGTCGGTGTCGGAGTCGGCGTCGTCGACGTGGGTGGGGTGGGCGTCGGGAAACCGCTGGTCACCGAGAAGGTCGGGCTCGGCGTGTTCGACTTCGTCTTGGACGGTGTGGGGGTCGGCGTGGGAGTCGGCTTCGGCAGGCCGCCGTTGGCCGCGATCATCTGCTTGGTCGGCATCGCCATGTTCGGCTTGCCGGCCAGGAAGGTGTCCATGAACAGCTTCCACGTCTGCCCCGGCAGGTTCGCGCCGTAGAGCGGCTGCCCGGCCGAGTTGTAGATCGGCTTCGAGCGGCCGGTACCGACCCATACCGAGGCGCTCACCTGCGGGGTGAAGCCGACCATCCATGCGTCGCTGTTGTCCGGCGACTTGGGCGAGATGCCCTCGGTACCGGTCTTCGCGGCCGACACCCGACCGCCGGACAGCGGGTCGCCCGACCACGCCGCGATGGGCTCCATCGACAGTGTGACGTCGTTGGCGACCCTCTTGTCGAGCGCGTCCGTCGTCTTCGACTTGTGTGTGTAGACGACGGTGCCGTCGGACGCGGTCGCCTTCTGCACGAAGTACGGCGCGTTCGCCTTGCCGCCGTTCGCGAGGGTGGCGAAACCCACGGCCTGGTCGAGCGGGGTCACCGGGTAGTCGCCGATGCCGATGCCGAACGTCGTGTCGCCGTTCTTCTCCTGCAGCGTCTTGCGGCCGTTGCTGTCTTCCTTGGCGATGCCCATTGCATGCGCGGTGTCGGCGACATTGTTCGGGCCGGCGTCGAGAGCGAGCAGGTCGAAGGTCGTGTTCAGCGAGTACTTCATCGCGAGCGCCAGCTTGATCCGCGAACTGCTCACGCTCTCGTCGCCGGGGTCGTTGCAGATCTTGGTGCCGTCGATCGTGCGGCAGTAGCTGCCGTCGACGTAGCTGTCGAGTGCGACGTGATCCTTGCCCGGTGTCTTCTTCAGCGTCTGGGTGAGCACCGTGGCCAGCGTGTACGGCTTGAACGAGGAGCCCGGCGGCCGGCCACCCTGTCCGGCGTAGTCGTAGAAGTCGACCTTGCCGTCGTAACCCTTGCGGTTGGGGCCGGTGCCGCCGTAGTAGGCGAGTACGCCTCCGGTGGCGGGGTTGACGGCGGTCAAGGCGTTCTTGAGGTTGCGCTGCTGCTTGGTGAGGTTCTTGAACGTCTCGTGAATCGCGGTGAGCGCCGCGCCCTGCGCCTTGCGGTTGATCGTGGTGCGGATCGTCAGCCCGCGGTCGTACACCTCCTTCGCGGAGATGCCGTGCGACTGCAGGTCGGCGAGGACTGCGTTCACGAGCAGGTACTTCCAGCCCGTGCTGCCGAGGTGCGGGTCATGCGGCGGCACGGTCGTGGGGAATTTGAGCTGCGCTTCTTGCGCGGCGGTGAGATGGCCGGTCTTCACCATGCCGTCGAGCACGTAGTACCAGCGCTGCTTGGACTGCGCGAGGTTGACCGCGGGGTCGTAGTAGCCCGGCGCGCGCAGCAGCCCGGCGAGCAGCGCGCCTTCCGCCACGGTCAGCTGCTGGACGGTCTTGTGGAAGTAGGCGTGGGCCGCAGCCTGGATGCCGTACGCGCCGCGGCCGAGATAGACCGTGTTCAGGTAGAACTCGAGGATCTGGTCCTTGCTGTACTGGCGCGACAGCTTGACCGCGATCATCAGCTCCTTGAGCTTGCGGGTGAGCGTCTGCGAATTGCTGAGGTAGGCGTTCTTCACGTACTGCTGCGTGATGCCCGACCCGCCCTGCGTGCTGCCGCCGAAGACGTCGGAGACGGCGGCGCGCAACGTGCCGCGGATCGACACGCCCGGTTCGTGGTAGAAGTTGCGGTCCTCGGCGGATAGCACGGCCCATTTCACGTGCGCCGGCACCTGCTTGATGTTGACGAGCGTGCGGTCCTGCGTCCCGATCTGGGCGAGCGTCGTGCCGTCGGAGTACTGGATGGTGGCGACCTGCGAGAGCGCGATCGTCTCGGGCCGCGGGACGTTGGTGAACGCGTTGTACATGATGATCACGGCGACCATCAGTGCCGCGACGAACCCGAGCAGCCAGGTGCCGGCGATCAGGCCGCGTCGCGCCCAGCGCCGCCGTGGCGTCATCGCGGCTACCCGCGCCTTGCGTGCGGCCCGGCGCCGGCGATGGCGCGCCCACATCCGCTTGAAGAAGGGCAGTTCGGCCTCGCCTGGCGGCACGTTCGAACGCCGGCCGCGCTTCGCGCGGCCGAGTTGCAGGTGCTCCCCGCCGTCGTCTTTCACTGGTTCGAGGTTACGGACACGGCTACGTCGTACCCAGCCGGACTCAGGTTGATGCCGGAGCCGGCTTGGGACGCGGCCGGTCGGGATTCTCCCCGGCCGGAGCGGCGAGGGACTGCTGCAGGATCTGCGCCACGTCGAGCACCTTGACGTCCTCGCGCGCGCTGCCCTCGGCGACCTTCTGCGTCACGGCGTCGGACAGCATCACCATGCAGAACGGGCAGGCGGTCGAGATGAGGTCCGGGTCGAGGCCGAGTGCCTCCTCGGTGCGCTCGACGTTGATCCGCTTGCCGATCTTCTCCTCCATCCAGAACCGTGCGCCGCCGGCGCCGCAGCAGAACCCGCGGTCCTTGCAACGGTGCATCTCCTGCGACTTCAGCGCGGGGATGGCGCCGAGCACCTCGCGCGGCGGCGTGTAGACCTTGTTGTGCCGGCCCAGGTAGCAGGGGTCGTGGTACGTGACGTTCTTGTCGACCGGCTCCACCGGGACGAGCCGTCCCTCCTCGACCAGGCGGCCCAGGAGCTGCGTGTGGTGCACGACCTCGTAGTGCCCGCCGAGTTGCGGGTACTCGTTGGCCAGCGTGTTGAAGCAGTGCGGGCAGGTCGCGACGACCTTCAACGGCGCGGCCCGGGTGATCGAGTTCAGGGTCTCGACGTTCTGCATCGCCTGCATCTGGAACAGGAACTCGTTGCCCAGCCGCCGCGCCGGATCACCGGTGCAGGTTTCGCCCGAGCCGAGCACCGCGAACTCGACGCCCGCGGTGTGCAGCAGTTCGCAGAACGCGATGGTGACCTTGCGGGAGCGGTCCTCGAGCGCGCCCGCGCAGCCGACCCAGAACAGGTAGTCGATGTCTGCGTCGAGCCGGGTGCCCGGCGTCGCGCGGCGGACCTCGAAGGACAGCTCGGACATCCACTCGTCGCGGCCCTTGTCGGCCATGCCCCACGGGTTGCCCTTGTTCTCGATGTTGCGCAGCATGACGCCGGCCTCGGACGGGAACGCGGACTCGATCAGCACCTGGTAGCGGCGCATGTCGACGATGTGGTCGATGTGCTCGATGTCGACGGGGCACTGCTCGACACACGCGCCGCACGTCGTGCACGACCAGAGCACGTCCGGATCGATGACTCCGCCGCTGGCGAGGTCGCCGACCAGCGGCCGGTTGGCCTGCTCCGGGCCGGAGCCGAGCACCCGCGGGAACCCGGATTCGGGAACGTGGTGACCGTCCAGCTTGCCCTCGATCGACGCTTCGGCGGGCAGTTCCTTGCCGCCGATGATGTAGGGGGCCTTCGCGAACAGGTGATCGCGCAGGTCCATGATCACGAGCTTCGGCGAGAGCGGTTTGCCGGTGTTCCACGCGGGGCACTGCGACTGGCAGCGGCCGCATTCGGTGCAGGTGGCGAAGTCGAGGTAGCCCTTCCAGGTGAAGTCCTCGATCTTGCCCTTGCCGAACACCGTGTCCTCGGACAGGTTCTCGACGTCGGCGAAGTCGATCGGCTTGCCGTCGGCGTCGGTGACGGGCAGCAGCTCGCCGAGCGCGTCCGGCTCGCGCTTGGTCAGCACGTTGAGCGGCGCGGTCGCGATGTGCAGGTGCTTGGAGTAGGTGACGATGATCGTGAAGCCGAAGATCACCGCCATCTGCGCGAGCAGGAAGAACGTCTCGACGCCCTGGTTGTACGCGCCGGTGCCGAGCAGCTTCGCCACGGCGTAGGACGCGAACGCCCATTTCGACTGGCCGAACGGCAGGTGTCCGGTGTTGTACTGCGCGCCGCGGTACAGCAGCAGCGTGATGACGACGAGGCTGATCATGCCCAGGATGACCCAGGCCGGGCCGGTGTGCGATCCGTAGAAGCGGCTCGAGCGCGACTTTCGGTCGGGCGCGTTCACCACCCGGTTGACCGAGAACCAGATGATCGCGAGCAGCACCGCGACGGCGAAGAAGTCCTCGAGGAAACCCAGCCAGCGGGCGTGGCCGAGGATCGGGAAGGCGAAGTCCTTGCTCAACACCAGCGCACCGAATGCCTCGACGATCGTGAGGCCCAGGATGACGAAGCCCCAGAACGTGAAGAAGTGCGCGATGCCGGGGCCGTTCCACTTCAGCAGCCGCCGCTGGCCGAAGACCTCGATGACCTGATCCTTGACCCGTTCCTCGATCTGGTCCGTCCGCCCCTCGGCCTTCGTACCGGAACGGATGAGTTTCACCAGCCAGGCGATGCGCCGCCCGGCGATGGCGATGGTGGCCACGAGCATGAGCAGCGCCAGCGTGAGCCGCAGCGCGCCCGGGAAGGTCCAGTCCCAGTCGATGATCACCCCGTGCGCGACGGTGTGCTGCAAGGTGCTCTCCCTCGATCGGCGGACCTGCCGGAACTGCTTGAGACTATTCATTGTTACCCGCGGGTAATAAATCGCTCGGCGCGATGTGGCCGGTTCCACGCGGGTGAACGTGCTAGGAATCACGCGTGGCGACGAAGAAGCCGGAGAGCTCGCGGGTGCCGTCCGCGGTCGGGGCGATCCCGGTCGTCGGCGACCTGATGAAGAACGCCGACCAGCAGGCGCGCTGGATGCAGGAGATCCTCGAGCAGAACGCGCGGCTGGTGGCGCAGTTCCCCGCGACCATGAAGACCTTCAACGACGCCCTGGAGCGGTTCAACCAGACGGTCGGACGCCTCGATCGCGCGGTCTCGCGCATCGAGACGGCGACGAAGAACCTGACCGGCCCTCTGGACAAGGTCGTCTCGGCGCTCGACCCGAAAGCGCTGCGCGAGCTGCCGGAGCAGGTGGCGCTGCTGCAGTCGACGATCGACCGCATCGTGTCGGTGCTCAGCGAACTGCCCGGCGCCGGCGTCCTGCGCCGCCTCGCCGAGGGCAAGGACGCGCGCTCCAAGGCCTGAACTGATTACAGGCGGGTGACGATTCTCGCCCCTCCCACTATCGCGGTGGCCATTGTCGGAGGCCTGTGGTTGCGTTGCGACGAGTGGCAAAACACTGCCATCCGTTGGAAGCGCGAGGGATCATCCGTGCCGTCGTCGTTGGCCAGTCCGAGCTCGACCCGCACGGTCGAGCGCGCGCTGGGCCTGCTCGCCGAGGTGTGCGCCGGGCCGCCGATCTCGCTCACCGAGTGCGCGCGCCGCGTGGGCCTGCCGCCGAGCACCGCGCTGCGCCTGCTGCGCACGCTCGAGGGCGCGGGCTTCGTCGCGCGTGAGGCCGGCGGCGCGTTCCGTCCTGGCGTGCGCGTCATCCAACTCGGTGCGGCGGCGCTGGGTCGGCAGTCGCTGGTCGAGCTCGCGCAACCGAGCCTGACCCGCATCGTCGAGCAGACCGGCGAATCGACCTACCTGGTGGTGCGCGGCCCGCGCGACACCGCGGTCTATCTGGCCATGGCCGAGGGCACCCACCCGGTGCGGCACACGAGCTGGGTCGGGCGTGCGATCGAACTCGCCGACCTCGCCGTCGGCGCGGCCCTGCGGGGCGACGTGCCCGAGGTCGGTTACGTCGCGCAGCGCGACACGCTCGAGCCCGACATCACTGCCATCGCCGCGCCGGTGCGCCGCCCCGGCGGCATCGCGGCCGCGCTGAACCTGCTCGGCCCGTCCTATCGCATCGACGAGCAGACCACGCACATGTACGGCCGAATCGTCGCGGCCGAGGCGGCCCGCGTCGGCGCGGTGCTGGGTGCCGACATCCCGCAACCACTTGGAGACTCCGCGTGATCAGGTTCGAGTCCGTCACGAAGCGCTACGACGACGGCACGGTCGCCGTCGACTCGCTCGACCTCGAGGCCGCGTCCGGCGAGATCACCGTGCTGGTCGGCCCGTCCGGGTGCGGCAAGACCACCTCGCTGCGCATGATCAACCGGATGATCGAGCCGTCGTCGGGCCGCATCTGGCTCGACGACCAGGACACCGCCAAGATCAAGCCCGCGCAGCTGCGCCGCGGCATGGGTTACGTCATCCAGCACGCCGGGCTCTTCCCGCACCGCACCGTCGTCGACAACATCGCCACCGTGCCGGTGCTCGTCGGCCAGGACAAGAAGCAGGCGCGGGCCCGGGCGATGGAGCTGATCGAGCGCGTCGGTCTCGATCCGGCCTTCGCCAAGCGCTACCCGGCGCAGCTGTCCGGCGGCCAGCAGCAGCGCGTGGCCATCGCCCGGTCCCTCGCCATGGATCCCAAGGT
>JAICKR010000159.1 GCA_025927835.1 Jatrophihabitans sp. | reverse complement strand
TCAACGGCCGCGTCGCCTGGACCCCACCGCGCTGGATCGACCCGCACCAGCAACCCCGCTACAACCACCTCCACAACACCGACCCACCACCTTGACCGCAAGTCGGGAACGGCCCGTAGGGGTGGTGAACTCACCGAGCGCGCGCTGTGTTCTCAACTGCTCGAACGTGACGGCGATTGCTGATCGCGAGCGCACCGAAGACGAGTCCGCCGATCAGGAAGTAGCTCTCGATCGTCCACATCGGCCAGGTCACCGTCGTCGTGCCTGTCGCGTCCTTGGTGGAGATGCCGCTGAGTCCATTCGGGAGTATCCCGGTGACTCGGCACAGGTCATCGATGAGGCCGGTCGCGCCGCGCAGCAGAAGGATGGCGCAGCCCAGCCAGACCAGGATCGCTTCCGGCTTGGCCAGGCGGCCACGCGCCCAACCTCGAGATATCGACAGTGGGACCAGGAGGCCGAGCGCCCAGATGCCCTCGGTCAGCGCTTCGACGATCCATCCGGCCAGCGTGTGTGGCCAACCGGGCAGCTTTCCCGGGCTCACGAACGAGCCGCCGAGATACCAGTAGATGTGGAAGGCGAGGAAGGTCACCGCCCAACCGAGCGCAATGTTCGCCGCTCGGACGGGGCGCGGCTCCTGGTACTGCGTTCGGCTCGGGGCACCGTCTCGCACCTCCTGTTGCTCGGCGATCGGGTGCGCGACCTCGGTGCTGGAGGGCTGGGGATGCTGCATCGGTTCCTTTGAGTCGGAGGAGATCGAGGCAACCAGCGTGCGTCAGCGACCAGTGCCGGCGCATCGGCGAACGACCCGAGGCCGGCCCTGATTTCCGCGGCGGGGAGCTCAGGGTTGCCCGGCAGGCGGCCGCGGTCGTATCCCCGGCCGCGGGCCCGAAGGAGTCCGGATCGAACGGCTATCGGCTACGCGCCGTCCACCTTCATCTCGCCGAGCTCGGACCACTCGTCACCGGGAACCTCGAAGTTGACGATCCGCGGCGTCTCGACCAGGTACTGCGGCAGCTCGCGCCGCGCATTGCTGAAGTGGTCGGACGAGACGTGCGCGCCGCCGGCCGCGCCGTCGCGGAACGCCTCGACGAGGACATACTCGTTCGCGTCGTCGACACTGCGCGACCAGTCGAACCAGAGGCAGCCGGGTTCGGCGCGGGTGGCGTCGGTGAACGACCGGGTGATCTCCGGCCAGCGGTCGGCGGCGTCCGGCTGCACCCTGAACCTGGCGGTTATGAAGATCACCGGGCCGAGCCTAGTTACTTCAGGTGGTCGGTGAGTACGCCCTCGGCGCCGAACAGTTCGGCTCGCCAGCGGTCGAGCAGCTCCGTCGCGTCGTGGTCGTCCGGGTGGAAGTCGACCCGGTTGTAGTCGCGCAGCCGCCGGACCACCTGCCGGGACAGGAACGGCGAGTGGCGCAGCTCGGCAATGCTGCGGCCGAGCCGCCGCGGGTTGTACGCCGCACGGTCGCCGAGCAGCGACAGCAGCGTGTGTCCGATCACCGCAGTGAGGAACGCGAACGTGGTGGCCCGCATCATCCGGATGCGGAACTTCTCGTCGCCGACCACCTGCCGGTAGACGTCGAACGCGACGGCCTTGTGCTCCGACTCCTCGAGCGCGTGCCAGAGCAGCATTGAGCGCACCTCGCTCGCGCCCAGCAGTTCCTGCGCGCGCGGGTCGGTGAGCAGCGTCTCGGCCAGCGTCGCCGTGTAGTGCTCGAGTGCCGCGGTCATCGCGAGCTGCACCTTCGCCGGGAACAGCTTCTCGTTGCGCAGCAGGCCCGCCTTCGCCATCCGCGACACGCGGTGCGTCGGGTAGCCCATCTCCTGCAGCCGCTTGTTGAGTTCCCGGTGCTCGCGCCCGTGGGTGACCTCCTGGCCGATGAAGCCCGCGACCTGCTCCTTGAGTTCAGGATCGGTGATCTGATCCGCATGCGCCTTCACCGAACGCACGAAGAAGTCCTCACCGGGCGGGAACATCGCGGACAGCACCGACACGACGTGGCTCATCACCAGATCGCCGTTCACGTAGTGCCGCTGTAGCGAGGCCGGCGGGTACGAGAACGCGATGCGCCGGGTCCGGACGGAGCGTTTCGGGACGCTCTGCTGTGCGGTCATCGGGGTCTCCCCTTTCAGGGCAGGGACGGAGCGGAGGCGGCGCCGAGGCTGAGCGCGCCCTTGAGGACCGAGCGGACCGCCGAGGCCCGGTGCCCGGCGTCGTCGTCGAGCGCCGATTCGGCGGCCAGGCCGACGTAGAGCGCGAGGATGCCGTCGAGCACCTCGGCGATGAACGGCTGCTGCGCGAGAGCCGGGAACGACTCGGCGAACACCTGGCGCGTCACGTCGGACGCGTGCCGCAGGCCGGCGGCGACGACCGGACGCAGCTCGGCGTCGGTGCGCGCCGCCACCGCCAGTTCGAGCAACGCGTGGAAGCCGCGATCGTCGAAGAACGTCCAGAGGACGTCCAACGCCTTGGCGACCGTCCGCCGCCGTGGCGGCACGGCCGCGAACCGTTCCCGGAACTCGGTGGCGCGCTGCCCGATGAGCCGGTCGGCAGCCGCGGCGACGAGGTCGGCCTTGGTGGGGAAGTGGTGTGCGAGCGCGCCGCGCGAGACTCCGGCGCGGCGGACCACGTCGTTCGTCGAGAAGCCGTGATAGCCGGACAGTGCGAGCGAATCGATCGTCGCGTCGAGCAGGCGGCCGCGCATCGCCTCGACCCGTTCGGGCTGGCTCAGCCGCATGATGCGCGTCATCGTTCGGACGCTACGGCGAAACATACCGACAGGCAAGCCTGCCGGTATCCATCTGGTAGACAACGACCATGCCGCTGCCGCGCGCCCTCGGACGGCTCAACCGCGTCGGGCTCAATCGGGTGCTCCGGCACTTCGTCACGTGGGTGCCCGGCTTCGGCCTCGTCGTGCATCCGGGCCGGCGGACCGGGCAGGTCTACCGCACGCCGGTGAACCTCTTCACCCGTGACGGGCACTTCACGATCGCGCTCACCTACGGCACGCAGACCGACTGGGTGCGCAACGTTCTCGCGGCCGGCGGCTGCGACGTGATCACCCGCGGGCGGCAGATCCGGCTGCGCGACCCGCGCATCGTGCACGACGAGTCACGCGCGGCGATCCGCCCACTCGAGCGCGTCTTCCTGCGCGTCGCTCGCGTGGCCGACTTCATCGTGCTGGACCGCGACGATCGGTTCTGATGCGGTCGCGTCCGATCAGACCGGCGGCTGCGGGTCGTACTGGATGCCCCGCTTGGTGGCGCGGGCCGCGTCCTCGCCGGCCAACCGCACGACGAGGTGCAGCGCCATGTCGATGCCCGCCGACACCCCCGCGGACGTGATGACGTCGCCGTCGTCGACGAACCGGTCGTCCGGGCAGGGCTTGATCGTCGGGTCGAGTGCGAGCAATTCGTCGAAGGCCGACCAGTAGGTGGTCGCCGGGCGGTTGCGCAGCAGCCCCGCCGCGGCGTACACCAGCGAGCCGGTGCACACGCTCGTCATCAACGTGCCGCCGCCGGCCATGGCGCGCAGCGCGACGTGCAGCGGCTCGTCCACACCGAGCAAGGCGCGGGTGCCCCGCCCGCCGGGCATGAGGAACACGTCGACCGGCCCGGCGTCGTGCAGCGTGTGCTCCGGGATCACCCGCAATCCCTTGGCCGCGGTGATCGGGTCGAGCGTGGCCGCGACGGTCGTCACCTCGACCGGATCCTTCGACACCTCGCCGGCCCAGTAGGCGAGAACCTCCCAGGGTCCGGCGAAGTCCAGTTCCTCGGCGCCGTCGAACAGCGCGATCGCGATCCGCATGGGCGAACGTTAGGACGCTCGAGTGCGGTCCGTCCCTCGAATTGCCGCCAATCAGCGGCGTTTTCCGGCACCCCGCATAACCATGAAATGCTGCTCCTCACACGAGAGCACCGTCATATTGCTACTCGTCAGTAACATAGGCAGAGTAGAGACAAACGTCTGGTGACGGTCGCTGTGGCGCGTCCACCTTCCCGCCGGCAATGCAGGCCGGTCGGAGCTCATGACTGAGAGGTCTACGTAGGCATATGAACATCGTGGTGCTGATGAAGCAGGTACCCGACACCGAGGGTGACCGGAAGCTGGCGGCGGACAACACCGTCGACCGCGCCGCGGTCGATCCGGTGATCAACTACATCGACGAGTTCGCGATCGAGGAGGGCCTCCTGCTCAAGGAGGCGCACGGCGGCGAGGTCACGATCCTGACCGTCGGCCCGGAGCGCGCGACGGAGTCGATCCGCAAGGCGCTGTCGATGGGTGCGGACAAGGCGCTGCACATCTCGGACGAGGCCATCCACGGCTCGGACGCGGTGGCGACAGCGAAGATCCTCGCCAAGGCGCTGGGCAGCGTCGAGTGGGACGTAGCGATCGCCGGTTCCGAGGCGACCGATGCCCGTGGCGCGGTCGTGCCTGCCCTGCTGGCCGAGGTGCTCGGCGCCCCGCAACTCACGCAGGCCCGCAAGGTGACCGTCGACGGTTCCACCGTGACGATCGAGCGGGTCACCGACACGGGCTACGAGAAGGTCGAGGCGCAGACCCCGGCCGTCATCAGCGTCGTCGAGAAGATCAACGATCCGCGCTACCCCTCGTTCAAGGGGATCATGGCTGCGAAGAGCAAGCCGATCGACGTGAAGTCCCTTTCCGACATCGGTGTCGAGGCCGGCGAGGTCGGCCTGTCGAACGCGTGGACGCAGGTGGCGTCGTTCGAGAACGCCCCGCCGCGCGAGGCCGGTCAGGTCGTGAAGGACGAGGGTGACGGCGGCAGCAAGATCGCCGACTTCCTCGCGTCGAAGAAGCTCATCTGAGGGGACTGGACGACATATGGCAGAGGTACTCGTTCTCGTCGACGCGGTCGACGGCAACATCAAGAAGGCAACCTTCGAGCTGCTCACCGCGGCCCGCCAGCTCGGCGAGCCCGCCGCGGTGGTCGTCGGCGCCCCCGGCACGGCGGCCGGCCTGAAGGACCAGCTCGCCGAGTACGGCGCGGCCAAGGTGTACGTCGCGGAGAGCGACGACATCGCCGGCTACTCCGTCGCCCCCAAGGCCGAGGCGCTGGCCGCCGTCGCGCAGCAGGCCTCGCCGGCAGCCGTGCTCATCTCGTCCGGCCCCGAGAACAAGGAGATCGCGGCGCGCCTCGCGCTCAAGCTCGACTCGGGTCTGCTCTACGACGCGGTGGGCTTCGACGGCGACGGCAACGTCACCCAGCAGATCTTCGGTGCGGCCATCACCGTCACCTCGAAGGTCAGCAAGGGCACACCGGTCATCACCGTGCGGCCGAACTCGTTCGCTCCGGAGGCCGCGTCCGGCGCGGCCCAGGAGGTCCCCGTCTCGGTAAGCGTCTCCGACGCCGGCAAGGGCGCCAAGATCACCGACACGGTCGTCGAGGAGAAGGGCTCGCGCCCGCAGCTCTCCGACGCGTCCGTGGTGGTCTCGGGTGGTCGCGGCATCGGGAACGCCGACAACTTCACGATCATCGAGAAACTCGCCGACTCGCTCGGTGCCGCCGTCGGCGCGTCCCGCGCGGTCGTCGACGCCGGCTGGGTGCCGCACACGATGCAGGTCGGGCAGACCGGTGTCACCGTCTCGCCGCAGCTCTACATCGCGGTGGGCATCTCCGGTGCGATCCAGCACCGCGCCGGCATGCAGACCTCCAAGACGATCGTCGCGATCAACAAGGATCCCGAGGCGCCGATCTTCGAGCTCGCCGACTTCGGCGTCGTGGGCGACCTGTTCCAGGTAGCGCCGCAGCTGACCGACGAGATCGGCAAGCGCAAGGGCTAAGACCCCCGCACCTCCGCCTTCCCGCCAGAGGTGGTTGATTTCCTCGCG
Source organism: Jatrophihabitans sp. (assembly GCA_025927835.1). Classification (GTDB taxonomy): domain Bacteria; phylum Actinomycetota; class Actinomycetes; order Mycobacteriales; family Jatrophihabitantaceae; genus Jatrophihabitans. Next base: position 1,692 of record JAICKR010000159.1, on the reverse strand, counting down.
AGATTTCAACCACCTCTGGCGGGAAGCGGTGTTTTCGGCGGCGGTTGAATTGAACTCGGCTTCAAGTTGCATGCTTGACCGGTGACGGTCGACGAACAGCTGCGCGACGGCGCGCAGCCACGATCGGTCTTCGCGCCGGCGCTGCGCGCCACGAGCATCGGCCTGCTCATCGTCATCACGCTCATCGCCTTCGAAGCGATGGCCGTCTCGGCGGCGCTGCCCACCGCAGCGCGCGCGGTGCACGGGCTGAGCGCGTTCGGCTGGGCATTCACCGGATTCCTCGTCGCCAACATCGTCGGCATGGTGCTGTCCGGCCAGCTCAGCGACAGCTCCGGCCCGCGCGTGCCGCTCGTCGCCGGGCTCTCCTGCTTCATCGTCGGGCTCGTCGTCTCGGGTACCGCCACGACGATGGCCCAATTGGTCGCCGGCCGGGTCGTTCAGGGCCTCGGCGGCGGACTGATCATCACCGCGGTCTACGTCGTGATCGGGCAGGCCTACCCCGAGGTGCTGCGCCCGAAGCTGTTCGCGGCGACGTCCTCGGCGTGGGTGCTGCCCTCGCTGATCGGTCCGGTGGTGTCGGGCGCGCTCGCGCAGCACGCGAGCTGGCGCTGGGTCTTCCTCGGCCTCGTCCCGTTCACGGTCGTCGGCGCCCTATTGCTGCTACCGGTGCTACGCAGTCTGCACCGTGTCGAGCTGCCCAGCCGGCTCGCCGACCCGCGCCGGCTGCTGCGCGCGCTCGGCGTCGCAGCGGGCGTCGCCGGTCTGGAGCAGGCGGGCCAGCACCCGTCGCCGCTGTCCGCGGTGCTCGCCGCCGCCGGGGTCGTCGCGCTTGCGTGGGGCATCCGGCCGCTGCTGCCGCCGGGCACGCTGACCGTCCGGCCCGGCGTCTCGGCGCCCATAGCGATGCGCGGGCTGCTCGCCGGCGCGTTCTTCGGCATCGAGGCGATCGTGCCGCTGTCGCTCACCGTCCAGCACGGCTACGGCGCGACACTCGCCGGGCTGCCGCTCACCTGCGCCGGATCCAGCTGGGCGTTCGGGTCGTGGTGCCAGGGCCGCGTCGACGACGCCCGCCGGCCCGGGCAACGGGTCCGGCTCATCCGCGCCGGCTTCGGGTTCGTCGGGCTCGGCGGGCTGCTGATGGCCGCCGCAGCGGTGCGTGACCTGCCCGGATGGCTGGCGTACCCGGCGTGGCTGCTCGCCGGCCTCGGCGCCGGGCTGGCGATGTCGAGCGTCAGCGTGCTGATGCTCAAGTTCACGAACGACGCCGACCGCGGTGCCGACTCCGCCGCGCTGCAGGTCTCCGACACCACCGCCGGCGCCATCACGACCGGCCTGGCGGGGGTGCTCGTCGCAGCTGCTACTCGCGGCGCCCTCAGCACCACGGCCGCGTTCGTGACCGTCGACCTCACGATGTGCGCGGTCGCCGCGACCGGCGTGCTGCTCGCCCGCCGGGCCCGCGCGGCCGGCTGAGACGCCACTGAGCCGCCCGTAGGAGGGGCGGCGCAGGACGCCTCGCACGTAGACTCGCCCCTGATGCCCTACCTGGATCACGCAGCGACCACACCCCTGCTGCCTGAGGCGATCGCCGCGGTTTCAGCAGCGATGGGTGAACTGGGCAACCCCTCGTCCCTGCACACCGCCGGACGGCTCGCCCGGCGCAGCGTCGAGGAGTCGCGCGAGAGCCTGGCCGCC
>JAICKR010000130.1 GCA_025927835.1 Jatrophihabitans sp. | reverse complement strand
TCGGCGACCGGCGCGGCCGGTTGGCCTGCCGGCGCGGGCGCAGCGCCGCTGATGACGGCAATCCCGCACTCGCCACAGAACGCGGCATCGGATTCGAGCGGGGCCGAGCAGGAAGGGCAGGCGCGTGCGATCGCGGTGCCGCAGCGTCGGCAGAACCGCTTGCCGGCGGCGTTCTCGGTTCCGCAGACCGCGCACTCGACCACGGCACCCCGTTCCCTCGCCCGAGAACGCTCACGATATGCGAGTCGTCCGCCCCTCGGCACGCGTACGCGTAATCCCAGGGCGGACAACTCGGGATGGTTCAGGCGGCGGCTGCCGCAGCGCCGGCCGATTCCAGCGCGTAGCTCAGGACCTCGGCCACGTCGCCGACCGGGCGCACGTCGAGTTCCTTGAGCACGTCGGCCGGGACGTCGTCCAGATCCGGCTCGTTGCGCTGCGGGATGAAGATCGTCTTCAGCCCGGCGCGCTGCGCGGCGAGCAGTTTCTGCTTGACGCCGCCGATCGGCAGCACGCGTCCGTTGAGCGTGACCTCGCCGGTCATGCCGACGTCCGAACGAACCGGACGGCCGGCGGCAAGCGAGGCGAGCGCGGTCACCATCGTGATGCCCGCGGACGGGCCGTCCTTCGGCACCGCGCCGGCGGGCACGTGCAGGTGCACGGCCCGGTCGAACGCGGCCGGGTCGACGCCGTGCTCGGCACCGTGCGAGCGGAGGTAGCTCAGCGCGATGTGCGCCGACTCCTTCATCACATCGCCGAGCTGGCCGGTCAGCGTCAGCCGCGCCTCGCCGGCCATCGCCGTTGCCTCGATGAACAGCACATCGCCGCCGGCGCCGGTGACCGCGAGACCGGTCGCGACGCCGGGGACGGACGTGCGCTCCGCCGACTCGGGCAGGAAGCGGGGCCGGCCGAGGAAGTCGGTGAGGTTGTCCTCGTCGACGGTGATCGGCGCGGCGTCGGACGTCAATCGGGTCGCGACCTTGCGCAGCACGCGCGCGAGCGCGCGCTCCATCTGCCGCACGCCGGCCTCGCGGGTGTACTCACCGGCGATGCGGCGCAGCGCCGCGTCACTGACGCTGACCTCGTCGGTCGACAGTGCCGCACGTTCGCGCTGACGGGGCAGCAGGTGCGTGCGCGCGATCGCGACCTTGTCGTCCTCGGTGTAGCCGTCGAGCGTGACGACCTCCATGCGGTCGTACAGCGCCGCCGGGATCGTGTCCGCGACGTTGGCCGTCGCGAGGAACAGCACGTCGGACAGGTCGAGGTCGACCTCGAGGTAGTGATCGCGGAACGTGTGGTTCTGCGCCGGGTCGAGCACCTCGAGCAGCGCCGCGGCCGGGTCGCCGCGGAAGTCGGAGCCGACCTTGTCGATCTCGTCGAGCAGCACGACCGGGTTCATCGAGCCGGCCTCGGTGATCGCGCGGACGATGCGGCCGGGCAGCGCGCCGACGTAGGTGCGCCGGTGGCCGCGGATCTCCGCCTCGTCGCGGACGCCGCCGAGCGCGACGCGGACGAACGTGCGCCCGAGCGCGCGCGCGACGGACTCACCGAGTGACGTCTTGCCGACACCGGGCGGGCCGACGAGTGCCAGCACGGCACCGGAGCCACGCCCGCCGACGACCTCCAGTCCGCGCTCGGCGCGCCGAGCCCGCACCGCGAGGTATTCGACGATGCGGTCCTTGACGTCGTCCAGGCCGTGGTGGTCGGCGTCGAGCACCGAGCGGGCCGCCGAGATATCAGAGCTGTCGGTCGGCCGGTTCGACCACGGCAGGTCGAGCACGGTGTCGAGCCAGGTGCGGATCCACCCGGATTCAGGCGACTGGTCGGACGCCCGCTCGAGCTTGCCGACCTCACGCAGGGCCGCCTCGCGCACCTTCTCGGGCAGATCGGCAGCCTCGACGCGGGTGCGGTAGTCGTCCGCGCCCGCTGGTTCGTCCTCTCCCAATTCCTTGCGAATCGCGGCGAGCTGTTCGCGCAGCAGGAACTCGCGTTGCCGCTTGTCCATGCCCTCGCGCACGTCGTCGCGGATCTTCTCGGTGACCTCGAGTTCGGCAAGGTGCTCCCGCGCCCAGCCGAGCACCAGCGTCAGCCGCTCGTGCACGTCGGGCGTCTCGAGCAGCTCACGCTTCTGCTCGTCGGTCAGGTAGGGGGCATAGCCGGCCATGTCGGCCAGCTCGGACGGATCGGTGATGCGCTGGACGGAGTCGATGACCTGCCAGGCGTTGCGGCGCTGCAGGATCGCGACCACGACCTGCTTGTACTCACCCGCGAGCTCGCGGGTCTCGTCACCGACCGGCGCGTCGTCGACGGGCTCGGCCTCGACCCACAGCGCAGCGCCGGGGCCGGGCACTCCGGTGCCCAGCTTCGCGCGCCGGCCGGCGCGCAGCACGGCGGCCATTTCCCCACCGGGCAGCCGGCCCACCTGCTCGATCTCGGCGAGCACGCCGTAGCTCGGGTAACGGTCCGGCAGCCGCGGGGCGAGCAGCAGCTGCCCGTCCGAGCCGGCGCGCGCCGCGTCGATGACCGCGCGGGCGTCGCTGTCGAGCTCGATCGGAACCACCATGCCGGGCAGCACGACCAGGTCGGGCACGGACAGGATCGGAAGCGTCAGCACATCAGACACGAGAAATCCTCAATTCTTGAGCGTTATCGACTCAAGTCCCGGTCTTCGCTGAATGTTCCCTGCGGCTGCGATTACGGACGCCACGGCCGCGGGTACTACGCAGCTAACGTCCGCATAACACTCGCGAAAGACGGTGGCCGCATGGCGCAGGTCGTCCTCCCCGCGCGGCGCGCCGCGCACAGCTCCGTCATGGAAGCTTTGGCGCGCTACGGGCTCGGCGCGCGCGCCATCGTGTACGTCCTGATCGGCTGGATCGGGCTGCAGATCGCGCTCGGCCACCACACGCACCAGGCCAACCAGCGCGGCGCCCTCGCCGAGGTCGCGCACGGCAGCGTGGGCCGCGCGCTGCTGTGGGTCATCGCCTTCGGCCTCGGCGCGTACGCCCTGTGGCGGCTGGGCTCCGCCGCGCTCGGCAACTCCGCGGACGGGTCCGGCGCGGGCTCGCGACTCAAGTCGGCCGCGCGCGGCTTGATCTACCTGGGCCTGTGCATCTCCACGATCATGTTCGCGACCGGCGCGTCGCGCACCGGCCAGAAGCAGAAGCAGCAGACGGAGACGGCTCGCTTCATGCACCACACGTTCGGCCGCTGGCTGGTCGGCGCGGTCGGCGTCGTGGTCGTGGTCATCGGGCTGTACCTGGTGTTCGAGGGCATCACCCGCCGCTTCGAGAAGCACCTCAAGCTCGGCGAGATGTCACGGATCACGCGCCGGGCCGTCGTGGTCGTCGGCGCGGTCGGCACGGCCGCGCGCGGCATCGTCTTCGCGGTGGCCGGGGTCTTGGTCGTCGCCGCTGCGGTGACGTACGACCCGAAGAAGTCCAGCGGCCTGGACGGGGCGATGCGCACGTTGGCCGACCGCCCGTACGGGCCGTGGCTGCTGAGCACGCTGGCCATCGGGCTCATCGCGTTCGGCGCGTTCGGGTTCGCCGAGGCGCGGTGGGCGCGCACGCGATGACCGCCGGCACCGCAGCGCGCATCGACGACTGGTTCCTGCGCGCGAGCGAACGCGGCAACCCGGCGACCGACATCGACGCTCGGCATCCGGGCGAGCGGGCGTGGTCGGCCGGCAATCTCGTGCGCCCGCTCATCCACGGCGCGACCTACTTCGCCGAGCTCGTCGTCGCGGTGCGGCGCATGCGGGCCGGCGACCTGCTGCTGTTCGCCGACTGGCGCGGCGATCCGGACGAGCGGCTCACCGACGACGCCGACAGCGAGGTGGCGCAGGTCTTCTGTCACGCCGCAGAACGTGGCGTCGACGTACGCGGGCTCATCTGGCGCTCGCACCTCGACCGGCTGCAGTTCTCCGCCGAGGAGAACCGTCATCTCGGCGAGGACATCGAGGCCGCAGGCGGGGTGTGCCTGCGGGACATGCGGGTCAGGGCGGGCGGATCACACCACCAGAAGTTCGTCATCCTGCGGCACCCGGGGCGGCCCGAGCTGGACGTGGCGTACGTCGGGGGCATCGACCTGTGCCACAGCCGGCGTGACGACGCACGACACCTCGGCGACCCGCAGCGACAACCGATGGCCGCCGTGTACGGCGCCCGGCCACCGTGGCACGACGTGCAGCTCGCCATCACCGGCCCGGCGGTCACCGACGTCGAGACGGTCTTTCGCGAGCGTTGGGACGATCCGCAGCCCTTGACCCGCAACCCCGCATACCGGGTCGCGGATCTGGTGCGCCGCGACGACGACGAGACCGACCGGTCCGCGCTGCCGCCACCGCTGCCCGCGCCCGATCCCACGGGGACGCACTCGGTGCAGCTACTGCGCACCTACGGCTACCGCCGCGCCGGTTACGCGTTCGCACCGCGCGGTGAGCGCAGCGTCGCGCGTGGCTACATGAAGGCGCTGCGCCGCGCCCGCCGGCTGATCTACCTCGAGGACCAGTACCTCTGGTCGCACGAGATCGCCGCGCAGCTCGCCGACGCGCTGCGCGCCGCACCACAGCTGCGCATGATCGCGGTCGTCCCGCACTACCCCGACCAGGACGGTCGCGCGCTGCCACCCAACCTGGTCGGCCGCAACAGCGCGCTCGAGGTGATCAACGCCGTCGCACCGGACCGGGTCGCGGTGTACGGGGTGGAGAACCACGCGGGCACGCCGGTCTACGTGCACGCGAAGGTGTGCGTGCTCGACGACGCGTGGGCCACGATCGGCTCCGACAACTTCAACCGGCGTTCATGGACGCACGATTCGGAACTGACCGCGGCGGTGTGGGACGAGCAGGCGAGCGCCGAGGTCTCGCCGCACTCCTTCGCCGCGACGCTGCGCGCGTCCCTCGTGCGCGAGCACCTCGACCTCGCGGCCGACGATCCGCTCGACCTCGACGACCCGGACGCGCTGTTCGCCGCGTTCCGCGAGTCGGCCGACGCGTTGCAGAGCTGGCACGACACCGGGCGGCGCGGCCCGCGCCCGCCGGGCCGGGTCCGCCCGCTCGCACCCGCACCGCTGTCACGTCGCACGCGGCTGTGGGCCGGGCCGCTGTGCCGGATCGTGTACGACCCGGACGGCCGCCCGCGGTCGATGCGCCGCCGTCACGACTTCTGACTGCCCGCGCGACCGCCGCAAAGGTCGGGTGGGGACCCCCATGCGGCCCGCGCCGCCGGGCGGCATGCTGCCCACATGATCGACAGGCTTCGACGTCGCCGGGTCCGCGCGGCAGTCGCGATCGTGGCCGGTGCCCTCGCCGCGGCCGGCTGCAGCAGCTCGGGGCATGCGGCGGGCGCCGGGTCGACGGCGGCGGCCACCGCTGCCGCACACCGGTCGACTGGCGCCGCCCCGGTGAGCGCGGTCGCGACGAACACCACGAGCGCGACGGGTCAGCCGGGCGGACGGGCCCAGATCACGGTCACGGGCGCCATCACGATCTCTGCGTCCGGCACCGGCGCGACCTGCGCGTATTTCTATCCGGGCCAGCGGCAGGGTGTCTCCTACGCGGCGTCGTCCACCACGCTGCACGGCACCAGCTCGACCGGCGGCTGGAACCTGTCCATCACCAACGACGACGGTCACCACCTATCGGTGCTGCTGAACACCGACCGGGGTTCGTGGGGCATCCCCGCGTCCGGCCCCGTGGGCACGGTGCACGCCAACGCCGACCTGCACCACGCGGATTTCGACGTCGACATCCACAAGGTCGTGAGCCAGCTGCACGCTCATCTCTCCGGGCACATCGACTGTCCCTAGAGATCCTCGGCGAGGCCCGGCACGATGTGCCGAACACCCACGGGCGGAGGGACATGAGGATGCACGCGCCGGCGCTGCTCGAACGCGGCTCGGCGCTGGCCGCCCTCGACCTGCTGGCCGACGACGCGCTGGGCGGCACCGGTCGCACCGTGGTCATCGAGGCCGGCGCCGGCCTGGGCAAGACGGCGCTGCTCGAGCACTGCGCCGCTCGGCTCGCCGATCGTGGTCTCCGGCTGCTCGGCGCCCGCGGCGCCGAGCTCGAACGCAACTTTCCGTACGGCATCGTGCGACAGCTGCTCACCCCGGTCGTGCGTGACGCGCAGCTGCGATCGTGCGTCCTCGCCGGTGCCGCCGCCGGCGCCGAAGTGTTGTTCGCGGGCAGCGCGAAGCTCGACGCAGCACCGGCGGCTGGTGGCGAACCGTTCGAGACGGCGCACGCGCTCTACTGGGCGTTCGCGAACCTCTGCGATCAGGGACCGGTTGCCGTGCTGGTCGACGACGCACACGAAGCGGACGCGGCTTCGCGACAGCTGCTCGCCTTCCTGTCGCGGCGTCTCGCCGACCTGCCCCTGCTGCTGGTCGTCGCAGGGCGTCCGGCACCGGACGCCATGGGGTTCGACGAATCGGCCACCGCGTTACCGCTGCAGCCACTGTCGGCCGAGGCCGCGGCCGCGATCGTCGCGCAGCGGATCGGCTCGGTGCCGGACGCGGATTTCGTCGCCGCCTGCATGCACGCCACCGGCGGCAACCCCTTCTACCTTCAGGAGCTGGCCCGCGCGGTGACCGATCGTGGCCTGGCACCGTCGGCCGGCAGCGCGCGCTGGGTCGGCGAGCTGGGCCCGGCCACCATCGTGCGCCGCACCCTGTTCCGGCTCGCGTCGCTCCCGTCCGCGGTGCCGCTCGCGCGCGCGGTCGCGATCCTGGGCGACGGTGCCCCGATGTGGGCGTGCGCGCGACTTGCCGGCATCCCGCTCGACGAGGCCGCGCCGGTGGCCGACGCGCTGTGCCGGGTCGGGATCCTCGCGCCCGGAACGCGACCGGCCTTCGTGCACCCGATCCTGCGCGCCGCGATCATTGCCGATCTCGGCGAGCACTCGCGCCAACGCTGGCATGTGCGCGCCGCCGAGCTGTTGGACGGCGCCGGCTTCGAGCCGGATGTGGTGGCGCTGCATCTGCTGCGCACCGACCCCTCCGGCGCCGATCATGCGCGCGACATCCTCGTACGCGCGGGCCGGGCCGCGGCGCGGGAGGGCAGCCCGGCGACCGCCGCTCGGCTCTTCCGCCGCGCGCTGGCCGAGTCATCTGCTGCGCCCAGCGCCGATCTCCAGTACGAGCTCGGTCTCGCCGAGGCGTCGCTCGGCAGCACGGACGGCCAACAGCTGATGGCCGCAGGCATCCAGGCGACGCCGGACGCAGGCGAGCGCGTGCGGCGCACCCTGCAGCTGGCGAACTTCCAGATGCGCAGCGGCGATCTGCCCGATGCCGTCCGTCTGCTCTCCGACGTTCGGGCGGGGATCGAGGACGAGGACCTGCTGCTGCACATCGACGCGACCAGGTACTGGGCCGGCCGGCTCCACCCGGCGACGCGCGATGCGGCGCTGTCGAGCGCCGCCGAGCTGCGCTGCCGGGCAGAAGGTCCGGACACTCCTGCGCGCCGCGCACTGCTGGCCTATCTCGCGTGTGAGGCGGCGCAGACCGGGTCGGCCGCGGACGCCGTCGCGCTGTTCGAGCGCGCGCTCGCGCCGCCCGGGCTGCTCTCCTTCGTGCCGTTCGACACGGTTGCCGTGCAGGCCACCATGCTGTCGCTGTCGTCGCTCGAGCGGCACGACGCGTTCAACGGACTCGCCGACGCCGTGCTCGCCGCCGCCGGTCGCCGCGGCGCGCTGCTGGCATTTCTCGTCGTGTCGACGTTTCGCAGCATGAGCATGCTGCGGCTGGGCGACCTCGGCGGCGCGGAGGCCGAAGCCCGGCAGGCCTTGCGCTCGGCGACCGAGCAGGGATGGGAGCGCGGCGCGGCGGGACTTGCGGCGATCCGCGCCGCGGCGCTCATCGACCTCGGCGACCTTCCCGGCGCCGCAGATGCCCTCGCCGACGCCGAACTGATGCACGTCGCGCCGGGCTTTCCGTCCGCGTTGCTGCTCAGCGCCCGCGGCCGGCTCGCCGCGGAACGGGGCAAGCTCGCCGACGGAATCGCCGCCCTGCTCGAGTGCGGACAGACCCTTCTCTCGATGCGCATCCACTCGCCCGGCGTGCTGCCTTGGCGTTCGGATGCGGCCGTCCTGCTGACAGTGGCGGGCGACAACGAGCGGGCCCGCGATCTCGCGCTCGAGGAGGTCGAGTTGGCACGGCGGCTGGCCGGACCGGTCGCGGTCGCCCGCGCGCTGCACGGGCTGGCGCGCGCCACGCGCGGGGACGAGCGGATCGCGCTGCTGCACGAAGCGAACGATCTGGTCGCCGGGTCGTCCGCCGGACTCACCCGAGCGATGGTCGCCGTCGAGCTCGGCGCTACCCTGCGCCGGCAGCGGCGCCCCACCGAAGCGCGGGCCTTCCTGAACGACGGGCTGGACGCGGCGGCCCGCTGTCGCTGCGTCCCGCTCGCCGGCCGCGCGCGCGACGAACTCGCCGTGCTGGGCGTCGCGCCGCGGCGCACGATCGCGTTCGGGCCATCGGCCCTCACGCCGAGCGAGGTACGGGTGGCCCGGCTGGCCGCAGAGGGGCGCACGAACAACGAGATCGCCCAGCACCTCTTCGTCACGCGCAAGACCGTCGAGAAGCATCTGGCGAGCGCCTATCGGAAACTCGGCATCGACTCGCGTTCGCAGCTCGACTCGGCCGACCTCGAGCAGGCCGAACCGACCCGCTGACGGGATAGTCGGGTGCCGACCCCCATGACGACGGGCGCGCACGCCGCCACCGTGGGCAGCGATGAGCACCGGACTGCGTTGGGACGTCGCCGATCACGCGACCGCGACGGCGGTACTCACCTGCCCGGAACTCGGCCGCACACCGCCCGAGCCGACACCGCCCCTGACCGCCCACGTGCTGAACTGCGAAGGACGCCCGCACCGCGCGCTGCGCACCGCCGTGCGCAACGCGCTGGATCGCGCGTGCCCTGCCGTCGCGACGCATACCGCCGCGGCAGCCCGTCGGCTGCTCCACGGGCTCGCCGGCGAGGTCGACGTCGCGGCCGAGTGGGTCCGCCCGGTCGCCCTGCTGGTCCTGGCGAGCACGCTCGGCCTGCCCGGTGACGAGCTGGCCTATTGGCACCGCGCTGCGGTGCTGTCCGACTGCGGCCTGCCCGCACCGGTCGCCGACGACGTGACGGCTCGACTCGGCCGCCTGCTGGACGAGCGTCGGGCGAGCCCGCGCGCGGACGTGATGTCGGCGATCGCCGACGTCGAGGACGCGTCGCGCGAGCAGCGCATCGCGACGGCGTTCTTCACGGTGCACGCCGGCTACGTCAACATGGTCAACCTGCTGGGCCGCGCGTTGCTGGCACTCGCCCAGCACCCGGCCGAGTACCACTGGCTGCGCCGGCACGACCTGGTTGCGTCGCCCGCCGTCGAGGAACTGCTGCGCTTCGCCGAGGTGCCGGAGCGCGCCTCGATGCGGGTGGCGACGCGCGACGTGCGGATCGGCGGCCGCGCAGTACCCGCCGGCACGCGCATCTATGTTCGCCGCGGCCGCGCGAACCGCGACGAGCGCCGGTACGCCGATCCCGACCGACTCGACCTGCGCCGCGCCGCGCCGGCCGGCTCGCTCGCGTTCGGCGCCGGGCGGCATTCCTGCCCGGCCGGCGACCTCGTCCGCATCGTCACGGGCACGGCGCTCACCGTT
>JAICKR010000105.1 GCA_025927835.1 Jatrophihabitans sp. | reverse complement strand
CGCGCGGCCGAACAGCGCACCGAGCACGAGGGTGCGGGTCTGCTCGCAGCGCAGCGTGAGCCGGCGGCGGTCGGCGGAGAACGTGGCGTGCACGAGCACGCCGCGCCGCTGCGGATCGCGCGCGAGGTAGGCCGTCACCACCGGACCTACGTCGCCGAACTGCAGCGAGTGCGCGTCGGCGGTCGCGTCGCCACGTTCGAGCTGCACCGCGGCCGCGGCCGCGGCTGCCACGGCACCGTCGCACACGTCCTGTAGGTCACGCTGCTGCACGAAAGCGTCGCCGAGCGCGATCGAGCCGGCGACCACGAGCGCCGCGACGAGGAAGAAGCCGAGGATGAGCGGGATCGTCGAACCGCGGTCGTCGCTCATTGACGCGGCGCCGGACGGAAGTCGTCGACGTGCACAAGAAACGCACCGACGGTGCGGATGCCGCGCCCGGTCAGGATCGACGGCACCGCCGGCAGCTGCACCCGGCGGCTCACGCACACCGTGAACTGCGCTCCCGGCGTCAGCCGCGGCGCGATCGCGGAATCGCTGCAGCCGGCACCCGCTCGCACGAAGCGCACGGTCGCGTCGTCGGGCAATCCCTGGTCGGCGAGCGCGAGCCGCACCGCCGCGGCCACCCGCAGCCGCGCGGTCGCTTCGGTGTCGCTGGTGGCGAACGCTCGCGCTGCGTCGCGCGCGGCCTGGGTGACGGCGAGGGTGTTGCGCTGCACCGTCGCGACCGCAGCGACGACGTAGGTCAGCGGCACGAGCAGCACGAGGGCCAGGAAGACGAACTCGACGATCGCGGTGCCGGCGTCGTCGCGGGTCACGGCACCCGCTCCTTCAGCGCCGAGGCATGGACGTCGATCGTCAGCGGCAGGTCGAACGGAAGGAACAGCGCGTGGATGCGTCCGCGGCATTGCACGTTGCTGGTCTCCAGACCGGAGACCGGGTCGCGCGCCGGCGTGCCGCGGCAGCGGATCGCGGCGGCGCCCACCGCACTCAGCCCGTGTCCGATGAGCTGTTCGGCGCGCGGCCCACCGGCGCGGGGGTCGACCGTCTCGGCAGCCGCGTACCGCGCGGCGTCGGCAGCCGAAGCCGCGACCACGTTGCGTGCGTAGAAGTACACCGCCACCTGCAGCACGCCGAACAGCAACATGATGAGCAGGACGGACATCAGCACGAAGTCGACGACCGCTGCGCCGGTGTCGTCGCGCGGCACGCGGCGCATCGTCAGTTGCCGCTGACCGAGTCGATGACGCCGGAGAGCGCGTCCTTCATCTGCGGTTCGAAGATGCCGAGGATCGCGACCACGAGGATCGCGGTCATGACGGTCACCATGACCCATCCGGGCACGTCGCCGCGGTCACCGCGCATCGCGTCGTGGCGAGCCCGCAGCCAGCGGATCAGCTTCATCGGTTCTCCTTCATCTCACCGGGCCAGCGACGTCAGGGTCACGAGGCCGGGGAACAGCGCGAACAGCACCGTCACCGGCAGGACGAGGAACACGACCGGCACCATCATCGAAATCTCCTTGCGCCCGCCGGCTTCGAGCAGCGCGCGCTTGCCCACCTCGCGCACGTCGACCGCCTGCGCGCGCAGCACGTCGGCGAGCGGAGTGCCACGCTCGACGGCGACCGCGAGGCCGTGCAGGAAACGGGTGAAGATGTCGAGGGTGGTCTGCTCGCCGAGCTCGCTGAGCGCCTTGGTGACGGGCATGCCCGCACGGGCCCGGTCGAGTGCTCGGCCGAGGTCGCGGGCCAGTTCGCCACCGGTCAGCCGGCACACCCGCTCCAGCGCCTCGACCGGCGACTCACCGGCGGTCACCGACAGCGCGAGCAGGTCGGCGACGACCGGGAACTCGGACAGCATCGCCTGCTCGCGCCGCTCGAGTTGCCGTCCCAGCCACCAGTCGCGGCCGAGCACGCCACCGACGAGCCCGCCCACGCCGATCAGGACGACGAGCACCGGATCGGCGCCGCCGCGCGCCGTGCCGGCGCCGAGCGCGAACAGCGCAGCGAGCACCATGCCGCACGCGCCGCACAGCAGTTGCTCGACGCGGAACTCCTCGACCGTGGTCGTCGAGCCGAGGCCGGCGAGCCTGCGGCGCACCGAGGCGGCGCCTCCGACCACGCGTTCGAGGTAGCTGCCGGCCTCGCCGAGCACCGGTCCGAAGAGCCGGCGCGCGACGGTGAACGGAGCCGAGTTCGCCGCGGGGCGTTCGAGCAGCCGCGACGGCTGCGCGGACTCGCCGACGTAGGGCGCCATGCGGTCGACAAGGCGGATCGGACGCAGCGGCGGCGCGGCGCGCACCGCTATGCCGACGCCGATCGCAGCGACCAGGCCGAGCCCTGCACCGATCAACCACGCGGCGTTCACCCGAGCACCCGCCGGTCCTCGGGCAGCCGGCCGATGCGCAGCATGACCCGGTAGGCGACGACGCACACCGCGGCGCCGATGCCGAGCAGCAGCGTGCCGCCGGCCGTGTCGTAGGCACGCAGCGTCTGCGACTGGGTGCCGAGCAGCAACAGCACGGCCCACGGTGCGGCGACCGCGAGCCGGGCCGCGTTCACGATCCAGCCCTGCCGCGTCTCGAGTTCGGCACGGATGCGTAAGTCGGCGCGCAGCAGTTCGGACAGCGCACGCAGCACGATGCCGAGGTCGCTGCCGCCCACCTCACGCGCCACGCGCATGGTCTCGCAGATCCGGTCTCCCACCGGGTCGGCGAGATCGTCTTTGAGCGCGTCGAGGCAGTCACCGAAGCGGCCGGTGTCGCGGTAGGCGGCGGCGAAGCGGGCGAACGGCGGGCGCAGTTCGGCCGGGCCGCGCACCGCGAGCGCGGACAGCCCCTCGGGCAGCGACATGCCGGCCCGCACCGCGGACGCGAGGTTGTCGATGGCTTCGGGCCATAGCTCGCGCAGCGCGCTCTGCCGGCGCCGGCGCATGCGGCGCACGAGCACCGTCGGCAGGAACAGCCCGAACACGCCGAAGCAGCCGGCAACCGTCGCGGTGCGGGTGAGCGCGGCGACAAGGACGAAGCCGATCGCCCCGCACAGCAGTTGGGTGGCGGCGAGCTGGGTGGGCCCGACACCGTCGATACCCGCCTGACGCAGCAGCTCGGTGCGGCGCGCCGACCAACGTCGTGCCTGCGTGGTGCGCTTCGGGGCGCGCGGGCCGCTGCGCCACACGAGCAGCAGTCCGATCCCCGCGGTGAGGCCGAGCAGTGCGCCCACGTCACACCGCCGCGACGCGCCGGCCGAGCAGCGCGGCGACATCGATTCCGGCGGCCTCGTAACGCTCGTCGTGCGGCGGATACCCGTCGCCACGTTCGAGGCGGCCGCGGCGCGCGGTGAACAGTTCGGAGGTCTCGATGACGTCGCCCTCGACGCGCCCGGCGACGCCGACGATCTCGCGGACGCGCCGCGCGCCGCGCGCGTCGATGGCAAGGTGGACCACGAGGTCGACGCTCGTGGCCACGGTTGGCACGACGAAGGACGCGGTGACGTTCTCGCCGGCGAGCAGCGGCAACGTGCACATCTTCACCAGCGCCTCGCGCGCGGAGTTGGCGTGCAGCGTGCACATGCCGGGCACGCCCGAGTTCAGCGCGATGAGCAGGTCGAGGCACTCGGCCTGCCGCACCTCGCCGACCACGAGTCGGGACGGACGCATTCGCAGCGCCTCTTTCACGAGCCGGCGCAGCGGGATCTCGCCGCTGCCTTCGAGGTTGGCCTGCCGGGTCTGCATGGCGACGACGTCGGGGACGCGCAGCGCGAGCTCGAAGACCTCTTCGACGGTGATCACCCGCTCGCGCGCCGGAATGCAGCCGCACAGTGCGTTGAGCAGCGTCGTCTTGCCGGCTTGCGTACCGCCCGCCACGAGGATGTTGAGCCCGGCGACGACGGACGCTTCGAGGAAGCGCGCGGCCGGTTCGGGCAGCGTGCCGACGCCGACGAGGTCGTCGAGGCTGCGCAGCCCGATCGCGAACTTGCGGATGTTGACGGCCATGTGCCGGCGAGTGATGTTCGGGATCACGACGTGCAGCCGTGACCCGTCGGGCAGCATCGCGTCGACGAACGGCGTGGACAGGTCGATGCGCCGCCCGGTCGGCCGCAACATGCGTTCGACGAGTTCGGCGACATGTTCTGCGGTGAGGATCAGGTTCGTGAGTTCGGAACGTCCGTGCCGCGCGATGAACACCCGCCCCGGCTCGTTGATCCAGATCTCCTCGACGGTGTCGTCGTCGAGCAGCGGCTGCAGCGGCCCGAAGCCGGCGACCGCGTCGAAGACGGTGCGGGTGATCGCGGCGACGTCGCCCAACGGCGGCAGTGCCGCGGTGATCGCGCGGTCGCGATAGTCGCCGACCGCCTCGTCGACGAGACGCGCAACGACCTGCGGCTCGGCGATCGGGTCGAGGCCGCGGTGGCGCACGAGTTCGCGCACCTCGAATTCGAGAATCGCTTGCGCGGAGGTCCCCATGTTGCCCCGTCACCACTTCGCCGGCCGCTGAAGTTGATCGGCAGCGTATGGGATTACTCGGACGTACGCCACAGTCCGGACAAAGCTGGGGATAACACCCAAGACACGGTGTCTCGTGTTGGGACGTCTACCCGCCGGCACCGCGCGCGGCGGCGCGCTGTTCAGCGGCGCGGATGGTGATCCGTAACCGTTCGAGGTAGTCCGCCATCGACGCGTCGACGCGGGTCATCTCCGCGAGATCGCGTTCGGCGTCGCGGGCGAAGTCCATCGCATTGGGCTCGTCCAGCCGCACGAGTGCGTCGGCGAGCATCGCGCGCGCACCCGTGCTGATGCGCGACGTGGGGTTCAGCAGTTTCAGTGCCTGGCGCAGGCGCGCGCTGGCCTCTCGCAGTCGTCCGGCGGAAATGAGCACGTCGCCGCTGTTGGCCAGTGCGACGGCGCGGTTGTCCTCGTCGCCGGTCTGCAGCGCCACGTCGACCGCGCGGTCGTACCAGGGCAGCGCCTCGAGTGGCTCGGGCCCGATGTGAAAGCTGATCGCCAGGTTGACCAAATCACGGGCCGGCCGGTGCCACTGCCCGGCCGCGCCCGCCGCCGCGATGATCTCTGCGTACAGCGTGCGCGCGCCGTCGACGTCGCCGCCGACGACGAACACCGGCGCCAACTCCGACAGCGCCTCCACGACGGTCTCGGCATCGCCGAGCTCTCGCGCCCGGGCGATGATCTCGTTGGCGAGGCCGAGCCGGTCGGCCAGGCCGGCGTGCAGCCCGAGGCCCCGGGTGACGGACAAGCAGGACAGCAGCATCAACAGCCCCGCCCGCTCCTGGGGCACCGGCGCCTGCGCGAGCCGGTCGACCAGCTCGGCGATGTCGGGCGGGATGCCGGTGCCGGTGTCGTCCCAGAGCCGGCCCAGCAGTTGGACGACCCGCGGCGCGGCGAGGCCGCGGCGCAGCGCGGCGCGCACGGCCGCTTCGAGATTGGCCTGTTCGGGGGCGACCGTGTCGACCGCGCCGCGCCACCCCGCCGAGCGCGCGCTCTCCGCACGTTCGTTGGCCCAGGTCACCAGCGCGGTCTCGGCGGCGGCGGCGAGCTCCGGCTCGGCGGCGAGTTGACGCGCCATGGGTGTGCGCACCGAGAACAGCATCCGGTACCGGTCGCCGTCGACGTCGACGAGTCCGCGGTGTGCGAGTTCGGCCAACGACGGCCGGCCCGAGCCACGTGCGGCGGACAGCAGCGTGTCCGCATCGGCGCCGGTGAACCGGGCGGCGAACACCGTCAGGCACATCAGGTCGGTGCGTTCGGCCGGGCTGAGCAGCCGCACGCTCCAGTCGACGAGTTCGTCGAGCCCGCGCTGGCGGTGCTCGCCCCGACGGCTGGTGAGCGGCACCGCGTCGGGATTGCCCAGCAGGGCGTTGCGCAACTCGCCGAGCGGCATCGTGCCGAGCCGGCTCGCGGCGAGCTCGATGGCGAGCGGCAGCCCGTCGAGCACCCGGCACACCTCGGTGACCAGCGACGCGTCGGCAGCCGGCACCGCACATCCGGCCCGTTCGGCACGGTTGCGGAACAGGGTCGCGGCCGGCCCGTCCGGTGCCGGATCGAGCGGACGCAGCCGCACGACGCGCTCATCGGCCACGTCGAGCGACTCGCGGCTCGTCGCGAGGATGCGTGTCGTCGGGCTCGTCCGCAGCAACCGGTCGGCCAGCTCCGCCGCGCCCTGCACGACATGCTCGCAGTTGTCGAGGACGAGCAGCGTGTCACCGCGGCGCGCCAGTTCGACGACGAGCGGATCCTCGGCCGCGTCGGTGGGTGGCGCACCGATCGTCAGGTGCACCGCGGCCGCGACGCCGTCGTCGTGGTCGACGCTCGCGAGCTCGACGAGCCACGCTCCGCCGGGGAACGACGGCGCGAGCGTCGTCGCGACCTGCGAGGCCAGCCGCGTCTTGCCGATGCCGCCGGTGCCGACCAGCGTCACGAGTCGCTGCGTGCCGAGCAGCCGCGTCAGCTCGGCCAGCTCGGCGTCACGGCCGACCAGTGACGTGTGCGCCGGTTGCACGTTGGTGCGCCGCACCGGGCTGGCGCGCGGTGGCTCGTCCGGACCGGCGGCGCGCCACAGCCGCACCGGCTCCGCGACGTCACGCAGTTCGAACGCGCCGAGCTCGACGACGTTCTCGGCAATCGCACCGGCCCGCGCGATCGTGTCGCCGCTGACCAGCACCTGGCCGGGACCGGCTGCGGACGCGACCCGGGCGGCGACATGCACCGGCATCGCGAGGTAGTCGCCCTCGAGCGGCCGCGCGTAGCCGGTGTGCAACCCGGCCCGGATCGTGAGCTCGGGCGTGGCCTGCAGCCGCGCCGCCGCGTCCTGCGCGGTCACGGCCGCGGTGATGGCGCTGGCCGCCGACCAGAACGCGGCGAACGTGGAGTCGCCCTCGGTGCCGACCACGACGCCACCGGCCGCCTCGATCGCGCCGCGCACGGCGTACTGGGTCCGCTGCAGCGCGGCGACGAAGGTGTCGCCGTGCTCCTGGAACAACCGGGTCGAGCCGACGACATCGGTGAACAGGAACGTCACCATGCCCGAGGGCAGGGCGGTGGCGTCAGCGAGCGCTGACCGCGGCATCCCGCCCCCCGTCATCCTGTGGCCGGTCTCAGTATCCCGGCTGAACAAAGATGCTGCATGCCGACGCGAGATCGACCATCGTGCTGGTACATGGAGGGCAGGGAGGCACCCGTCGCGTGGCGCTGGCTCGGCGCGCTCGCCGGGGGGTACGCGATCCTGCTCATCGCGCTCAGCGCCCGCTACGGCTACCACCGCGACGAGCTGTACTTCATCGCGATCGGCGGGCATCCCGCGTTCGGCTACGTCGACCAGCCACCGCTGATCCCGATGCTCGCGCACGCCCTCGACAGCATCTCCGGGCATTCGCTCGTCGTGCTGCGCCTGCCGTCCGCGCTCGCCGGCGCGCTCGTCGTGCTCGGCACCGGGCTCGTCGCGCGTGAGCTGGGCGCCGGCGCACGAGCCCAGGCGCTTGCCGCCGCGTGCATGGCCGCGTCGGGCATCCTGCTGGGCTCCGGGCACCTGGCCGGGACCACGGCCTTCGACCTGCTGGGCTGGACGCTGCTGCTGTGGCTGATCGTGCGCGCGGTGCGCGTCGACGAGCGATCGTGGCTGCTCGCCGGGGTCGTCGCGGGTGTCGATCTGGAGATCAAGACGCTGCCGGTATTCCTGCTCTTCGCGCTGACGGTCGGCTTCCTCGCCGCCGGCCCGCGCCGGGTGTTCGGGTCTCGCTGGCTGTGGCTCGGCGTGGTGATCGCGCTCGCGCTGTGGCTGCCGAACCTGATCTGGCAGGCCACGCACGACTGGCCGCAGCTGCATCTCGCGTCCTCGATCGCGCAGGGTCACTCCGGCTCCAGCCAGCCGCGTTCGCTGTTCGTTCCGATGCAGTTCCTGCTCATGGGTCCACCGCTCGCGCCGATCTGGCTGGCCGGGCTGTGGCGGCTGAGCCGGGACGCGGCGTGGCGCTGGCTGCCGGTCACCTACGCAACGCTGGTCGTGTTGTTCATCGTCACCGGCGGCAAGCCGTACTACCTCGCCGGCATGTATCCGGTGCTGTTCGCGGCCGGCGCCGAGCCGATGCTGCGCTGGGTCGCCGCGCATGCCTACCGGCGCCGCACGCTCGGCACCGTGCTGGTGATCTCCGCGGCGATCTCCGCCGTGGTGGCGCTGCCGATCGTGCCGGCCGGCACGCTGCACGACACTCCGATCGTCGCGATGAACTACGACGCCGGCGAGCAGGTCGGCTGGCCCGTCTTCGCACGCACGATCGCGCAGGCCTACCGTGCCGTACCCGCCTCGCGTCACCCGGTCGTGCTCACCGTCAACTACGGCGAGGCCGGCGCGGTGCTGCGTTACCGGCCCGGCATCCGCGCGGTCTACAGCGGGCACAACGCGTTCTGGAACATCGCCCGGCCGCCGGACGACACGCGCGCCGCGATCGCGATCGGCTATCCCGAGTCCGACCTGCGCGACTGGTTCTCCCACGTGCGCCGGGTCGCGCGCATCGACAACCGGCTCGACGTCGACAACGACGAACAGGACCGCTCGGTCTGGCTGTGCGAGGACCCGACCCGGCCGTGGCCGGTGCTGTGGAAGCGGATGCGCCGGCTCGGCTAGGCGGACGCCCGCACCGCATGCAGCGCGGCGCCGACGAGCGGTGCGTTCTCGGAGTCCTGCGCGAGCACCACGCGGGGCAGCGCGTTGCCCAGCGCCCCGGCGCGGAAGGCCGGCGCGAACAGGTCCCACGACGCGGCCATCGAGCCGCCGACGACGAGCACCTCGGCGCGGAAGCCAGCGCAGCACCGGCCGACGACCCGGCCGAGCGCGGTCATCGCAGCGTCCAGCACGCGCCGCGCGTTCTGCGAACCGGCACGCGCCGCGTCCGCGATCTCGCGCACGTCGGCTTCCGCGTCGCCACCCGCCGCCGAATATGCGCGGCGGATCGCCCGCCGCGAGACCACGTCCTCGAGCGGCACCCCGCCGACGGTCATCCGGTGTATCCGGCCACCTGGGGGGCTGCCCGGGTCGACGACCTTGCCGTCGACGAGCCAGGACGAGCCGACGCCGGTGCCCAGCGTGATGCCGGCGCAGCGGTGCGTGCCGCGTGCCGCGCCGGCGACCCATTCGCCGAGCAGGAACGCGTCCGCGTCGTTGAGGAACGCGAACTCACCGTGCAGGCGGCGACGCAGACCGTCGCGCACGTCCACGCCGCGCAGCGCGGTGAACTTGCCGACGCCCTCGAACTGGCCGATGCCGCGCTCGTAGTCGAACGGGTCGGGCATCGCGACGCCCCACGTCACGTTCGCCGCGGCGCGCAGCGCGTTGCCGGCCCGCCCGAACCGGTCGAGGAGTGCGTCTGCCGAGGCGTCCGCGTCCAGGCTGAACCGGGTCGACTGCTGCACCTGCCACGTCTCGGGGTCGACCGTCGCGGCGCTGACGTGCGTGCCGCCGACCTCGAGCACCGGGACGAGTGGACCCATCCCGCTGTTCTACTTGACCGTGAGAGTGATCTTCCGGGTGCCCCTGATGCCGTAGACGTCGGTGACGGTCAGCGTGATCGTGCGGGTGCCCTTCGCGGCGTACTTGTGCGTCGTGGTCACGCTCGTCGTGCTCGTCGAGTGCCCGTCGCCCCAGTTCCACGCGAAGGCCCGCAGGCCGCCGCCGGGGAACGGATCCGTACTGCCCGCGGCCGAGAACGTGTGCGTGACACCGTGCGTCACCGTGCCCGGGCTCTTGATGACGGCGCGCGGCGTCATCGCCTTGAACACGGTCACGCCCCGCGGCGTGCCCACGCCGGACACCCCGTCGAAGCCGGGCTGGGCGTAGCACTGGTAGCGGTTCGCGAGGATCGAGTCACTCACGCCGCCGACGCCCCACGCGCAGTCGAGCGTCTGGCCGGGCCCGTTCGGGCTCACCCCGCCGGTGCACCCGACGGGCGAGATGTAGTCGCACAGCCCGGTGCCGCCGACGGTCACGTCGTAGGTC
The DNA here is from genome assembly GCA_025927835.1 of Jatrophihabitans sp. Lineage (GTDB taxonomy): Bacteria > Actinomycetota > Actinomycetes > Mycobacteriales > Jatrophihabitantaceae > Jatrophihabitans. The sequence continues at coordinate 1,611 of JAICKR010000105.1, read as the reverse complement.
GAGCCGCGGGTCGAGCGGAAGTGGCCGTACAGCGACAGCGCCGGGAACCGCACGTTGCCCGGGCCGCCGGCCAGCCCCCACATCGCCGCGATGAGCGGTGAGGAGAGCGACGTGCCGCCGATGGTCTGCCAGCAGAACGACTGCCCGGTGCAGGCGGAGGAGTCGTTGCCGAACGTCTGCCACACGTCGAAACCGGTGAAGGGGTCGGCATCGGCCGCGATGTCGACACTGCTGCGCTTCGAGCCGCAGCCGAGCGTGCTGTAGCGCGACACGTGCGACTGCCAGCGCGACGCGGCAACACTCGCGCTGCAGCCGCTGCCGGCCGCACCGAGCGGCAGGCCGAGGTTCAGGCCGTACACGTCGGCCGGGCCGTTGTCGTTCCACACCTCTTCCGCGGCGCGGGTGCCGGTCGGGGTCAGGTGCAGCGAGGTGCCGCCGATGCCGATGACGGTGTTCAGCGACGCCGGCACGGACGGTGCGCTGTCGGTCGCCTGGTTCGCGCCGCCGCACGCGGCCGAGGCGCAGTTCCAGAAGTCCCAGCCGTACCAGCCGTCGTCACCGCTGGCAGCCAGCATCGCGATACCGGGCTTGTTGTAGTCGGCCGCGACCGCGGCGGTGGCGTCCGGGTCGGTCTCCGGCGTGCCGTAGGAGTTGCTGATGATCTTTGCGTGCTTCGCGGCGATCGTCACCGCGTGGCCGATGTCCGAGTCGCTGTCCGAGCGGGCTTCGACGAGCAGGATCTTGCACTTGTGGCACAGCCCGCGCACTGCCTGCACGTCGAGCGTGATCTCGAGGGCCCAGCCCGCATCGGACGTCGGTGCCGTCTGCGTGGGCGTGTCGAAGACGACCTTGAACGAGGTCGCCGTCTCGTGCGCCAGCCCGTAGGCCGAGTCGAAGTGATTCAGGTCGGTGAGCGCGGTGGGGTCGTGGAACGCGTCCACGATCGCGACGGTCTGCGTCGTCGCGCCGCTCGCGTTGACCCCGTAGGCCCTGGCGAGCTCAGCCGGCGTGTAGCCGCCGTTCGGACCGTCCGTGAGCGAGGGCCGCACGCTCGTCGCCGCTCGCACGCCACCGGTGGCGGTATCCGCGCTGCGCACCACGTGCTTGACGAGCTTCTGCGCCAGGCACGACATGTGTCCCGGTGCCGGCGCGGCGCAGACCGGCGTCGGCTGCCACACCGTCGTGGTGCCGGGCGAGGCCGCGCTGCCGGGCAGGGCGTAGGCGACGAGTGCAGCGCCCGCGGCCGCAGCTGCCAGGACGACCTTGAACGTGCGGCGGCCAGTCAGTCTCACGGTGTGCCCCTACGTCGAAGAGCCGCCCGCAGCGGGCGGCACGGCACACCGTAACGCGCGGCCTATGCCGGCGGTAGGGAGTTCACCGCGGGCGTCACTGCGCCGCCTTGTACTCCCTCAGCAAGCCGCGGCTGATGATCGTCTTCTGGATCTCGGACGTGCCCTCGCCGATGAGCAGGAACGGCGCCTCGCGCATGAGTCGCTCGATCTCGTACTCCTTGGAGTAGCCGTAGCCGCCGTGGATGCGGAACGACTCCTGCGTCACCTCGGCGCAGTACTCGGACGCGAGCAGCTTCGCCATGCCGGCCTCGACGTCGTT
>JAICKR010000143.1 GCA_025927835.1 Jatrophihabitans sp. | reverse complement strand
TCGCCGGCCCGGGAGGCGAGCAACCGACGGTACGAGGCCAACCGACGCGGGTCGGCCTCCAGGCTCTCCGCGTACGACGCGAGGTCGGCCGCGACGTCGGAGAGCAAATATCCCGCCTCGGCAAGGCGTTTCGCCGATTCGGCGAGCGCGGGGTCGTGGTCGGCGACCCGCTCGAGCGCCGAGCGCGCGGCCGCGACCAAGCCGATCGAATCAGGGCTGTCGGCCTCCGCCGGATCGCCGGCGAGCAAGGCGTGCGCGCCGGTGGCCGCCATGCGCAAGGTGTCGGCATGCGACAGCCGCTCGACTTCGGCGGCGAGCGAGGTCTCCTCGCCTGGCAATGGGTTTGCCGTCTCGATCTCGGACAGGCCGAAACGCAACAGGTCGGCCTCGCGCGCCCGCTCTCGCGCATGCTCGGTCAGCGTCGTCAACGCTGTCTCGACGTCGAGATACTCGCGATAGACCGCGGCGTATTGCGTCAGCCGCTCACCGACGTCGGCTCCACCGAAGCGGTCGATGGCGTCTCGCTGGTGGGCCGCCGACCGCAACCGCAGCTGGTCGGTCTGTCCGTGCACGGCGACCAGATCGTCGGCCAACTCGGCAAGAACACCAACCGGCGCCGACCGGCCGCCGACTTGCGCCCGCGACCGACCATCGCCGCCGACGACGCGGCTCAAGAACAACGCGTCGTCATCAAGGTCCGCCCCGATCTCGTCAAGTCGGTCGCGCAACTCGCCCAGCTCGGCGGGCAACCGCAACCGCCCGTCGACCGCTGCGCGGCTGGCGCCGGCGCGCACCAACCCGCTATCGGCGCGTCCGCCGAACAACAGGCCGAGCCCGGTGACGATCATCGTCTTGCCCGCGCCGGTCTCGCCCGTGACGACGGTCAGGCCGGGGTCGAGCTCGAGCACCGCCTCGTCTATGACGCCAAGCCGGCTGATCCGCAATTCCTCAATCATCCGGCCGCTCCTGGCGGGCGCCGCGCCAGCCGCGCACGGGCAAGCCGAACTTGGCCACCAGCCGGTCGGTGAAGGGCCTGGTGTGCAGCCGGGCGAGGCGCAGCGGCCGGTCGCTGCCCCGGGCTTGCACCCGCGACCCGACCGGGGCGTCGGCGCCGCGACGGCCGTCGCACCACACCATCCCGACGTCGTCCGTGCCCACGACCTCGACTGCGAGCGTCGATCGCGGCGCGACCACGACCGGCCGCGAGAACAACGCGTGCGCGTTGAGCGGCACGAGCAGCAACGCCTCGACGTCCGGCCAGACGACCGGACCCCCCGCGGAGAACGCGTACGCGGTGGAGCCGGTGGCTGTCGACAAGACGACGCCGTCGCAACCGAAACGCGACAGCGGACGGCCGTCGACCTCGACCACGACCTCCATCATGCGTTCGCGGGCGGACTTCTCGATCGACGCCTCGTTCAAGGCCCAGTTGCGCCAAACCACCTTCCCGCCTTGACAAATCTCGACGTCGAGGGTGAGCCGCTCCTCGACCTGGTAGTCGCGATCGACGACGCGGCGCACGGTCGCGGCGAGATCGGCCGGCTCCGCCTCCGCGAGGAAGCCGACGTGCCCGAGGTTCACGCCCAGCACCGGCGCCCCCGCGCCACGCGCGATATCGGCCGCGCGCAGGAGGGTGCCGTCGCCGCCAAGGACGATCACCATCTCGACACCCGCCGCGCTCTCCGGCTTTGCCGGCACCGGCACCACGCCGGGCGAGCCGATGCTCGCCGCCTCACTGTCGAGCACTCGGACCTCGATGCCGGCGCCGGTCAAGAAACCCAGCACCTCGCGAGCCGCGCGAACCGCGTCGGCGCGCCCGGTGTGGCACACGAGCAGCACGCTGCGACTGTTGCTGCCGGTCACGCTGCTGTTCACTGGGGTCCCTCCGCCACGGCGCGCGCGAGATCGTCTTCAACAAGCGGCGGCGCGCCGGCCGCAAGCCAAAGGAAATACTCCACGTTGCCGGCCGGGCCAGGCAAAGGGCTCGCCACCACCGCCCGCACACCGCGCCCCAGCTCGCCGGCCGCTGCCGCCACGGCGCGCACGGCGTCGGCACGAGTCTCCTTGTCGCGGACGACGCCCCCGGCGCCGACCCGCTCCCGACCGACTTCGAACTGCGGCTTCACCATCAACACCAGGTCGCCGTCGGGCGTGGCGACGCCGACGAGCGCGGGCAGCACCAAGCGAAGCGAGATGAAAGACAGGTCACCGACGACGAGGTCGACGGCGCCTCCGATCAGCTCCGTCGTCAGGTCGCGGACGTTAGTGCGCTCGACCACGACGACCCGCTCATCGACCCGAAGCAACCAGGCGAGTTGGCCGTACCCGACGTCGACCGCGACCACCCGCGCGGCGCCCGCGCGCAACAGCACGTCGGTGAACCCACCGGTCGAGGCGCCCGCGTCGAGGCAGCGCCGCCCCTGGACGACGAGACCCCGTGGCGCGAACGCGCCGAGCGCGCCCGCGAGCTTGTGCCCGCCTCGCGACACATACTGCCGTTCCTCGGGATTCGCCGGCTCGTCGACGATCACCGGCTCGTCGGAGGTGATCGCGGTCGCCGGCTTGGTCGCGACCCGACCGGCGACTCGCACCCGCCCCGCGGCGACCAGCTCGGCGGCTTGGCCACGCGAGCGCGCCAACCCGCGCCGCACCAACTCGGCGTCCAGCCGCGCCCGTCGCACGAAACCGGCCGTTAGGCGGAATCGAGGTCGGCCAGCGCGTCCTGCAGCCGGCGATGAACGGTCTCGTAGTAGAGGACGTGTTCGCCGGTGGGCAGGTCGTCGAGCTCGGCGAGCGGGGCGAGCGCGTCGTCGACGGCGGGCACGCCAGTCGGATCGGGCGACTCCCAGCGAGCCAACGGCTGGGAGTCCTCGCTCAACTCGCTTAACTCGCTGGGTTCGATCAGCTCACCGACCGGGTCGACCGGCTCGTCGGCCGGGTGCACCGGCGGCTCGACACTCACGGCGAACACGTTACCTGTCGACGCGGCCGCCGCGCCTCGCCGACGCACAGGCCTGCGATAACCTCCGCGACGTGGCCACTGTCGACGAATGCGACCGCGCGATCAACGCCCTTGCCGCCCGCTTCGGCGCCGGCGGCGGCGAGCGAGCCGGTGGCCTCGACCGCAGCGTCAGCGCGACCATCACCGACGTCGGCCTGCGCTATCGCGCCCACCTGCACGACGGCGTCCTCGACGACGTCCAGCCGGAAGATGACGATCGAGCGCCGGCCCAGATTCGGTTGACGATGACCAGCGGCGACCTGCTGGCGTTGGCGAGCGGCGAGCTGTCGCTCGGCGCGGCCTGGGTGTCCGGACGGCTCAAGGTGCACGCGTCGTTCCCGGACATGCTGCGGCTTCGCTCGATGATGTGAGGACGCTCCCGCTCAGCCGATCTCAAGGCGCGCGAGAACCTGCGTCACGTCGGTGAGTTCCTCGCCGGCGTCGTCGGCCGCCCACGCCAGCGCCAGCAACGCACGCAGGCCGTCGACCGCCGGCCCGTCGCCCACCAGTTCCACCGCGCCGGCGCGTCGCGCGACCCAGCCGCCGCAACGCGCGCCTTGATCGTCGAGAACCACCTCGGGCTGCGGCTCGAGCAGCCCCACCAGGTCGCAGGCGAGGTAGGTCGGCCGGTGTTCCTCCGGCGCGCCCAACAGCTCCGCCACGGTGGTCACGCCGGTCATGACGAGAAGGCTGTCGGTCTGCGCCGCGTTGGCGCCCTCGATGTCGGTGTCAAGCCGGTCGCCCACGACGAGCGGGCGCTTCGCGTCAAGGCGGCGCACGCCCTCAGCGTGCAACGGCAGCTCCGGCTTGCCCGCGACGATCGGTTTGTGACCGCTGGCGGTGGCCACCACCCCGACGAGCGAGCCGTTTCCGGGCAGCAACCCGCGCGGGCTCGGTAACGTCGCGTCGACGTTGGTCGCGACCCACAGCGCCCCACCTCGCACCGCGACCGCCGCCTCCGCGAGGTCCTGATACGTCAAATCGGCCCAAAACCCTTGCACCACGGCTTCGGGCCGGTCGTCGGCGGACGACACCGGCAGCAACCCGGCGGCCGCGACGATCGCCCGCAGCGCCGGGCTGCCGGTGACCAGCACGGTCGCGCCCTCTCCAAGCCGATCCCGGACGACGGTGGCCGCCGCCTGGGCGGACGTCACGACCTCGTCGGGCGTCGCAGGAACACCGAGCTCGACCAGGTGCTCGGCCACGGTGGCTGGGTCGCGGGAGGCGTTGTTGGTGACGAACGCGAGGCGCATGCCCGCGGCGCGGGCGTTCGCCAGTGCTTGCGCGGCACCCGCGATCGGCTGCGCGCCGATGTAGACAACGCCGTCCAAGTCGAGCAGAGCGACGTCGTAGCGGGTCGCGAGTGGTTGCGCGCAGGCACGCAACCACGGGCGTTCGGAACCGTCGTCGCTCACGGGCCTCCCTCGAGCCGGGCGCGGGCCATCCGCAGTTCCCGACCGTAGTGGGCGACGTCGGGCCGCATGGCAGCGGCCAGCGCCAGGTGCTCGACGGCGGTGCGCAGGTCGCCGGTGCGCGCCGCGCTGAGCCCGAGCGCGAACTGGGCGTAGTCGTCGGCCGGGTTCGATTCGATGATGCGCGCGAAGCTCTCCTTAGCCGACCCGTAGCGACCCGACTCGAACTGCGCGCGGCCGAGCGCCTCCAGGATGCTGCGCGACTCGGGCTCGGCGGCGGCCGCGCGGGCAAGCAACTGCTCCGCGGCCGCCGGGCTGCGCGATTTCAGCAGCTCCAGGCCACGCTGGTACCAGTCATACGGACCCTCGGGCACCGCACCCTCAGGCGACGCACCCTCAGGCGACGCACCCTCCTGCGACGACGCACCGTCGCTCGACGTCTCGCCCATGCGATCTCCTGCCCACTCTTCAGGCCACCCTCAGGCCCCGTCCCCGGCCGGCGCTCCGGCCGGAGCGCCGGCCCGCCCCACTACGATCTGGCGCAGCAGCCGATCGTCAGCTCGTCCAGGAGTAACAGACCTATGCCGACGCCCCCACCCGCGCAGCTTCGGCTGCTGCCGTTTCGCGCCGTCCGCTTCACCGCGTCGGAGGATCTCGCGGACCTAGTCTGTCCACCGTACGACGTCATCGACGAGGAGCAGCGCCGCGAGCTGCTTGCGCGCGACCCGCATAACGTCGTCCGGATCATCCTGCCCGAAGCCGACGAAGACAGGAACCGCATCGACAACGGCGCTGACAACGGGGGCGACCGCTACGCGCACGCGGCCGCGCTCTTCGACGACTGGCTCGCCGAAGGGGTGCTCGCTGCTGACGACGAGCCCGCGTTGTACGTGTACCAGCAAAGCGCGGACGGCCGTGTGTTGCAGCGGGGATTGCTGGGTGCGGTGGTGTGGCAGCCCCTCGACGCGGGCGTGATCGTTCCCCATGAAAACGTGCGGCCGGGACCCGTGCAGGACCGGCTGGCGCTGATGCGCGCGATGCTCGCCAATCCCGAGCCCATCTTCTTGCTGTACGGCGGCGGCGGGCCGGCCACCGACATCTGTGAGGCGGTGTGCGGCGAGCCGCCGATCGCGATCGGTCGGACGCCCGACGGCGTCATGCACGAGCTGTGGGCGGTAACCGACCGCGCGCGGCTCGCCGCAATCGACGACGACCTGGCGACCCGCACCGCGATGATCGCCGACGGTCATCACCGTTACACGACGTACGGCTACCTGCGCGACGAGCTCGGCGGTGCCGATCGCGCGCCCGGGCCGTGGGACGCCGGCTTGACCCTGCTCGTTGACGAGAGCGCCGGCGCCCCTGACATCCGCGCGATCCATCGGGTGATTCCGGGGCTGGCCATGCCCGAGGCCGCGCGGCGCGCGGCAGGGGCCTTCGGCGTTCGGCCGCTCCCGGGCGCCGACCTGTCGTCGGCGATGCGCGAGCTGGCCGCGGCAACCGCCCCCGCGTACGTCATCAGCGACGGGCAGGCCTTCACGTTGTTGTTCGACCCGGACCGCGATCGGCTGGCCGCCGCAAAACCCGACGATCGTGGCGAGGCGTGGTGGCGGCTCGACGCGAGCGTCGCGAGCGTGCTGCTGATGGAGCAGCTGTGGGGCGTGAGCGACACCGCGGGGCAGGTCGAGGCAGAGCACGAACCCGCCGCCGCGCTACGGCTGGCGACGCACACCGACGGCACCGCACTGCTGCTGAACCCAGCGCCACTCGCGGGCATCGTCGCCGTCGCCGAGGCCGGCGAGGCGATGCCGCGCAAGTCGACCCTCTTCTTGCCCAAACCCTGCTCTGGCCTGGTGATGCGCGCGTTTCGGTTCGAAGGCTAGCCGCGGCGGACGGCGACGCGGTCAGCCGCGCGCCCTCCTCGCGGCGGTCACTTCGACCTCGCACCGACTCGCCGTGCCCCCACCGCCGCGCCAGAACCGGCGACGCAGCGCCCCGTGCACTTCCAGCGCGTCGCCAGCCGACCAGCGCTCGGCGAGACGCTGAATGTTCGGGCGATGCGCAACGCAGTCGATCGTGTCGACGCTCGGCGACCGAGCGCCCGACTTGCCCGCGACGGACTTGTCGACGTGGCGGTCAACCACCAGCCGCCACACCGTCAGCTCATCGCCGCTAGGCAACGTTCGCACGACGGGCTCGCCGGACAGCCGACCTACGAGCCGCACCTCGTTCACAGACTCAACCACCGCTCACGACCTCCTTCGACGATGCGTTGAGCCTCGCAGCGGGCGACGTGATGCGGCCCGGGTCGGGCGGGAGCTGTGGAGAAGAAACCGGCTTCGCAAACTGTGTAAACGGCCCGGGTCAGACGTCGCGCGGCTCTTCGAAGATCAGCAGCAGTTGGCCCCCGTCGCCCGGCGTTGTCGCGGCTGGCGCCGTCGGAGGCTGTTCGGTGTGGCTGGTCCGCGCGCTGGGCCGCTCGCCTTGGTCTCGGTCCATTTGCTCGACGCGCTCGACCGCATCGGTGAGGCTGTCGGGGTCGGCGACCGCCGCCGCAACAAACCACTCGCGCGCCTCGTCGCTGCGCCCCGCCGCGCGCAATGCGTCAGCGTAGACGTAGAACAAGCGCGCGGACCAAGGATCACGACGGTCGGGTCGCAGCTGCGGCCCTTGAAGCGCTACGACGGCGGCGTCGAGCTGACCCAGATCACGGCGCGCCCCGGCGACGACAATCCGCATCTCGACTGCGGCGCCGGCATCCAAGCGCGCGGCGTCGGGGCTCGAGGCGATGGCAAGAGCGCGTTCTGGCCGGCCGAGTCCGCGCTCGCAATCGGCCATCACGGGCAGGTGCTCGACAGATCCGGTCAACCGCTGGTACGTGCGCAGGTCGTTGAGCGCCTCGGCCCAGCGGCCGACCGTGTAGGCGCACAAGCCTGCCGCCTCGCGGACACAGCCGAGCCTTGGCAACTTGCGGCGAGCAAATGCCGCGTGCTCGTAGGCGACTTGTGGATCGTCATCGATCAGCCGGCCCGCCATGACCAGGTGGCGCGCCACCAAGTCGGCAACCGACTTCGAAGCGGTGCGCAGTTCTGCCCGCGCGTCTCGTGGCAGCTCGGCCCCCGTGACGTCCTCATCGACGACGGGCTCGGGAACCTCCGGCAGCCGACGCGGCCGTTGTTCGTCGCCCGGCCGTTGCGGACGACGCGGCCCGCCGGACTGCGGTCGGCCCGCTTCGCTGCGGCGGCCACCCTGACCGTCATCACGCGCCCGCCCACCACGCGCCTGCGCATCGCGCGGTTGGGCAGCACGCGCTTGGGCACCACGCGCTTGGGCACCGCGCGCTTGGGCACCACGCGCTTGGGCACCGCGTTCGCCGTCAGACCCCGACCGACCGTCTCGCCGCGGCGCCGGCCGGCGTTGTCGATTCTCGCCGGTCGTCGCGGGATCTCGGGCCGGCCGGCCTGCCCGCTCGGGAGCTGGGCCAGTGCGAGTTCTGTTCGTGCGATCGCCGCCGCTGCGATCCGGGTTGGGACGCTCGGGCCTCGTGCCGCTCTGGCGGGCGCGATCTTGGCCGCCGGTCCGGTTGCCGGCGTCGTCGCGGCGACCGCCCTCGCGCGGCGCGCCACTCCCGCTGGGACCCCCGCGAGCACCGCCACGATCGGGCCGACCGCGCGTTGGCCGGCGTGAACTGTCGCGAGTCGACTCCCGTTCGGGCCGTTGACGCCGACCGCCGCCGTCGTCGCGTCGACCACCTTGCTCCACGGCGTCTCGTCTCCTAGCTCAACCAAAAACGCGTTGAGGGCCACCCGCGAACGGGTGGCCCTCAACCAAAGTATGTCCGGCGGCGTCCTACTCTCCCACGCGGTGGCCCGCGCAGTACCATCGGCGCTGAAGGGCTTAGCTTCCGGGTTCGGAATGGGACCGGGCGTTTCCCCTTCGCTATGACCGCCGTAACTCTATTGAGATGTCAATCGGAATTCCGACCGTATCTCAGGAACTACTCAGTGGACGCGAGTTACTTTGTGGTCAAGCCCTCGGCCTATTAGTACCGGTCGGCTGCATGCGTTGCCGCACTTCCACCTCCGGCCTATCAACCCTGTGATCTAGCAGGGGGCCTTACCAGGTTAACCCTGTGGGAGACCTCATCTTGAAGCGAGCTTCCCGCTTAGATGCTTTCAGCGGTTATCCCTGCCGAACGTAGCTAACCAGCAGTGCACTTGGCAGTACAACTGGCACACCAGAGGTTCGTCCGTCCCGGTCCTCTCGTACTAGGGACAGCTCTTCTCAAGTCTCCTGCGCGCGCGGCGGATAGGGACCGAACTGTCTCACGACGTT
>JAICKR010000242.1 GCA_025927835.1 Jatrophihabitans sp. | reverse complement strand
CTCCCATCCTTCATGGAGTAAGGCCCCCGGCTAGACCACCGGGTTGATAGGCCGGAAGTGGAAGCGTGGTAACACGTGCAGCTGACCGGTACTAATAGGCCGAGGACTTGCCACATACCTAAACTTTTGCCGGCTTCGGCCGGCAGATTGCTACGCGTCCACTGTGCGGTTCCCGAGGTACGGTCCCCGTCTGTTCGAAGACGGTGCGGACCATATCTCCATAGAGTTTCGGCGACCATAGCGAGAGGGAAACGCCCGGTCCCATCCCGAACCCGGAAGCTAAGCCTCTCAGCGCCGATGGTACTGCGCGGGCCACTGCGTGGGAGAGTAGGACGTCGCCGGACATTCTTTGCTGACGAGGGTCGTTCGGTTCGCCGAACGGCCCTCGTCGCATTTCGGCGTTGCCGGGAAAGGCGAATCGACGATGACCAGACCACCACGGGACGGTCAGCCCCGTCGCACCTCAGCGAAGGGCGACGGTCAGCGCCGAAACGCGCGCCCGGCCGGGTCGGCTCGGGGGCGCCGCGACGATCGGCGCGCCCCGCGCAGCGCAGAGCCGCTGCCCGACGTGCCACGCGGCGACGGCGGAGTACCGGTGCCGGAGGATGCCGATCCGCAGTTGCTCGATCGCAGCATCCGCCAGGAACTTCGCTCGCTGAGCAAGCCGAACGCCGATGCCGTCGCCAAGCACCTCGTCGCGGCCGGACTGGCGCTCGACTCCGACCCGGCACGCGCCCTGGCGCATGCTCGGGCGGCACGCGCGCGGGCAGCCCGCGTCGCCGCGGTGCGCGAGGCCGTCGGTGTGGCCGCCTACCACGCAGGTGAGTGGGCCGAGGCGCTCGCCGAGCTTCGCGCGGCCCGGCGCATGGCCGGCGATCCGCATCTGCTCCCGCTCATCGCCGACGTCGAGCGAGCGCTCGGCCGGCCCGAGCAGGCGGCGCGGGTGCTCAGCGACCCCGACGTGCGCCGGCTCGACCCGCAGACGCACGCCGAGTTGCTGATCGTCGTTGCCGGAGCGCGGCGCGACATCGGTCAGCTCGATGCCGCACTGGCCGTCTTGGCGCGCGGCGGGCTCGATCGGGACCGGCCGAAGCCGGGCGCCGCGCGACTCTGGTACGCCTACGCCGACGCGCTCGAGGCAGCCGGTCGCACCGAGGAGGCCGCCGCGTGGTTCGCGGCCTCGGCCGGCCAGGATCCCGAGGGAGAGCTCGACGCCGCCGAGCGGGCCGCCGCGCTGCTCTGAGCGGTGCGCCCGCTAGCACATCACCCCGACCGCCGGCCCGTGATCCGTCCACAGCCGCGCCCGCGTCCACAGGGACGTCCTGGCGCGCCTGATCGGTCACCGGCACGCCGCAGCATGTCGGCATGACCCGATCCGCCGACTCCCGCCCGGACAACGAGGTGTTCCTCCGCGGCCGGCTCGCTGCCAGCCCGACCTTCCGCGATCTGCCGAGCGGCGACGTGCTCGCCGTCTTCCGGATCACGGTCACCCGCCCGGCGGGTGACCGGGCCCGCGTCGACAGCATCGAGTGCACGACCGTGCGCGTGCGCCCGCACCGCACGCTGGCGAAGGCCGACCCAGGCGATGAGCTCGAACTCGTCGGCAGCCTGCACCGCCGGTTCTGGCGGACACCGGCCGGTCCTGCCAGTCGCTACGCCGTCGAGGTCGAGAGCATCCGGCTCGTCAAACCTGGTCGACGAGGCGCCGCATCACCAAGCCGGACGCCGGCTTCGGCGTGAACAGCGTCGACTTGCGCGGCATCCGCGCCCCGGCCGCTGCCACCGCGGCGACCGCGGAGACCGGCGTGGGCCGCAGCAACAGGGCGAACCCGCCGTGTGCGCGGGCATCCCGCACCGCGTCGTCGATGTTGTGCGCGTATCCGACCGTGTCGACGTCGTCGGTCAGCCGCCACACGTGCTCGACCAGTGCGCGGTGCGCGACCGTGACGTCGAGTTCGCTCAGCGCGGCGACATCGTCCGGTGTCGTGGCAGCGCCGGCGAGTTTGCCGTCGAGGTCGGTGAGCACGTACGAGGTTTCGCCGTCGGTGAGCACCGCGGCGAACCCGGTGCGGTCGGCAAGTGTGTCCAGTGCGGCCTCGCCTGGCTCGCTGGTCTGCTCGACCGTGGCCCAGCCCGCCAGTGCGCGCACCGCGTCGGCCAGCGCCAGGTTGGCGATGACCCGGTGAATGGCATGTACTTGCGGGCCGTACTCGGACGAGTCGACGACGAGCGCGAGGCCGCGGTCCCACGGGCCGCGGCCCTCGCTGGCGTTCCGGCGGCGCTGCCGCTCCTGATAGGTGGCGTAGCGGTGATGCCCGTCGGCGATCAGCGCGCGGCGGCCGGCGAGATCCGCTGCCACCGTCCGCAGCGCCTCCGCGTCCGTCACCGCCCAGAGTCGATGCGTGATGCCGTCGGGCGTCGTCGCCTGCGCGATCGGCTGCTGCGCCTCAACCGTGCGCAACAACTGCGACGCCGCGCCGCCTCCTTCGTAGACGAGATAGATCGGTTCCAGGTCGGTGTCGGTCGCCGTCATCACTTCGAGGCGGTCGGCAACGGGTCCGGCCATCGTGTTCTCGTGCGGCAGGATCACGCCCTCCTCCGGCGCCCGCAGTTCGACCGCGCCGAGCAGCCCGCGGGTGGCGAGCGCACCGTCACTCAGCTCGTAGACGTAGAGCGCCGGTTCCGGGTCGGCGGCGTAGAGCCCGTCGCTGACCCACCTGCTCAGCGTCTCGCCCGCGCCCTCGTATCCCTCCGGCGTGGGGTCGGGCAGGATCACCGACACCGCGTTGTCCGCGTCGCGCGCCAGCAGCTCGCTCCGCGCTGCAGCGTCGATGACGTCGTACG